>JBILKP010000099.1:0-9661 GCA_044376625.1 Gemmatimonas sp. | reverse complement strand
GCCGCATACCGGAACGCCGGAAACGCCCCCCGCAGCGTGACCACCGGCGCCGTCGGCTGCAGGTAGATGAACCCGTCAATCCGGTTGCGGTACGCCGCCACATCCAGCTCCACCCGCGCCCCGTGGTAGCGCACCGCCCCCTCCACCCCGGTGGACCGCTCCGCCCCGAGCGACAGGTCCCCCAGCTCGTACTGCGCCGTACCGTGATGCACCCCCTGCGCCGCCCGCTCGTTCACCGTGGGCGGTCGCCACGCCCGCGCCACCCGCAGGCTCACGTCCAACCCGTCGGCCAGCAGGTACGCCGCCCCCACCGACCCCGACAGGTCCCGCCACCGCCGCGTCTCCGCCGGGCTCCGGATCCCCAGGTCGGCGTACGGCAGCGTGGTCTGCGTGATCACGTCCCCCCGCACCCCGGTCGTCACCGACAGCCGCCCCACCCCCAGCTCCTCCTGCGCGTACACCGCCCCCTGCCACTGGTCGTAGCCGGGGATCAGGAACCCCTTCCCCAAGGTCTGGTTCCCCTGCACCATCGCGCTCGTCCCCACCGTCCCCCGCCACCCCCGCCACCGCGGATGCGCCAGCCGCACGTCCAGCTGGTTGGTGAACAGCTTGAGGTGGAAGGCCGGCACGTTGCGGGTGCGCAGCGGCCCGTGCGCGTCATACTCGCGGCGATGGTTGTACTGGAAGCCGTACACCACCTCCAGCTCCCCGGCCCGCGCCAGCGGCAGCACCGTGCGCCACCGCGCCGTGGTGTGCGCCACCGCCTGGTCGGGGCGCCCGATGGCGTAGGTGAACCCCGAGTCGCGCGGCGGCGTGGTCATCGCCCGCTCCAGGTCGGCGGCATTCCCCGCATGCGCCTGCGACAGCACCCCCAGCGCGGTGCCGAACCGCGACACCAGCAGCTCGCTGTGCCCCCACCCCCGCGTGACCCCCACCGCCACCGCCCCGTTGAGCTCCCGGAAGCCAGTGTTGGCCAGCGCATAGTCCGGGGCGGTGGCCGTGCCCGCCACCCGTCCGGTGAGCCGCAACCGCACCCCCACCCCCTCGCGCGCGCCGGGGACGCGGGTGGTGAACCCCGCCGCTCCCACCGACAGCGCCCCCTGCCGCGAGTTGCTGAACAGGTTGGCCGCCACCTCGCCGCGCACCGGCCCCCCGGTGGGGACCGGCGCGTGGTCCACCCGCATGACCCCCCCCAGCGCATCCGGGCCGTACAGCACCGTGGCCGCCCCCCGCACCACCGTCACGGCTTCGGCGTCAAAGCTGTCGATGTTGGGGGCGTGCTCGGTCCCCCACTGCTGGTCCTCCTGCCGGATCCCGCCGTTCATCACCAGCACCCGCTGCGAATTCAGCCCCCGAATGACCGGCTTGGCCACCGCCGGCCCAAACTGGATGAGCGCCACCCCGGGCAGATGCTTGATGCTCTCCCCCAGCGTCTGCCCCCGCACCGCCGCCAAGGCCTCGGCGTCCAGCGTGGAGGTGGCCGCCACCCGCGCCAGCCGCTCGGCCACGGTATCCCCCCGCACCGCCACCGCCGCCAGCGCCGTGGCGGTGGGGGTGAGGGTGATCGTCACCAGCCGGTCGGCCTCCTCGAGGTCCATCGTCCGGGTGACGGGGGCATACCCCAAGGCGCGCACCGTGAGGCGGACGGCGCGGGGGGGGAGGTCGCGGAGGGTGAATCGCCCCCTGGCATCCGTACGAACGTTTCGTGCTATCAACGCGTCATTATTGCGCCAGTCTACAATCACTTCTGCGTCACCAATTGCCATCATGCCGCCAGTGTGTGCAGCGGCCTGCACCACGCCGTGCAGCTGCCTCACCGCCACACCCGCCTGCCCATGGGCACCCGTAGGCACCAGCCCCACCAGCCCCGCCAGCGCCACACCCGCCACCCGGGCACCCACCAACCGCCGCCCCGCGCGCGCCATGCGCCCAGGCCCGCCCAGCCACCACCCCTGCCTCCCCATCCCGCCGACGTGTTCCATCAGCCCATCATAGCTGAGAAACAACAATCAACAAGTCTCCCCTCACCGGACCGACCGGTACCGCGTCGTGAACAGCGGCTGCACCCACGCCTGCTTCCCCATCGAGTCCGTCACTCGCGCCCGCACGTACCGCTCCCGCCCCGTCAGCCGGTACGTCGGCGTCAGCGAGGCGTCGGTGGCCAGCACCCGCCCCCCGTCGCCAATGAAGGTGGTCGTGTACTTGAAGTTCCCCTGCGGCGCGATCCGCACCGCCAGCGTGCTGTCGGTGCCCACCACGTCCTCCAGCACCACCCCGGTGCTGGCATAGAAGTGCCCCGCCTCCAGCGCCGTCATCAGCGCCGCCGTCTCCAGCCGAGGCGCCCGCACCACCACCCACCCACGCCCGGGGTTGGGGCGGGAGGCGGCAAACTCCCCCTGGAAGTAGTGCGCGTCGTCCACCGCGATCCCGTAGATCACCTTCCCGCCGGTCAGCAGGTGGTCCCACGCCTCCTCCATCCCCGGCCAGCCGCCGCCGCCGGTGTTATGCACCGTGGGATGGCCGTTGTAGATCTCGATCAGCCGGTCCCCCCGCAGCTGCGCCAGCGTGGCCGTGTCCAGGCTCCATACGAAGTTGGGGTGGTTGAGGTGCGGCACCGCCTGCGCCTCGCGGATGCGCGTCACGGTGCGCTGCACCGTCCCCAGCAGCGTTGAATCCTTCAGCGGCGGGATCACTCCCCGCACCGCCAGGGCGTTCACGTGCACCTCGGCCCGGCGCCCCGCCCCCTGCCAGCTGGTGGTCACCTCCTCCCCTGGCACCAGCAGGAACCCCGTGTCCATCACCGCCGCCAGCGTGGCCGGGTCGGTGAAGACGTTGTGGTCGGAGAGCACCAGGAACTGGTAGCCGTGCGCCTTGTACCACTGCGCCACCACCCCCGGCGGCGAGTCGCCGTCGCTGTTGAGGGTGTGCGCATGGGTGTTCCCCTTGAACCAGCGGCTCCCGGGCTGGGGCGCCTGCGTCACGAAGCGAGTGCGGGCGGGGAAGGCCTCGGCCACCGCCCACCAGCCGGCCAGCGCCAGCGCGAGGGGGGCCAGGCGGCGGGCCACCGCGCGCAGGGAGGCCGCAGGGACGGGACGGACGGAAGTCGGCATGCGGCAAAGCTGCGCCGCCCCGCCCCGAGGCGCCACCACACCCGCCCACCTCGTCGGGCGCGCTGTTACCGCCTCCCGTCGCTGGCCGTCCACTTTCGCATGCCACCCCTTCGCCCCCTCCCCGTCCCCGCCGCCCACCGGACACGCCGGCCCGCGCTTGGCCCCGTGCTCCTGCTGGCGCTGAGCCCCGCCCTGGCCCTGGCCCAGGGGGGAGACACCGCCCGCGTGGTGGCCGCCAAGCCAGCCACGTGGCACCTGCAGGCCACCGCCTTCCACAGCCAGGCCAACAACGGCATCGGCACCTGGCGGGGACAGGATGTGCGGCTCCTCTACTCGGGGAAGCGGTTCAGCCCGTTCGTGAGCGTGGGGCGGCAGACCCGCCCCGCCGGCCACCAGGAGGTGGCCGCCGTGGGGTCCTACGTGGTGCTCACCCCCTGGGCGTTCACCATCGTGGGGATGGGGGTGGCCCCCGACTACGGCACGGTCCTCTTCCCCAAGCGGCGCACCGACGCCAGCCTCTACCTCAGCGTCCCCAAGGTGCGCGGACTGCTGGTCTCCGGGGGCGTCACCGACCTGCGCTTCACCGACCCGCGCACGGGGGGGACAATCCTCTCCGTAGGCCCCACGCTGTACTTCGGGCGGGGGATCTACACGGCGTCGCTCTTCCTCAACCGCGACCGCGCCAGCGGGGCCCGCTCCTCCTCCTGGCAGACGGGCGCCCAGTGGGGCACGCAGGGGAAGTACTGGGTGGGTGCGGGGATGGGCGCCGGCAACGAGGCTTATCGCATCCTGTCGGCCACCCCCTTCGACGCCCGGTTCCGCAGCCGCTTCTACTCGGCGTTCGTGTCCAAGTGGATCACCGCCGGCACCGGGGTGTCCCTCCGCCTGGACTACGAGGACAAGATCGACGCCTTCCAACGCCGCGCCCTCGGCCTCTCGTACTTCGTCGACTTCTAGTCCCGTGGCCTGGTTCCGCTCCGGGCCATCGCGCCCCCTCCCCCGCGAGACGCTGGCCCCGTGGGTGGGGGCGGCCGCCCTGGCCAGCCTGGCGGTGTATGTCGCTGTCAGCCCGGCCGTGGCGCAGTGGCGCGCCGCCGCCGGGTACCTGCGCTTTGTGGCGCGCACCTTCCTGGCGCAGCCGCGCACGGCCATCTGGTCTCCCGAGGTGACCCCCGTCCCGGGAGTGCCGGTGCTGGCCGCCGTGGCGCTGTGCGCGGCGCTCGCCGTGGGCGCCGCCGTGTGGGTGGCGATGCGGCGCCAGCCGGGCGCGGCGGCCATGGGATGGGTGGCGGGGATGCTGGCCGCCGTGATTCCGCCGCAGGTGGTGGCGCTGGTGTGGTGGCCCGATGGGCAGGGGAAGCTGTCGCCGGGGGTGCTGGCCGGGGCGCACCTCCTGCTGGTGCCGGCGGCGTGGGCGTGGGCCTGGTACGAGCACCGGGCGCGACCGCCGCACGAGTTCCGCGCCACGCCCAAGGTGCGGCTGGCGCAGCGCCACGCCGCGCCGCGCCCTCCCGTGGTCCCCGACAGCTCCCCCTGGTGGGTGCTCCCGGTGGTGGCGGCCGCCGTGGTGCTGTTCGTGGTGGCGCTGGGGAACGGCCTCACGGCCATCCAGGGGTACGACTCCTTCAGCGACCACCTGGCCCGTCCGGCGCGGTGGCTGGCCATCCGGCGCCTGGAACCCGGCACCCCGGGTGAGGTGGTGACCTACTACCCGGGGAACTTCGAGCTGCTCGTGCGCTGGACGATGGCGCTGGGGACCGACCGCCTGGGGGTGACGGTGGCGTGGGCCAGCGGCGTGGCGTCGCTCTGGGTGCTGTACCGCATTGCGCGGGAGCTGGGGCAGGGGGCGTGGACTGCCGCCCTGTCGGCCGGCGCCGCGGCGTCGTTGCAGGTGCTGGTCTATCAGTCGTTGGTGGTGTACAGCGACGGCTACACCGCGTTGTGCCTCCTGCTGGCCACCTGGCTGCTGCTGGTGTGGGTGCGCGAAGGGGCCGCCGACCTGCGGCTGGTGGCGGGGCTGGGCGGGGCGCTGGGGTTGGCCATGGGGGCCAAGTATTCGGCGGGCCCCCCGGTCGTGATCATCGGGCTCCTGTGGCTCTGGCACGCCCGGCGCGACCGACGCGACGACGATCCGCTGGGGGAGGGACCGCATCCCCCCGTGGTGGACTGGCGCTGGCTGCTGCCGCAGCTGGGGGTGCTGGTGGCGGCCGCGCTCCCCGGGATGGCCTTCTGGTACGGGCGCAACCTGCTGCTGGAGGGGAACCCGGTGTATCCGCTGGGGGTGGCGGGGCTCCCCGGCATCCCGCTGGGGGAGCTGCTGGCTGGCGCGCCGGGGCCGCGCAGCTGGTGGACGCGCCTGTCGTATCCGTGGCTGGAGACCGGGCACGGCCCCGGCTTCGAGACGGGGATGGGCGCCACCTTTGCCGCCGTGGTGGTGCTGGCGGTCCCGCTGGCGCCATGGGGCCAGGCGCGCGGCGCGGCCACCCGGCGCCTGGCGTGGCTGCTGCTGCTGGGCGCGTTCGCCGCCTGGGTGCGCAGCGGGGTGCTCGTGCCGCGCTACGGCCTCTTCCCGCTGCTGCTGGCGTTCGCGTTCGTGGGCACGCTGTGGGAGGCGTTCCCGTCGCGGCTGTTGCGCGCGGTCACCGTGGTGGCCGCCGTGGGCACCATGACCGTCCTCTCGCTGGAGCTGGCCGGCGGGGCGCTGTACCAGGCGGTGACCTACCGCCCCGGCCCCCCGGTGCCCGCGGTGCTCGACACGCTCCCCGCGGCGCGCATCCTCAACCTGGCCGGCGAGCCATCGGGGTACTACGCCATGGGGCGCGACCGCCGCCACCGGGTGCTGTCGCGGTTCCGCCGCGTCACGCCGGCCGATGTCCCCGCGCTGCGCCCCAACTACCTGCTCATCCCCGAGTCGCGCGAGGCGGAGTTCCGCCGCGCCCTCCCCATGACGCTGCTGGGGCGGTGGCGCACGCTGGGCGCCACCGGCGACTCGGTGGGGACGGCCCTCTGGCAGTGGCCGGCGCTTGGGGACACGGCCTCCATGGCGGGCGCGGCGCCGGCGCCCGCCCCGGGGGGCGCCACGCCGCCCGTCGCGCGGCCCCGGTAGCCCGGATCGGCCATGCAGCGCGATGCCTACACCCTCATGGCGGCGGCCGAGCGTGACCACTGGTGGTTCCGCGGCCGGCGGCTGTTCATCGAGGCGGCGCTGCGGCGCGCAGCGCCGCGCGCGGGGGGCCATGTGCTGGATGCCGGCTGCGGCTCGGGGGGCAACCTGGCGCTGCTGGCCCGCTTCGGGACGGTGTGCGGCTTCGAGTATGACGACGAGGCGCGGGCGGTGGCGGCCGCGCTGGACGTGGGCGAGGTGCAGCCGGGAGCGCTCCCCAACGCGATCCCCTTTGGCGAGCGCCGCTTCGACGCGATCGGGCTGTTCGACGTGCTGGAGCACCTGGCGGAACCGGTGCCGTCGCTGCGCGCCCTGGGGGCGCGGCTCGCCCCGGGCGGGGCGCTGGTGCTGACGGTGCCGGCCATCCCGTGGCTGTGGGGGCCCCACGACGAAGTGCACGGGCATTACCGCCGCTATACGGCGGCCACGCTGCGGGCGCACGCCGAGGCGGCCGGGCTGCGCGTGGCGTACTGCTCGTCGATCAACCTGCTGCTGCTGCCGCTGGCGGTGGCGCAGCGGCTGCGCGAGCGGGTGCTGGGGTACCGCCCGGAGGCGCTCACGCCGTCGCCGCTGGTGAACCGGCTGCTGTACGCCGTCTGGCGCCTGGAGCGGCTGGTGGTGCCGCGCGGGCGGCTGCCGCTGGGGCTGTCGCTGCTGGCGATCCTGCGACGCGCGGATGACGCGGCGGATGACGCGGCGGGGGTGCGATGAGCGATGCGATGAGCGATGCGATCAGCGGTGCAATGAGCGGCACGGGCGACGCGCCCCGCGTGCGGCTGGTGGTCCCCTGTCACAACGAGGCGCGGCGGCTCGATCCGGCGGCCTTTCTGGCGGCGCTCGACGCGGCCCCGTGGCTGTCGCTGCTGTTCGTGGACGACGGCAGCACCGACGACACGGCGGCGCGGCTGGAGGCGCTGGTGGCGGCCCGTCCGGGGCGCGCACGGCTGGTGCGCTTGTCACGCAACCAGGGCAAGGCGGAGGCGGTGCGGCACGGGCTGCGCGAGGCGGTGCAGGACGCCCCGGTGTGCGGCTTCTGGGACGCCGACCTGGCCGCACCGCTGGCGGAGGTGGCCACGCTGCGCGCCGTGCTGCAGCGCGACCCGGCGGTGGAGTGGGTGTGGGGGATCCGGCTGCGCGCGTTGGGGCGCGACGTGCGGCGACGGGCGCTGCGCCACTATCTGGGGCGCGGGTTCGCGACGGCCACGTCGCTGCTGCTGGGGATCGACTCGTACGACACGCAGTGCGGCGCGAAGCTGTTCCGCGACGGGGCGCTGCTGCGCGCGGCGCTGGCCGAGCCCTTCCGGTCGCGGTGGATCTTCGACGTGGAGCTGCTGGCGCGCGCCGATGCGCTGCTGGCCGCGGAGGGGACGCGGGCGCTGGGCGCGGTGGTGTACGAGCAGCCACTGGCGGTGTGGCACCACCAGCCGGGGTCGAAGGTGCGCGGAGGGGACTTCGCGCGGGCGCTCGCGGAGCTGTGGACGGTGCGCCGGAACCGCGCGGTGTGGCGGCGGCCGCTGACAGCGTGATTGCGCCGGGGGGCCATCGGCCTGGTCTCCGGGCCTGTACCGCCTGAGGCGGCGCCCAGACCCCAGCCCTGGGCGCGACGTACTGGCTAGGGGGGCGGCACGCGGAGCGAGTCGGCCAACGACAACGGCACCCGCACCCCGTACCCTGAGGCGCGCGCCACCCGGCGGAAATGCTCGTAGGCTGCGTCAGCCACGGCGCGGATCGCCTGCTGCCCGGGCGCGGCATCACCATACGTGGTCATCACGGCCAGCGCATACGGGCGCCCCGGCAGCGCCACGATCCCCCATGCCGTCTCCACGCCCTCCACGCTCCCGGGCTTCCACGCCACCTTCACCCCCGCCGGGACGCTGGCCGGCAGCGGGCCATCCTTCGGGATCTCCAGGATGCGCCGCAGCGCGTCGCACCGGGCGCGCGACATGGGGAGCGCACACCGGTGCAGCCGTTCCAGCACCGTGAGGGCGCCCGCGGGGGTGGCCACGTTCTCCTCGCCCCGCGCGCTGGCCAGCGGGCGGATCATCTGGCGCTGCAGCCGCACGTCCCCCGCGCCCAGCGAGGCCATGGTGGCGTTCACCGAGGCCATCCCCAGCCGGTCGATCAGCAGGTTGGTGGCGGTGTTGTCGGAGAGCACGATCATCAGCGTGGCCAGGTCGCGCCACGACAGCAGTGACGTGCCGTCGCCAAACCACTGCGCCACGCCGGTGCCCCCCACCTGGTCGGCGGTGCGCACTGCCACGCGCTCCTCCAGCGGGACCCGCCCGGCCTCCGCCTGGCGAAACAGCTCCACCAGAATGGGGATCTTGATCGCGCTCCCCTGCGGAAACGCGTACGTCTCGTTGACGGTGAACCGCTCGCCGCTGGTGAGGTCGGCCACGGCGATGCCCACGACCCCCGGGGTGCGCGCGGCAATGGCCCCCAGCGCGCCACGGAGCTGCAGCCCCAGCAGCTCGCGGGGGGGCGGCTCACCCGGAGGCGCCATGCGGGCGGGCGCGGGCTGGGCGGCCAGCGGAGCGGCCGCCATGAGGAGGAGGCAGAGCCCAGGCGTCAGGACAGCCTGCTGCCCGCGCCGGGAACGGCGTGGCGGTTGCGGTTGGGAACGGGCCATGCCCGAACATGCGGCCGCGCCGGCACGACGGACAGGGCGGATGGCCCGGGGCCCCTTGGCGAAGCCCCTGGCGGCCGACGCAGCCGCCCAGCCCACGCCCTATGCGCCAGCGGTTACCCCCACGCCTCCAGCCGCTCCTCGAACTCGGCCACCAGCGTACCGTGGCCGTGGCGCGTGGCGGCGTCGGTCCCGCGCGCCACGGCAGCACGCGCCTCGGCCTCGCGCCCCAGCCCGTGCAGCAGGTCGGCGTAGCGCAGCCAGCCGTTCCCCTCGTCGTCGTGCATCCCCAGGTACGCCTCCAGCTCCGCCGCCGCGGCGGCGTGCTCCCCCGCCTTCAGCAGCTCGTTGGCGTAGCCGAAGCGGGCCAGGGGGTTGCGCGGCTGCTTTTCGGCCATGGCGCGCATGGTGGCCAATCGGTCGGTCATGGGAGGGAGGCGGTGGCGGTGGCGGGAGCGGGAGCGGGAGCGAGTGGGATGGGCAGCCGCGCGGGACCCGGCGCGAAAGCACGCCGCAAGCTACGGCGCGGCCGGTGCGAGGCACCAGCCGGGTGGTGGCGCGGTCCGGATCCCAGGCTCGGCCCCGCCCCCACGGACCTCTCCCTCATCCCTCTCCCATCTGGGACGACGCCGGTCGACGCGTATCGTCAGCCCCCGCCCTGCCCCCCGCCCCCACCACCATCCAGAGCACCACCCCCGCCACCGCCCACGCATAGAAGTTGTACCGCCCCACCTCCCACACCCCCAGCACCGGCATCCCGTG
>JBILKP010000355.1:0-3007 GCA_044376625.1 Gemmatimonas sp. | reverse complement strand
GCTGGCGGCGGGCGGCTGGGGTGGACGTGGGCGGGGGTGCAGTTCGGCTACATGCTGGCGCTGGCGTACGGCGCGTCGTGGCTGGTGCTGATGGTGGGGCGCGCCCTGGGGTGGGGGACCGGCGCATGACCGCCGACACGCTGCTGGTGGGCGCGGTGGTGGCGGCGGCCGCGGGGTACCTGGCGCGGCTGGCGTGGCGCGCGTGGGGGGCTGGGCGGAAGGCGTCGGGGGGGTGCGACCACTGCCGGTGAGCGCGAGGCACTCCTGCGGGTGCGCGCGGCTACCCCACCTCGCCCGCCGCGCGGAACGCCCCCTGCAGCGCCTCCACCCACCGGGTCCAGGCCGCGGTCACCACGCCGGTGTCAGGGCGCCGCAGCGCCGCCTCCAGGTCGGTGGCCGCCACCTGCAGCTGGTCCAGCGCCCGGAACACCGGGGCGGCGGCGTCTTCCAGTCGCGCCTCCTCGGCGCGCCGGCGCGGCGCGTCGTCAGGGGCGCGCGCGGCGGCCAGCGCGCCCAGCGCCGCCGCCACCTGCCCACGCAGCGCGGCCACGTCGCCCACCACCAGCTGACGCGCCGGATCGGTCACGCCCACCAAGGCGCGACGCACCGCCAGCAACGGCGCGAGGCAGGCGTGCGCCACCGCGATGTCGTGCGCCGGATCCCCCGGGGTGCCCAACGCACGCACCCCGCGCACCAGCTCCGGAACGGCAAACGGCTCCGGCGCCGTCACGCCAGGATGGCCCGGCACACCGCGTCGGTGTCCTCCAGGGTGGCGAAGCAGTGCGCCGGCGCATGCTCGGCCAGCTGCTCCACCGTATAGCGCCCCGTGGCCACCCCGATGGCGCGCACGCCCAGCGCGCGTCCGCAGTGGATGTCCGCCGGCGTGTCGCCGATGATCACCAGCTGGTCGCCCGCGATGGCCAGCCCCAGGGCCTCGCGCGCGCGGCGCTGCGCGATGGCGGGGAGCTCGGGGCGGTGCTCGTGGTCGCAGCCAAAGGCGCCCACGCGGAAGGCGCCGAAGTCCAGCCCCACCGCATCCAGCTTGCGGCGCGCGCCGCGGGCCACGTTGCCGGTGAGGAGCCCCAGCGTCACGCGCGGCTCCGCCGCCAGCCGGGCCAGCAGCGGCGGGATGCCGGCGCACACCACGTTCCCCGCGGGGTCGCGGGTGAGCGCCGCGCCCAGGCGCTCCAGGTACCGCTCGATGAGCGCGGGGAAGCGCGCGTCGATGGTGGCGTCGTCAAAGCCCGCCACGCGCATCTGCTCGCGCACGATCTGCCGGTCGGTCTTGCCGTCGTAGCGGTACCCCGGCACGCCGGCCACGCCGAAGTGCTCCACCAGCGCCGCTTCCATGGCCGTACGTCCCGCGCCGTCGGTGCGCAGCAAGGTGCCGTCGATGTCGAACAGCACCAGCTTCACGGCGTCCCCTCCGGCGCGGGGGCGGGCGTGGCGGCGGCGCGGGGCGGACGCATGGGGGCGAGGCGCGACAGCAGCAGCCCCGCCAGCACCAGCGCCGTCCCCACCAGCTGCCACGGGGTGGGGCGCTCCCCCAGCAGCAGCCAGGCCACGGTGAGGGCGATGACCGGCTGCAGGTTGCTGTACAGCGCCGTGCGCGTGGCGCCCAGCACCTGCACGCCGCGGTAGAAGAGCAGGTAGGCGATGACCAGCGCAAACAGGCCGGCGTACGCCACCGCCCCCCACCCCGCCGGGGTGACCAGCCCCCAGTCCTGCCGCACCATGCCGGGGGCGGCCACGAGGGTCACCAGCAGCGCGCCGCTCAGCATGGTGACCGCCGACAGGTGGAACGGGTGCGTGGTGCCGGTGAGCGGCTGGAGCCCCACGCTGAACACGGCCCAGCAGATGCTGCCGCACATGATGAGCAGGGCGCCCAGGGTGCCCTCTGCGCCCCCTTCCAGCCCGCCGGTGCTGGCCACCACGCAGGCCACGCCGGCCAGCTGCAGCAGGATGCCATGCCACCCGCGCGCGCTGGGGCGCTCCCCGCCCATGAGGCGCGAGACGATCGCAATCCACGCCGGGCCGGCCGCGGCCACCAGGGCGGCGACGCCGGCGCGCGTGCGCGACAGCCCCAGGATGAACAGCAGCTGGTAGGCGCCGTTGCCCACCATCCCCAGCACCAGGAGCCGCCAGAGGGCGCGCCCCGAGGGCCAGCGCGCCGAGCGCACCGTGGCGGCGATGGCCACCAGCACCACGGCCGCCAGGAGCATGCGGGTGGCGTTGAAGGTGAGGGGGGGAAGGACGCGCAGCCCCTCCTTCACGATGCTGTAGTTGACCCCCCAGATGACGGCCATGAACACCAGCCCCACATCAGTGAGGCCGAAGGGCGGACGGGCTGGGGTGGAGGACATCCGCCAAATCTAAGGGCGTCCGGGTATCTTCCGGGGATGCACCTCTCCTTCATCCTCTTCGCCGACGCCGCCAACATCTCCCAGGAAGGGAAGCTGAACATCCTGGGGGTGTTCGACGCGGTCCACGCCGGTCCGCTGCCGGCGATGCACCCGCGCGCCACGGTGGTGGTGCGCCTCAAGGCCACCGCGGGGGACGCGGGGACGCATCCGCTCACCCTGCGGTGGGTGAACCCGCGCGGGGTGGAGCTGTGGAGCTCCACCGCGGAGCTGGCGATCCAGCAGCCCCCCCCGGGGACGGCGGAGCTGGACATGCCGGTGATCGCGCAGCTGGACCTCCCGCTGGACCTGGCCGGGGAGTACCGCATGGTGGCATCGCTGCACGATCGCGTGGAGGGGGAGGCGCGGCTGTCGGTGCACACGGCGCCCCCGATGCCGGCCCCGCCCGCGGGGGCGATGGTCAGCTGATCCTCGGCGCCGCTTCTGACAGGCGCCCCCCGCCAACGGCGCACTGCCTCAGGCGGCGCCGAGGGGCCCTAGGCAAGAGGGGGCGATGCGAGGGCTCAGGTACCCCGTATAGGGCACATATCGCCCCGATGCCCTCGGCCCTCTCCCTCGTACCCAGGGCCCCTCGGCGAAGCCTCAGG
>JBILKP010000354.1:0-3010 GCA_044376625.1 Gemmatimonas sp. | reverse complement strand
CCCCCCCGGACCGCTTCCCCCGCGGCCCCGGCGGCACGAACTTGCGAGGATGACCTCCCCCACGCCGGCCACGCTCCTCACCATCGCCGCGGTGTCCGCCGTGGGCGGCGCCATCAACGCCATTGCCGGGGGCGGGACGCTGCTCACCTTCCCCGCCCTCCTCGGGCTGGGGATCCCCGCCATCTCCGCCAACGCCACCAGCACGGTGGCGCTGTGGCCCGGCTCCGCCGCCTCGCTGTACGGCTACCGGCACCAGGTGGCGGGGGCGGAGGCGTGGGCGCGGCGGCTGGTCCTCCCCAGCACCGTGGGCGGGCTGGTGGGCGCCGTGCTGCTGCTGGCCACGTCCGAGGAGCGCTTCCGCGCGCTGGTCCCCTGGCTGGTGCTGGGGGCCACGGTGCTCTTTGCCATCAATGGCCCGCTCATGCGGTGGCTGCAGCAGCGCACCGCCGCCACCCCGCAGTCGGCCACCGACCACCCGCAGCTCCCCAGCACGGCGGGGATGGTGCTGCAGTTCCTGGTGGGGGCATACGGCGGCTACTTCGGCGCCGGGGCCGGCATCATGATGCTGGCGTCGTTCCGGTACATGGGGCTCACCAACATCCACCAGATGAACGGCCTCAAGAACATCAACGGCCTCACCTTCAACCTGGTGGCCGCGCTCACCTTCGCGCTCAAGGGGCTGGTGCTGTGGCCCATCGCGCTAGTGATGGCGCTGGGGTCCATGGCCGGCGGCTACCTCATGGCGGGGCTCGCGCAGCGCGTGCCGCAGGCGTGGGTGCGCGGCGCGGTCACGGTCATCGGCGTCGGCAGCGCCGCCTGGCTGTTCGTAGCGCGAGGGTAGGTGCGCCGGTAGGTGTGCCGATAGGCGCGCGGCCGCGCGGCCGCAGGGGCCGCGCCCTCACGCGCCTTCGTACACCCGCAGCGTCACCGGGCGCGGCACCTCCACCGTCTCCACCTCCAGCACCAGCTGCGACGCCGTCGTCGGCGGCACGCGCCGCAGCTGCCGGTGCCCGATGGTGGTCCCCGCCGCCACCTCGCGCCCGTCGCCGGTGCTGAGGCGCCACCGCGCCACCCGCTGCCCCTCGGCGATTCCCTCGCGCAGCTCCACCACGCGCCAGGGCACCGCATCGTCCAGGGCCCAGCTTTCTGACGCTTCCCGCGCGCCGGTGATGCGCCACGCCGCCGGCACCAGCCGCACCGACCGCGCAAACAGCGTGTCCAGCGCCGCGCGCATCCCCGCCAGCCGCGCCACGTCGGTGGCGTGGAACACCCCCGCGCGCGTTGGGGGGACGTTCAGCAGCAGCTTGCTGTTGCGCCCCACGCTGGTGAAGTGGATGTCCACCAGCGCCTCCACGCTCTTCACCCGCGCGTCCTCCGCCGCGTGGTGGAACCACCCCGGCCGGATGGACACGTCGGTCTCGCCGGGGCGCCACACGGTGCCGTCGGCGTGCCCCTCCTGCAGCGCGCGGATCACCTCGGGGCCGTCGGCCCCGGGGAAGGGGACGCTCTCGGGGCGGATGGTACTCCAGTGCGTCTCTCCCGCCACGCCGCGCTCGTTGCCAATCCACCGCACGTCGGGGCCCGCGTCAGAGAAGATCACCGCATCCGGCTGCAGCTGCCGCACCAGCGCCCAAGTGGCCGGCCAGTCGTACACCTGCTTCTTCCCGTTGGGCCCCTCGCCGTTGGCGCCGTCAAACCACACCTCGGCGATGGGACCATAGCGCGTCAGCAGCTCCGTCAGCTGCGCGCGGTACACCGCGTGGTAGCGCGGCGAGTCCCCATAGGCCGGGTGGTTGCGATCCCACGGCGAGCAGTACAGCCCCGCCTTGAGCCCCTCGGCGCGGCAGGCGTCCACGAACAGCCGCACCACGTCCCCCTGCCCCCCCGCCCACGGCGACGACGCCACGCTGTGCCGCGTAGTGGCGGTGGGCCACAGGCAGAAGCCGTCATGGTGCTTGGCCGTGAGCACCATGGCCTTGGCTCCGGCCGCCTTGGCGGCGCGCGCCCACTGCCGCGGGTCCAGCGCGGTGGGCGTGAACAGCGCCGGCGACTCGGTGCCGTCCCCCCACTCGCGATCGGTGAAGGTGTTGATGCCGAAGTGCACGAACAGCGCCAGCTCGTCCTGCTGCCAGGCCAGCTGCGCGGGCGTGGGGCGCGGGCGCGCGGGCTGCCCCGGCGTCCCCGCAGAGGGCAGCGGCCACCGCAGGGCGCCCGCGGCCGCCAGCACCCCGGCAGCCGCCCCATGGCGCAGCAGGGCGCGACGCCCCGGATCGGGAGGCAGGTCGGGACGGGTCATGCCGCTCACGCTACCGCGCCGCGCGGCAGGCGGAAAGGGCGGCGGCGCCCGACATCGTGCCGTACAATTGGGACGTTGCCTCCGCCACCTGGACGCCCCGGCACACGGGGCGCCTCCCCGCCCGGCCCTCCTCCCCTCCCGAGATGCCGCGTCGCTCCCCCTTCCGCCTGGGCTGGTCGCTGCTGACCGCCGCCACGCTGGCCCTCCCCCTGCTGCCGCTGGCGGCCGGCGCCCAGGGCGCCCGCACCCGCAACCCCGCCACGGCCCGCCTCATTGCGCGCGGCGACTCGCTGCAGCTGCCAGGCAGCTGGAGCCCGCCCCCGGGGGACGCCCTGGCGCACCACATTGCCGGCTTCGCCACCACGCTGTGCGCCGCCGTGTTCCTCACCGGGCTGGACCCCGCCGACGCCGCCGCCAACGTGGGGTTCTTCTCGGGGCCGGTGGAGTACCGCCGGCAGGTCCTCGACACCGTGGTGGACCGCGCCAGGCGCGAGGTGCGCCTCACCCTGCCGGGGGGCGTGGTGCGCGCCGCCAAGGTGTACGGCAGCCAGGGGTGCGTGACGCGCACCATCGGCGAGGACTCGGTGCACTTCACCCCGCAGCGGGTCACGCCCAACCTCCCGCCGGCCGCCACCACGCCGTGGCCCATGGGTGACGTGCTCCCCTCGTCGGCGTGGCCCGCCGGCGTGGACTCCGCACAGGTGGCGCGCGCGG
>JBILKP010000353.1:0-3013 GCA_044376625.1 Gemmatimonas sp. | reverse complement strand
CGGGGGGTGCCCGCGGGGGGGGCGCGGGGGGGGGGGGGGGGGGGGGGGGGGGGGCTCGGGGTGCACCATGTCCGCCTGCTGAAGGCGCTGTGCGGCCCCAACTTTGCCGGGTTCACCGACGACAACCCCGCACGGGCGGCGGAGGTGGCCGCGCAGCATGGGGTCCCCGTGTTCCCGTCGCTGGGAGCGCTGCTGGAGGCGGTGGACGCGGTGTCCATCGTGGTCCCGACCACGGCGCACCACGCGGTGGCGGCGCGCGCGCTGGACGCGGGGCGGCACATTTTCGTGGAGAAGCCGTTCACCGCCACGCTCGAGGAGGCGGACGACCTGCTCACGCGGGCCCGTGCTGCCGGGGTGGTGGTGCAGGTGGGGCATGTGGAGCGGTTCAACCGGGCGGTTCGCGCGGCGATGCCGTACGTGGAGCAGCCGTTGTTCATCGAAAGCGACCGGCTGGCCCCGTTCAATCCGCGCGGGTCGGATGTGGCGGTGGTCCTCGACCTCATGATCCATGACCTGGACCTGGTGCTCACGCTGGTGGGGGCCCCGTGCGTCGACGTGCAGGCGATGGGGATCCCGGTGCTGACACCGTCGGTGGACATCGCCAATGCGCGCCTGACGTTCGCCAATGGCGCCGTGGCAAACATCACGGCCAGTCGCGTGTCGCGGGAGCGGCTGCGCAAGCTCCGGCTGTTTCAGCGCAGCGGTTACCTGTCGCTGGACCTGGCCTCGGGGACCGGGGAGTTCTTCCGCCTGCGCGGTGACATGGACCCGGCGCGGTTGGCGCGGGCGCCGCGCGCCCTGGAGGAGTTCGTCGAGCGCCTGCCGCTGGAGGCGCCCGAGGCCGAGCCGCTGGGGCTTGAACTGGCGCAGTTCCTGGGGGCGGTCGTCGGGGACCAGCCCGTGGCCGTGACGGGGGAAGCGGGGCGGGAGGCGTTGCGCGCGGCGCTCCAGGTGGCGTCCGCCATCGAACGGGCCCGGGCGGCGCTGCCGGGGGACCTCGCCTCCCGTGCGTGAAGTCCTGTTTGTCGTCGGGGAGGCCTCCGGCGACCTGCATGCGGGGAAGGTGGCGGAGGCGTTGCGGGCGGCCGACCCCGCGCTGCCGATGGCCGCAGTGGGCGGCGGCCACCTGCGGCGGGCCGGGGCCACGATCCTGATGGATGTGGCCGAGCTGGCCGTCATGGGGTTCACCGAGGTGTTGGCGCACATCCCGCGTCACGCTCGCCTGCTGCGCCAGCTCACGGCGCGCCTGCAGTCGGGGCGGGTGGGGCTGGTGATCCTGCTGGATTACCCCGGCTTCAACCTCAAGGTGGCGGCGGCCGCGCGGGCCGCCGGCGTGCCCGTGTTGTACTACATCACGCCGCAGGTGTGGGCGTGGGGGGCGGGGCGCCTGGCCACCCTGTCCTCGCGCATCACCAAGGCGGCGCCGATCCTCCCGTTCGAGGAAGCTTTGCTTCGGGCGCACGGGGTGGACGCCACTTTCGTCGGGCATCCGCTGCTGGACCGGGTGGCGGGGATGCCGTCCCCCGAGGAGGCGCGGAGGCGGTTGGGGCTGGATCCCGCCGCGCCGGTGCTGGCGGTGTTCCCGGGGAGTCGCCGCGCGGAGCTGGCCCGTCATCTTGCGCCGTTCCTCGAGGTGGCCACGCGCCTGCAAGGGATCGTCCCCGGCCTGCAGGTCGTGGTCAGCGTGGCTCCCACGGTGGAGATTCCCGCGGCGCACTGTCCCTTCCCGCTGGTGCGCGAGGCGTCGTTCACCGTGCTGCGGGCGGCGACGGCCGGGTTGCTCAAGAGCGGCACCACCACGCTGGAGGCGGCCGTGGCCGGGCTGCCGCATGTGATCGGGTATCGCACCAGTGCGATCACCTACGCCATCGCCAAGCGGGTGGTCACCATCCCCCACATCGGCCTGGTGAACGTGGTCGCGGGACGGGCGGTGTCCCAGGAGTTCGTGCAGGGCGCCTTCCGCCCCGATCGCGTGGCGTCAGCGCTGGTGCCCCTGCTGCACGTGGCCTCGCCCGAGCGGGCCGCCGCCGTGCAGGGGCTGGCTGCCGTGCGGGACCGGCTTGGGACCCCCGGTGCCGCCCAGCGTGTCGCGGACATGGCCCTGGGGCTCTGGCGCGAGGCGGGGCGGTGACCGCCGAGACCGCGCCCGTGGACGTGGCAGGGGACGCTCCTCCGGACGGGCCCGCACGCGGGGCGCGCGCACCAACGCCGCTGGACTGGCGCCGCCGCCTGGCCGTGGTGGTGGGCGGCCTCCTGTTCCGGGTGCTGGGGTGGAGTTGGCGGGTGCGGGTACACGGCCGGGATTGGCTGCTGGCGCGGCCGGACGACGCCCCCCGCGTGGTGGTCCTCCTGTGGCACGGTCAGTTGCTCCCCCTCCTCTGGGCGCATCGCCAGCGCACCGGGGTGCTCATCAGCGAGCACGCGGATGGCGAGGTGATTGCGCGCATCGTGGCCTCATTCGGCTTCTTTGCCGTGCGCGGGTCGTCGTCGCGGGGGGGGGCGCGCGCGCTGCTGGAAGCGGCGCGCCAGCTGACGGCGGGAGCCGACATCGCCATCACCCCGGACGGCCCGCGGGGGCCGCGGCACAGCTTCGCGCCTGGGGCGTTGATGCTGGCCCACCGCACGGGGGCGGCGTTGGTCCCACTGGTGGCGCATGCCGATCGGGTCTGGCGGTTGGGCAGTTGGGACCGATTCGAGATCCCCAAGCCGTTCGCGCGGATCACGGTGCTGTACGACGCGCCGCTGACGGTGGGGGAGGGGACGTTGCGCGCGCTCGTCGACCGGACCGATGTGTTCGGTGCGCGCATGCACGAGGCGATGGACCGGGTGCAGCGGCTGGCCGAGGCGCAGCGCTGACGTGCCACGCCCCATCGACCTGACGGCGTGGGTTGAGGGCGTCTGGTATGGCGATGGCGTGGGAGCTCGGCTCGGCCGTGCCATGCTCGCGCCGGCGGCGTGGGGCTACCTTCGGGTGGCTCGCCATCGGGGCGAGCGAGCCGCGGCAGCGGCGGTG
>JBILKP010000011.1:0-26999 GCA_044376625.1 Gemmatimonas sp. | reverse complement strand
TCGCTGTACGCCGACCACACCGTGCGCTGGCCGCGGCTGGCCGCGCGCGCCGGGGTGCGCGGCGAGACGGTCACCGGCACCGACTGGGCGGGGCTCTCCCCGCGGCTGTCGCTCAAGTGGTTCGCCTCCCCGGCGCTGGCCGTCACCGCCGCCGCGGGCGCCACGTCGCAGTGGACCCCGGCCTTCCGCAACGAGCAGGCCCCGGTGCGCCTCTTCGACTTCTGGCTCACCGCCAACCGCACCACGCCGGTGGCGCGCGCCTGGCAGCAGAGCCTGGGCGCCGAACGGTGGCTTGGGCGCAGCCGCTTCGTGCGGCTGGAGGGGTGGCACAAGCGGTACTCGCGGCTGCCGGCCACCAACCTGGCCAACGACCCCAACCGGCGCGGCGACGAGTTCATCATCACCACCGGGCGCTCCTACGGCGCCGACCTGCTGCTGCGCCAGCTGGAGAGCGAGCGGCTGGCGGGGTGGCTGGCGTATTCGTACGGCGTGAGCGTGCGCGACGGCCCGGCGGGGCGCTTTGCCCCGGTGCAGGACCGCCGCCACAACCTCAACCTCGTGGCCAGCTACCAGGCCTCGCCGCGCTACCGCGTGGGGATGCGGCTGGGGCTGGGCACCGGCACCCCCTTCACCGACATCGTGGGGCAGGTGGTGCGCCGCCGCTACGATCCCATCTCCAACAGCTTCGAGCTGGGGGCGCTGGAGACCAACCGCGAGCCGGTGGGCGGCCCGCGCAACGGCGCGCGCTTCCCGCTCTTCCAGCGCCTCGACGTGAGCCTCACCCGCGAGGGGCAGGGGCGGCTGCGGTGGGCGCCGTACCTGTCGCTCATCAACGCGTACAACGCGCGCAACGTGTTCACCTACATCTTCGACTTCGAGGACAATCCCCCCACCCGCACGGCGTTCTCGCAGTTCCCGCTCCTCCCCACCGCCGGGGTGTCGCTCTCATGGTGACGCGCCGGCTGTGGAGGATGGGCGCGCTGGCAGCGCCGCTCGTGGCCCTGCTGGCCGGCTGCGAGCTGGGGTCGGTGACGGTGGTGTCCCCCACCCCCGGGGTGGTGGTGCACGCGGTCCTCAACCCCGACGCCGCCGAGCAGGTGATCCTGCTGGAGGAGACGCAGGTGGGGCGCATCGACATCAACGACGGCCTCCGCTACACCCCGCTGGAGCCGGTGCGCACCGCCGGCGGCATCCCGCTGAGCGACGCCGACGTGCGCCTCCTCCCCGACGGCGACACGGCGGGGGTGCGCGCCACCGAGACCGTGGTGAGCGGGCGCAAGACGGGGCGCTACGTGGTGCCGCAGGCGGCGCTGGCGGTGCTCCCCGGGCGCCGCTACCGGCTGCGCGTGCGCACCGCGGCCGGTGCGGTGGTCACCGGCACCACCACCGTCCCCACCGCCAACCCCGGGCAGCCCGCGGCGGCACCCGTGGCCGCGCCGCTGGTGCGCGGCACCGACACCCTCCGCCTGGCGTGGGGCACCGTGGCCGACGCCGCCATCTATGGCATCCGCGTGGAGACCCCCGAGGGCCCCTGGTTCCTCTTCAGCGACTCCACCCGCTTCGCGCTGGCCGGGGGGCTGCGGAACTTCTTCGTGCCGGGGCTGCCGTACGTGTTCTACCCGGGGTTCACGCAGCCGCTGGCCGTCATCGCCGCCGACCGCAACTTCTACGACTACAACCGGTCGGGGAACGACCCCTTCGGCGGGTCGGGACTCATCAGCAGCGTACAGGGGGGGATCGGGCTGTTCGGCAGCGTGCGCGTGCTGGTGCGCCGCGACGTGGCGGTCACCGACGTGCGCCGCGCCCCCGTGGAAGGGACGTGGACCGGCGCCACCTTCGGGGGTAACCCGGTGAGCCTGGCGCTGTGGCGCGAGGCCACCCCCGCGGCCGCCGCGCAGCTCAGCGGACGGCAGCGCACCGGCGCCACCGAGCGCTATGTGCTGGGGAGCCAGCGCGGGGACACGGTGCGACTGGCCGTGCTGGCGGGGTTCTCCCGCGCCGACACGGTGTCGCTGTTCACCGGGCGGCTGGCGGGGGACAGCATCGCGGGCACGTACAGCACACGCTTTGCCACCGACGGGGCGCGGGTGTTCCGGCGGGCGCCGTAGCCACCGCCGCGCCCCGCGCCACCATAACTACCGCGGCACGATGCGCCGCGCCGCCGCGAAGTCGCCGTACTGGTCGGTGGCGATGAAATCCACGCCGGCCGCCACCGCGGCGCGCCACCGCGGTGCCACGGCGCGCAGGCTGCCGAAGTTGTAGCTGGCGGTGAAGCCGCGGTCCTGCGCCGGGGTGAAGCCGTCCAGCGTGTAGAAGCGGATCCAGGCGCCGGCCCCATGCACATGCTGCACCAGTGCGCGCAGCCGCGCCTCATCCTCGGCGGTCCAAGGGCCCGCCGCACGCTGCCCCCCCTCCTCCACCACGCTCCAGGGGAAGTTCACCCACCGCTGGTAGTTCCCCGCGTGCCGCGGCACCAGCTCGGCGGGGCTCATGCGCACCGCGTGGCGCGTGCGCTGCGCCCTGTCCGTCCCGCGGACGGGGGTGGTGGGGATGGCCCCGAACAGCCACAGCGTGTCCCCCACCGGCACGCGGTCGTGGAAGGCGCGCCGCTGCGACGTGTCGGCCCCCGTGAGGACGAGCAGGGGCCCCACCACCAGCGGCGCCGGGCTCCCGGGGGTGGCGGTGCGCGGCGCGTGCGTCAGCCACGCCGCATGCCGCTTCAGCAGCGCCAGCACGTGCGCATGGTGCTCCGGCTCGTTGCTCTTGAAGTCCAGGTTGAGCACCAGCAGCGGCCACGCCTCGCGGCGCCCCTCGCGCAGCGCCTGGTCCATCAGCGGCCGCACACGGGCGAAGAAGTGGGCCTCCAGCGTGGGCGCCCCCGCCACGGCGTCGCTGTCATGCGCCACCACCGAGGCGTACCCCACCCCCTGCCGCCGCACCCAGTGCAGGTCCTGCTCCACCGCCACCGGCTGCCCCGTGGCCAGCACCGCGTCCAGGCGGTCGCCCCATCGGCCGCGCTCGGGATAGGCATTGTGCCCGTCCAGCAGCACGCGCGCGCCGGGGGTGACGGGCGAGGGGACGGGGCGCGGGGCGCGCGTGGAGCGCGCCAGCTGCGCCCCCAGGGCGGCGGCGGCGGCAATCACGGCCACGACCCCCAGCATCGGGGAACGGGGGAGCGACGGAGGCATGCCGGAATATTCCTCGCGGCGCGCGCCGCCGCGACGTAACGTCCCCGGCATGGCCCCCTTTCCCTGCCCCCGCCGCCGGCACGCCCCCCTGGCCGCCGCGCTCCTCTCGGCCCTGCTGGCTCCCGCCCCCACCCGGGTGGTCCACGCGCAGCCCACCCCGGCCGCGGCGGTCGCCCAGCGCTTCACGGTGCGCGAGGAGATGATCCCCGCCCGCGACGGCGCCCGCCTGCACACGCGGATCTTCATCCCCAGGGATGCCGCCGGCCCGCTCCCCTTCATCATGCTGCGCACCCCGTACGGCATCGCCAACGCGGAGCGCAACTTCACCGCCTACTTCAAGGCGCTGGCCGACGAGGGGTACATCTTCGTCTTCCAGGACATCCGCGGGAAGTTCAAGTCGGAGGGGCAGTTCGTCATGCAGCGCCCCGCCCGCCCCCGCGGCGACACCACCTCCCTGGACGAGGGGACCGACACGCACGACACCATCGAGTGGCTGCTGCGCCACGTCCCGGGGCACAACGGGCGCGTGGGGATGCTGGGGGTCTCCTACGACGGCTGGACCACCATCATGGCCGCCACCGAGCCGCACCCCGCGCTGCGCGCCATCTCCCCGCAGGCCTCCCCCGCCGACATGTGGATCGGCGACGACTTCCACCACAACGGCGCCTTCCGCCTCTCCTACGGCTTCGAGTACGCCGTGCGCGTGGAAGGCTCGCGTGAGCTGGGGCTCTTCAACTTCGACCGCTTCGACACCTACCAGTGGTACCTGCGCCTGGGGTCGCTGGCCAACGTCAACGCGCGCTACCTCAAGGGGAGCATCCCCACCTGGAACGACTACGTCGCGCACCCCGACTGGGACGCCTTCTGGCAGGCGCAGACGGTGCTCCCGCACCTGCGCGCGGTGCAGGTCCCCACCCTCAACGTGGCCGGCTGGTGGGACCAGGAGGACTTCTGGGGGCCGCTGGCCATCTACCAGGCGCTGGAGAAGACCGACACCAGGGGGATCAACTACCTGGTCGTGGGCCCGTGGAACCACGGCGGGTGGTCCAACGGCGACGGGCGGTCGCTGGGGCCCATCAGCTTCGACTCCGCCACCGCCACGCACTTCCGCGAGCGCATCCAGGCCCCGTGGTTCGCGTACTGGCTCAAGGACAAGGGTGCGCTGGACCTCCCCGAGGCGCTCACCTTCGAGGCGGGGAGCAACCGCTGGCGCCGCTGGGACGCGTGGCCCGCGCGCGCCGGGGTGACGTCGCGTCCGCTCTACTTCGGCGCGGGCGGCACGCTGGGGTTTGCCAAGCCCGCCGCGCCGCGCGCCGCCGACCGCTTCGTCAGTGACCCCGCCCACCCGGTCCCCTACCGGCAGCTCCCCATCGAGCCTACCTACGGCCCGCACGCGCGCCGCTGGCCCACCTGGCTGGTGGAGGACCAGCGCTTCCTGAACGGGCGCCCCGACGTGCTCATCTACGAGACGGAGCCGCTCACGGAGGATGTGACCATCGCCGGCGAGGTGGTGGCGCAGCTGTACGCCGCCACCACCGGCACCGACGCCGACTGGATCGTCAAGCTCATCGACGCCTACCCGGAGCAGCACCCCGAGAACTGGGCCATGGCCGGCTACCAGCTGATGGTCTCCAACGAGGTGTTCCGCGCCCGCTACCGCAGCAGCCGCGAGAAGCCCGCGCCGCTGGTGGCCAACGCGGTCACCCCGCTCCGCTACAGCCTGCACACGCAGAACTACACCTTCCGCAAGGGGCACCGCATCGTGGTGCAGGTGCACAGCAGCTGGTTCCCGCTCATCGACCGCAACCCGCAGCGCTTCGTCCCCAACATCTTCCAGGCCAAGGACAGCGACTTCCAGGCGGCCACGCACACGCTCCATCGCTCGGCCCCGTGGCCGTCGCACGTGGTGCTTCCCATCGTGGCGCGCTGACCCTTCCGTGCAGACCGCCCCGTGAGCGCCTCCCGACGAGACTTCCTGGCCCGTGCGGCGCTGGCCGCCGCCGGCGCCGCCCTCCCGGCCCCGCTGGCGGCGCAGCACGCCGCGCAGGAGGCGGCCGCCACCCCGCCGGCGCGCGCCCCGGGCGCCGTGCTGGACCCCGCGCTGCTGGCCGCGCTGGGGGACGCGGTGCTCCCCGAGTCGCTGGGCGCTGCGGGGCGCCGCCGCGCGGTGGCCGGCTTTGCCACGTGGCTGGCGCGCTATGAGCCCGTGGCCGAGGCCATGCACGGCTACGGCGATGCGGAGGTCACCTACACCCCCCCCGATCCCGCCCCCGGGTGGCAGGCGCAGCTGCGCGGGGTGGACACGCTGGCGCGGCGGTCGCGGCGCATGGGCTTTGCGGCCCTCAGCGTGGCCGAGCGCCGCGCGCTGCTGGAGGTGGCGCTGCGTGGCCACGGCGGCACGCGGCTCCCCGCCAACCCGCTGGAGGCCACGCACGTGGCCGTGGCGCTGCTGGCGCACTGGGCGGCGTCCACCGAGGCCACCGACCTGGCGCACGGCGCGCGCATCCTGGCGGGCGAGTGCCGCGGACTGGCGGGGGTGTCGCGGCTGCCGTTGCCGCTGGCCGGGGAGGGGCGGCCATGACCGCCGTCCACACCGTGGCCGCGCGCGACCTGGAGGCCGACATCTGCATCATCGGCGCCGGGATCACCGCCGCCATGATGGCCGAGCGGCTCGCGGCCACCACCAGGGCCAGCATCCTCGTGGTGGAGGCCGGCGGGCACACCACCCCCTTTCGCGAGCGGGCGCTGCGCCGCGTGCGGTGGCAGCAGTACGGCGAGACGCCGTGGACCGCCGACCACCTGCACGACCAGAACATCACCGGCACCGCCTACGGCTACTCCCCCAGCCTGCACGTGGGGGGGCTGGCCATGCACTGGGGGGGCGTCACGCCGCGCTATTCGCCGGAGGACTTCCGCCTCAGGTCGCTGTACGGCGTGGGGGACGACTGGCCCATCAGCTACGACGACCTGGACCCGTTCTATCAGGAAGCCGAGGAGCGCATGGGCATCGCCGGCGAGCAGGGGCCGCCGGAGATGGACCCGCGCGGGAAGCCCTTCCCCATGCCCGCGCTGCCGCTCTCCCCCACGCTGCAGCAGCTGCGCGAGTGGACCGCCAAGGCCGGCATCACCATGTGGAGCCAGCCCAGCGCCAAGAACTCCGTGCCCTACCAGGGGCGCGGCACCTGCCAGCGGTGCGACACCTGCTTTCCCATCTGCCCCAGCGGCGCCAAGTATTCGCCGGACTTCACCTTTGACGCGCTGGTGCGGGCGGGGCGCATCCGGCTGGCCACGCACACCCTCGTGCGGCGGCTGGTGGCCGACCCGCGCACGGGGCGCATCACGCTGGCCACGGGCAACGCCACCACCGGCGCCGGGGAGGCGGTGCGCATCAAGGCGCGGCAGTACGTGCTGGCGGGGGGCTTCGTGTGGGCGCCGCACCTGCTGCTGCTGTCGGCCGACGCCAAGCACCCGGAGGGGCTGGCCAACCGCTCGGGGCTGGTGGGGAAGTACCTGTGCGGGCACCGCAACGTGGCGGCGCAGGTGCGCCTCCCCCTCAAGCTGTACCCCGGCGTGAACGCGCAGCACTCGCTGGTGACCAAGCAGTTCATGCGCCCCGGGAAGCTGGACCGCTACATCCGCCACGACCTGCGCGTCTGGGAGTCGTCGTACGGGCAGGAGCCGCGGCTGCGCGACGGCGCCGGGGGGCTGCTGTTCGGCGATGCCATGCTGGCCGAGTGGCGGTCGCGCACCGCGCAGGGGACGGCGCGGGTACGTTCGTACTATGACGTGCTCCCCGACCGGGAGAGCAAGCTCACCCTCAACGCCACGGCACGGAACCGCTGGGGGGACCCGCTACCGCAGGTGGCCTTCAAGGACGCCCCCGAGTCGGTGGCGCTGCGCGGCTGGACCGAGGACACCCTCCGCGCGCTCTTCGCGCGCATGGCCAAGGCGGGGGACGGCACCATTATCTCCAACGCCTCGGCGGCGGGGGACATCGGGCAGGAGCACCCCGGCGGCGGCTGCCGCATGGGGAACGACCCGGCCGCCAGCGTGGTGAACCGCGAGGGGCGCGCGCACGACCACGAGAACCTGTGGGTGGCCGGCGCGCCCACGCATGTCAGCGCCAGCTGCTGCAACGGGACGCTGACCTTTGCGGCGATGGGGCTGTGGACGGCGCAGGGTGTGGGGGGAGCGGTGGGCGCGTGAGACGGCGCGCCACCATGCTGCTGCTGCTCCTCCCGCTGGGCGCAGCCCCCCCTCCCCCCTCACCGGCGCCCCCCATGCCCGTCACCCTGTTCACCTTCGACCGCGCCGACGAGGCCGACTGGATCGTCGTCAACGACGGCGTGATGGGCGGCCGCTCGGCCGGCTTCGTGGCCGTGCAGGACGGCACGCTCCGCTTCACCGGCACCCTGGTCACGCAGGGGGGCGGCTTCACCTCGGTGCGGGCCCGCCGCACGGTGGACCTCACCGGGGAGGATGGGCTGGAGCTCCGCGTGCGCGGCAGCGGCCGCCCCGTCGAGGTGGAGCTGGATGACGGGACCCGCGGCTACGGGCGCACCGTGTCGCGCCGCGCGCCCGTCCCCACCACGGCCGAGTGGACCGTGGTGCGCGTGCCGTTCACGGCGTTCCGCAGCAGCATCTTCGGCCGGCCGGTGAACGCCCCGCCCATGGAGCTGTCGCGCATCCGGAGCGTGGGGCTGTACCTGCTGGACGGCCGCGACGGTCCCTTCCGGGTGGAGGTGGACGAGATCCGGACGTACCGGGGCGCCGTCGTCCCGCCTCCGGAGTCACCGTGACCCCGTCCCAGGGCCCGCTCGCGGCGCAGCGGGCGCGCACGGCCCGGCTGCAGGCGCAGGCCGATGGCATCGCGGCCGGACGCCGGGCCACCCACCACGTGGGCGACACGGCGCCCATGCCGGTGGTGCTGGTCCCGGCCAACATCCGGGGGCTGGTGCCGCTGCCGGCGGCAGCTCGCGACGGCTTCCGCGCCCACCTCGCCACCGTGGTCGCCGAGGCCTTTGCGCGGCCGCTCCGCGACAACACCGCGTCCATGAGCGCGCAGGAGGCCAGCGAACGCGATGACGCCGGCGAGACGCTGAGCCGCGACCCGGGGCTCCCGGCACACATGGTGCTGGGCAGCTGCGCCACCTGCCGCGGCGACTGCTGCACGTCGGGCGGCACGCGCGCCTTCCTCACCGCGGATGCGCTGCACCGCGTCCGCGCGCAGCGGGTGACGCTGGGGGAGGACGCCCCCGCCCCCGCCGCCATCACGGCGCTCTACGAGAGCGCCCTGCCCACGGAGCACTACGACGGGTCCTGCGTGTTCCATGCGCGGCTGGGATGCACGCTGCGGCGCGACCTGCGCAGCAACCTGTGCAACCGCTACCAGTGCGGCGAGCTCACGCAGCTGTCGCGCGCGCTGCAGGCCACCGGGGCCACCCGCGCGTTCGTGGGCGCCGCCACCGGCCATCGGCTGGAACGCATGGCCGCCGTCGGCGCCGACGGCGTCGAGGCGGTGGCCGTGGGGCCGTCAGGCGGGCAGGGCGCGCCACCACGAACGGACCCCCCGGCGTGGGGTATCCACGCCCCATGAACCTCCTCCACCGGCTTCGCCAGACCCTCAGGACGCCGCCGCCGCTGCACCTGCACGGCGTGCCGGTGCAGCTCGTCACCGCGCGCCCGGACATCGACGCCGCCGCCGTGCTGGAGCGGCTGGACGAGGCGCTGGCCCTGATCGCGCACTACGCGCCGCGCCGCTTCCGGCACCTGCAGCGCGACATCCGCGGCATCCGGGTGGAACGCTTCCCCACCCGCGGGGCCTACTTCCCCGACACGCGCACGGTGCTCACCGAACTCACCTTCCTCGCCCGGCGCGACATCTCGGCGGCGCCGGTGGCGTCCAGCATCCTCCACGAAGGGGTGCACGCCCGTGTGCATGCGTTCCGCACGCGGGTGCTGGGCGGGGGCGGCCCGCCCGACCCTGCGCGTGAGGAACGGCTGTGCCGGCGCGCCGAACTGGCGTTTGGTCGCGCCCTCCCCGAAGCGTTGGGGGCGCCGGTGGTGGAACGGGCGCTGGCCACACTCGCGCTGGCAGATGCCGAGGTGGCGCCCGCGATTGACTGGACCGTGGCGATGGGGAAGGTGCGGGAGGGGTGACGGGCCGCTACATCACCGGCGCCCGCGGCAGCACGATCCCGCCCAGCCCCAGCCGCTTGAGCAGCTCGTTCAGCGCCGCCACATCGCGCTCGAGGATGGTGCGAAGCCGCCCCGACACCGGCGCCAGCGCCTGGCCCAGGTCGGCAAGGCGCGCCGCCGCCGCCGGGGCGGGGCGCCCCTTGGGGCCGCCGGCGATGTAGCCGTCGCTGCCGGTGACGAAGCCGTACAGCTCCATCAGCTGGTTGTCCAGCTTGCCGGCAAAGCGGATGGGGTCCTGCCCCGACTGGCTCCGCACCTGCGAGAACTCCAGCTCCACCCCGCCCAGCTTTCCGGCCAGCGTATCGACCGCCGGACGCACGACCCCCTCCTGCCCCAGGCGCGCCGCCTGCTCCACGGCGCGCTGGGCCTGCTCACGGACGGCGCGAATGGTCTCGAGCGCCTGCTGCACCACGTTGATCGAGTCGCGGATCGCGCTCCCCAGCCGGAACTGCTCCTCGTAGTCCGCCTGCGTGAGGGTGGTGAGGCGGGGATCCGGGAGCAGCCGGAAGGGGTGCGCCATCGTGACGCCGTTGGCGGTGAGGCGCACGGTGTACTCCCCCGGGGGCGCCTTCACGCCGCCGGTGTACCCCCACACCACCTGCCCCTGCACCGGCGTGGGGCCCGCATAGGTGAGGTCCCACGTCACCCGGAACATCCCCGCCGCGGTGGTTAGCGGCGGGAGCTGGCGCTGGCGCGCCTTGGCGGTGTCGCTGGTGAACGCGCGCACCACCCGCCCGCGCGCGTCCACCACCTCCAGCGTGACCTCCGCAGTGGCCGCCTGCCGCAGCACGGCGTGGATCAGCGCGCCGTTGGGGAGCGCGTCGGGCGCGTGCTCCACGCCCCCCGCCCCGCCGCCGCCCACCTGCACGCGATACGTGTCGCGCGGCTTGTACAGGTGCGCCGCCGCGGTGCGCGCCACCGTGGCGGCCTGGTGCAGCGGCGTGAGGTCGTCCAGGATCCACAGCGACCGCCCCTGCGTGGCCACCACGAGGTCGTTGCGGTGCACCCGCAGGTCGGCCACGGGCGTCACGGGGAGGTTGAGCTGCAGCGACTGCCACGACGCCCCCCCGTCGAAGGTGACGAACAGCCCGTGCTCGGTGCCGGCGTAGGCCAGGCCGTCCTTCACCGGATCCTCGCGCACCGCGCGCACGGGGGACCCGGCCGGAAGCCCGGTGGTCACCTGGCGCCAGCTGCGGCCGTAGTCGTCGGTGC
This sequence comes from Gemmatimonas sp., assembly GCA_044376625.1. Lineage (GTDB taxonomy): Bacteria > Gemmatimonadota > Gemmatimonadetes > Gemmatimonadales > Gemmatimonadaceae > Gemmatimonas. The sequence goes on along the minus strand of JBILKP010000011.1, from coordinate 16,401 downwards.
GGAAGATGTACGGGCGGTGGTCGTCCAGGCGGAACTTCTGCACGGCCACCCACGCGCGGCCGTCCTGGTGCGCGGACAGGTCGATGGTCTCCACGGTGCCCAGCGCCGGCATCCCGGGCGGCGTGATCTCCTGCCAGGAGCGACCGCCGTCCCGCGTGAGGTGCAGCCGTCCGTCATCGGTCCCCGCCCACAGCGTCCGCGCGTCCTTCGGGTCCTCGGCGAGGGCGAAGATCGTGTTGAAGATCTCCACCCCGGTGATGTCGTTGTTGATCGGGCCACCGGACGCCTCCTGGTGCGCCCGGGTGTTGGTGGTGAGGTCGGGGGAGATCTCCTCCCAGCTGGTGCCACCGTCACGCGAGCGCAGCACCAGCTGGGCGCCGTGGTACACCACGTTGGGATCGTGGCGCGAGACGACAATGGGCGCCACCCACTGGAAGCGGTACTTGAGGTCCTTGGCGGCCTGCCCCAGCTGCAGCTGGGGATAGGCCACCATGTTGCGCCGGTCGTCGGTGGCCAGGTCCCACCGGTTGATCGCCCCGCCGTAGCACCCGCCCCACACCACCTCCGGCCGGTCGGGGTGCAGCGCCACGGGGCCGGTCTCGCACCCGGAGGCGTAGCGCCACTCGTTCATCGGGTGCAGCACGTTGGGGCCGCTCCACGCGGGGAGGCTGATGGTGGTGTTGTCCTGCTGCGCCGAGTACACGCGATAGGGGAAGCCGTTGTCCACCGCCACGTCGTAGAACTCGGCGGTGGGCTGCGCGTTCATGGAGGACCAGCTGCGCCCGTGCGTCAGCGAGACAACGGCGCCGCCGTCGTCCCCCAGCACCATCAGCCGCGGATTGGCGGGATTGATCCAGAGGTCGTGCGTGTCGCCGTGCGGCACGTCGATGGGCGCGAAGGTCTTCCCGCCGTCCACCGAGCGGTAGAGCCCGGTGTTGAGGGCGTACACCGTGTGCTCGTCCTGCGGATCGGCCTCGATGCGGGTGTAGTACCAGGCGCGCTGCCGCAGGCTGTTCTCGCGGTTGGTGCGGGTCCACGTCTTCCCGGCGTCGTCGGACCGGTACACGCCCCCCTCCGGCTCGGCCTCGATGATGGCCCAGAGGCGATCGGGGTTGGCCGGGGACACCGTGAGGCCGATCTTGCCGGTGAGGCCGGTCGGCAGCCCGCCTCCCAGCTTGGTCCACGTGTCGCCGCCGTCGGTGGACTTGTAGATCCCGCCCTCGCGGCTGCCGGAGATCATCGTCCACGGCTTGCGCTCGGCGCGCCACATGGCCGCGTACACGATGCGCGGATTGGCGGGGGTGACCACCACGTCCGAGGCGCCGGTGGAGTCGTTGAGGAAGAGCACCTTGTCCCAGCTCTTGCCGCCGTCCCGGGTGCGGAAGATCCCGCGCTCGGCATTCCGGCCAAACGGGTGCCCCAGGGCGGCGAGCCAGGCCACGTCGGGGTTGGTGGGGTGGATGGCCAGCCGACGGATGGCGCCCGATTCCGCCAGCCCCACGAACGACCAGCTGCGCCCCGCGTCGGTGGACTTCCACACCCCGCGTCCCTGCGAGGCGTTGCCGCGGATGTCCGCCGAGCCGGTGCCGACGTAGATGACGTTGGGATCGGAATCGGCCACGTCGATCGCGCCGATGGAGCCGCCGAAGAAGCCGTCGGAGATGTTCGTCCAGCGCGTGCCGGCATCGTCGGTCTTCCAGACGCCGCCGCCGGTGCTCCCCATGTAGTACAGGTGGGGCTGCCCCGCGACGCCGGTGACCGCGGTGGAGCGCCCGCCGCGGAAGGGGCCGATCATGCGGTACTTGAGCCCGGCGTAGAGGGCGGTGTCCACCGTGACCGCGGGGCGCGGCTGCGCAAACAGCGAAGCGGACAGCAGGGCGGACAGCAGGGCGGGGAGCAGGGCCGGCAGGGCGACGAGGGGGCGCATGGGTCGCAGGGAGGCGGGGTTGCGGGGCGCGCGTCTCCGGGCGCGCGCGGGGGCATGCCCGAAACTAAGGGTGGCGCCACGCGAGCGCCCTGTGCGTGGTGCCAGCCCGTCTTCCCGCAGCCAGGGCCCCGGCCGTATGCTAGGCAGCATGACCTACCCCTTCGTTCCCCTGGACCACACGCCGCTCCCGCTTGAGGAGAGCCTGCAACGGGGACGGGCCTTTCTTGCCCGGATGCAGCGCCGTCGCACCACGCGGCACTTTGCCACCACGCCGGTGCCGCGTGCGGTCATCGAATGCGCCATCGCCACCGCCGGCACCGCCCCCAGCGGCGCGCACCAGCAGCCGTGGACCTTCGTGGCCGTCAGCGACCCGGCGCTCAAGCGGCAGATCCGCGAGGCCGCCGAGCGCGAGGAGCAGGCGTTCTACGCGGAGCGCGCCACCGAGGAGTGGCGGCAGGCGCTGGCGCCGCTGGGTACCGACGCGCACAAGCCGCACCTGACGGACGCGCCGTGGCTGGTGGTGGTGTTCCGCCAGGCCTACGGGCTGGCCCCCGACGGGAGCAAGACCACGCATTACTACACCACCGAGTCGGTGGGCATTGCCGTGGGGCTGTTCATCGCGGCGGTGCACCAGATGGGGCTGGTGACGCTCACGCACACCCCAAGCCCCATGGCGTTCCTGCAGGAACTGCTGCAGCGGCCGGCCAACGAGCGCGCCTTCCTGCTGCTGCCGGTGGGGCACCCGGCGCCGGACGCGCAGGTGCCGGACATCCACCGCAAGCCGCTGGAGGCGATCGCGGAGTTCCGGTAGGGGCCGCACTCCGGCGGGGTCTCGCCGTGGACCTTGCAGATGCGTAGCGTACAGGCAAGCCGTTCATGCATAGCGTACAGGCTCCATGTTGCCTGCAGGCATTACATGCAGTAGTCTGCATGCATGTCAAAGTCCCCGCGATCCGCCGTCCGTGAACCAGTGCAGGCCTACCTCGCCGGCGACGATGCCGCACTGCTGTCGCGACTGGCCGCCGCCACGGGGCTCAGCAAGGCCGAGGTGCTGCGGCGCGGCATTCGGGCGTTCGCGCGGGAGCAGGACGGTCCCAGCCCCATGCTGGCCTTCATCGCCGATCAAGGGGGCTGCCTCCCCAAGGCCGAACGCGTGCCGACGGATCAACGCCCCATCGACGACCGGCTGGCCGAGGCCTATCGGGACGTCGCGTCGTGAGCGCGGTGTTCCTGGACACCTCGGGGTGGCTGTCCGCCCTCAGCCCTCGGGAGGCCCAACACGCCGCCGCGCTGGGCGCCTACCGGGGGGGCATCCAGCGGGGCGAACGGTTGGTGACCACCAACCTCGTCCTCGCGGAGATGCAGATCCTGGTGAGTCGCGCCCGGGATGCGGGGGAGGCGTTGCGGTTCCTGGACGCGGTCTACGCCGACCCGTCCCATGAGGTGGTGCACGTCACCCGGGAGCTTGAGCGAGCCGCCATCGACCGGTGGCTCCGGCGCTTTGCGGACCAGCGCATCTCCTTGGCCGACGCCACCAGCTTCGAGGTCATGCGGGAGCAACGAATCCAGCGGGTACTCACCCTGGACGCGCATTTCGCGCTCGCCGGGTTCCACGCCGTTCCGTAGCCGCCGCATGCGCAGGGCTTCCGGGGCAGACGTCCCCGGCGGTAGCGTAGGCGCAGCACGGGTCCTGCCCCACCTCTCACTGCCCTTCGCTCCCTCCCCCATGCGCTCCCTCCTGCTCCTCGCCATGGTTGCGGCCCCCCTCGCCGCGCAGCCTGCCGCCAAGCTCCCCCCCGTGGCGGAGCAGGTGGCCGCGGCCACGCTGCCGCTCACCGCCGACCTGCGCGCCGGCGCCACCGTGATGGGGTACCGCGAACCGGGCAAGCTGGTGGTGCTGCGCGAAGGGAAGAACGGCATGCACTGCCTGGCGCTGTACGTCACGCGCCCCGACTTCCACGTGGCCTGTTACCACGAGTCGCTGGAGCCGTTCATGGCGCGCGGGCGCGAGCTGCGCGCGCAGGGGATCACGTCGGGGACCCGGGTGGACTCGGTCCGCTTCGCCGAGATCAAGGCGGGGAAGCTGGCGATGCCGGTGCAGGGGTCGCTGCACACCATCACCGCCAAGAAGGAGCACTTCAACGCCGCCACCAACACGGTGAAGGAGGCGGGGCTGCTCACGGTCCTCTACATCCCGGGCGCCACGGCCAAGAGCATCGGCATCACCGAGACGCCGCAGGAGAACGGCCCGTGGATCATGTTCCCCGGGACCCCCAAGGCGCACGTGATGATGGCCGGGAAGATGTGACGGGTGAGGGGGCGTCGGCGGGTCGTCCCGCCGACGCCCGGGTGCCTGTTGCCGCGCGAACTGCTGTATACAATCTTGGATGCACACCCCAGCCCCCCCAGCCATGCGACTCCTCCGCCGCGCCGCGCTCGTCGCCCTCGCCCTCGCCGCCGGAGCCGCCACGGCCCCAGCCCAAGCCCCCGCCCAGGCCCCCGCCCGGACGGCCGCCGCCGCGACCCCCCCGGCCACCGCCGCCGCCCCGCGCCAAGGCCCCGCCGACCCCAAGGAGGTCGAGGCCTTCCTCGACGGCCTCATGGCCGCCTACCTCCGCGACAAGCACATCGCCGGCGCCACCGTCGCCGTCGTCCGCGACTCCACCCTCCTCCTCGCCAAGGGCTACGGGTACGCCGACCTCGCCTCGCGCACCCCCGTCGACCCCCGCACCACCCTCTTCCGCATCGGCTCCATCTCCAAGCTCTTCACCTGGACCGCCGTCATGCAGCTCGTCGAGCAGGGCAAGCTCGACCTCGACGCCGACATCAACCGCTACCTCGACTTCACCGTCCCCGCCACCTACCCCCAGCCCATCACCCTCCGGCACATCCTCACCCACACGCCGGGGCTGGAGGAGGACAGCCGCGACCTGTTCACCGATGACCCCGCCCGCGTGGCCGCCATGAAGGACTGGCTGCCGGCGCACATGCCCACCCGCGTCCGCCCCCCGGGCGTCCACGCCTCCTACTCCAACTGGGCCACCGCCGTCGCCGGCTACATCGTCGAGCGCGTCAGCGGCCTCTCCTACGACGACTACATCGAGCGGCACCTCTTCGAGCCGCTGGGGATGCGCTTCGCCTCCTCCCGCCAGCCGCTCCAGGCCGCCCTCGCCCCGCACCTGGCCCAGGGGTACGAATTCGTCGCCGCCACCGGCGCGTACACCCCGAAGAAGTTCGAGATCGTCACCGGCGCCGCCCCCGCCGGCTCCTTCAGCGTCTCCGCCGAGGACATGGCCGCCTTCATGCGCGCCCACCTCCTCAGGGGCGCCTGGAACGGCCGTCGCATCCTCGCCGACTCCACCGCCGTGCGCATGCAGACGCGCCTGCACGGCCACGATCCCCGCCTCCCCGGGTTCGCCCACGGCTTCTACGAGCAGACCACCGCCGGCCCGCGCACCATCGGCCACGGCGGCGACACCCAGTGGTTCCACTCCGACCTCATCCTCCTCCCCACCGAGGGGGTCGGCTTCTTCGTCTCCTTCAACACCAGCACCGGCGGCCAGGTCTCCTTCAAGCCCTTCGCCGACGACGTGCTGGGGCACTACTACCCGCAGCCGCTCCCCCCCGTCACCCCCGCGGCGGCCGACGCCAAGGCCAACGCGCGCTTCGCCGGCGAATACGTGTTCAACCGGCGCTCGTACACCACCTTCCAGAAGGCCGTCGCCCTGCAGGGCGCCGTGAAGGTGGTCGCCGACACCAGCGGCGCGCTGCTGGTGGCCACCCCGTTCGGTCCCCTGCGCATGGTGCGCGTGGACTCGCTCCTCTTCCGCGACGTGCAGGGGCACGACCTCCTGGCCTTCCAGCAGGACGCCACCGGCGCCATCACGCACGCGTTCCTCTCCATGGTGCCCATGATGGCGCTGGAGCGGCGCCCGGGCGCGCAGGCCCCCTCGGTCCACCTGGCCATCCTGGCGCTGGGGCTCCTCACCGCGGTGGGCATGCTGACGGCGGCCGTGGTGCGCCACTTCGGTCGGCACGGGCGGGTGGCCTCCCCCGACACGCTGGTCCGGCAGGGACGGTGGGCCATGGCGGGCGCCGCGCTCCTGGTGCTGGGCTTCGTCGCCGCCATCGCCGGGATGGCCGCCGATCCCATCACCTACATCCTGGGGAACGAGTTTGGCGCCCTGAAGGCCGCCCTGACCCTCCCCGTGCTGGCCGCGCTGCTCACGGCCGTGGGCGCGGGGATCGCCGTGCGCCAGTGGCGCGCCGGCGCCGGCTCGGTGGCGGTGCGCGTGCGGCATGCCCTGGCGGTGACGGTGATGCTGGCCTTCTGCTGGTCGCTGTACAGCTGGAACCTGCTGGGCTGGCGCCTCTGAGCGGTCCCCGGAACGGCGCGCGCGCGCTAGCTTCCCCCCCCGTGGAACACGCCTTCGGCAACGCCCCCGTCCTCTGGCGCCACCCCGCGCCCCGCCCCCGCTACGACATCGTCGTGGTGGGGGGTGGGCTGCACGGGCTCTCCACGGCGTACCACCTGGCGCGGGAGCACGGCGCCACCAGCGTCGCCGTGGTGGAGCGCGGATGGCTGGGCACCGGCAACGCGGTGCGCAACACCACCATCATCCGCTCCAACTACCTGCGCGAAGAGAGCATGCCGCTCTACGACTTCTGCGTGCGCCGGTGGGAGCAGTGGCCGGAGGAGCTTGGACCGGAGATCCTCTTCGACCAGCGCGGGCTCCTCACCCTCGCGCACTCGCAGGCCGAGGTGGCGGCCGGGCAGCGCGTGGTGTTCGCCAACCGCATGGCCGGCATCGACGCGGAGTGGGTGGAGCGTGACGACCTCCCGCGCCTCTGCCCCATCCTCGACATCTCCGACGCCCCCCGCTACCCGGTGTTCGGCGCGGCGTTGCAGCCGCGGGGCGGCATCGCGCGACACGACGCGGTGATGTTCCACCTGGCGCGCGCCTGCGACGCCATGGGGGTGCACCTGCTGCAAGGGTGCGAGGTCACCGGCTTCCTCCGCGATGGCGCGCGCGTGACCGGGGTGCGCACCAGCCGCGGGGACATCGGCGCGGCGCGCGTGGGGCTGGTGGCCGCCGGACGCACCCCGCTGCTGGCCCGCCTGGCGGGGATCGAGGTCCCCGTGCAGAGCTACCCGCTGCAGGCGCTGGTCTCCGACATCCACGAACCGTTCCTCCCCTGCGTCGCCCTCTCGGGGCGGCTGCACATGTACGTGAGCCAGGCGCACAAGGGGGAGCTGGTCATGGGCGCCGCGCGCGATCCGTACCGCTCCTACGCCCAGCGCGGCTCGTCGCACATCCTGGAGCAGCAGCTGCAGGCCGCGCTGGAGCTGTACCCCATCATGGCGCGCGCGCACCTGCTGCGCGTGTGGGCCGGCATCGTGGACGTCACCCCCGACGCGGCCCCCATCATCGGCGCCACGCCGCTGGACGGGCTGTTCCTCAACTGCGGGTGGGGGACCGGCGGCTTCAAGGCCACCCCCGGCTCGGGCGTGGTGTTCGCGCACGCGCTCGCCACCGGCACACCGCACCCGCTCGCGGTCCCCTTCGGGCTGCAGCGCTTCACCACCGGCGCGCTGGTGGACGAGCACGGTGCCGCAGGGGTGGCGCACTAGCATGCTGCACATCCCCTGCCCCCACTGCGGCCTCCGCGACGAGGTGGAGTTCCGCCACGCGGGCACGGGCGTCCCCCTCCCCGCCCAGGCCACCGATGCGGAGTGGGCGCGCGTGCTGTACCTGCGTGACACCCCGCTGGGGCCGCTCACCGAGCAGTGGGTCCACGTGCACGGCTGCCGGCAGTGGTTCCACGTGGTGCGCGACACGCGCACGCACGCCATCCTGGCCACGCGCCCCATGGGGGCGCCCGCCACGGGCGCGGCCCCCGCGGAGCCGGCCCCGTGAGGCGCCTCCCCACGGGCGGCCTGGGGATCGACCGCACCCGCCCGCTGGCGTTCACCTGGAACGGCGCCCCCCTCACCGGATTTGCCGGCGACACGCTGGCCTCGGCGCTGCTGGGGGCCGGTGTGCGCGTGCTGGGCACCAGTGTGTCGCTGGGGCGCCCGCGCGGCATCATGAGCGCGGGGCTGGAGGAGGCCACGGGCTTTGCCCAGGTGGCCTGCGGCCCCGTGGAGGAGCCGCTGGTGCGCACCACCGCGCTGCCGCTGTACGAGGGGCTGGCGGCGCACGGACGCCTCGTGAAGGGGGCGCTGGTCCCCGCGCGCGACCCGGCGCGCTACGACAAGCGCTTCGCGCACTGCGACCTGCTGGTGGTGGGCGGCGGCCCCGCGGGGCTGGCGGCGGCGCTGGAAGGCGCGCGCGCGGGGGCGCGGGTCATCGTGGCCGAGGCCGCGCCGGTGCTGGGGGGCATGCTGCGGCGCGAGGTGCGCACCATAGCCGGCGCCCCCGCCGACGTGTGGCTGCAGGCGGTGGAGCGCGAACTGCGCGCCGCCCCCGACGTGACGGTGCTCACCGGCACCACTGCCGTCATGCCGCTGGACCAGAACGGGATGTGGCTCGCGCAGCGCGTGGGGGGCGCCCTTCCGGTGGCGGCGCGCGGCACCGCCCCCGTGCAGCGCCTCTGGCAGGTGCGCGCGCGCACCATCGTGCTGGCCACCGGCGCCCTGGAGCGGCCGCTGCTCTTCCCCGACAACGACCGGCCGGGGATCATGCTGGCCGGCGCCGCGCGGTACTATCTGCGGCAGTGGGCCGTGGCCCCCACGTGTGGGGTGGTGTTCACCGCACACGACGATGCGTATCGCACCGCGCTGGCATGGATCACCGCGGGGGTGCCGGTGGCCGCCGTGGTGGACCTGCGCCCGCCGGGCCCCGGTGCGCTCCGCGCCGCCGTGCGCGAGGCCGGGGTGCGCGTGCTGGACGAGGCGCAGGTGGTGGGCACCGACGCCGACGCGGAGGGGGCGCTGCGCGCGGTGCACGTGCGCGCCGGCGGCGCCGTCTTCACCATCGACACCGACCTGCTGGCCACGTCGGCGGGGGTGGACCCCAACGTGCACCTGCACCTGCATCTGGGCGGCGCCACCGCGTACGACGTGCGACTTGGCACCGCGGTGCCGGCGGCCCCGCTGCCCGGGCAGGCGCTGGCGGGGGCGGGCAACGGACAGCTGGCCCTGGCGGACGCGCTGGCGCAGGGCGCCGCGGTGGCACGCGCCGCGCTGGGCATGTCTGGTACGGTACCCGTGCCCGGCACCGACGATGTGGACGACGACCCGCCGGGGCTGACCTGGCATGTCCCCGCCCCCGATGGCGACGAGTCGCGCACCTTCGTGGACCTGCACCGCGACGCCACCGTAGCGGGACTCTGGCGCGCCGTGGACGCGGGGGCCACGCATGTGGAGCACGTGAAGCGCTACACGCTCATCGGCACCGGCGTGGAGCAGGGGCGCACGGCCAAGGTGCTGGCCGCCTCGCTGGTGGCCGCGCGCGCCGGGCACCCGGCCGCCGCCGTGGGCACCTCGGGGAGCCGCCCGCCGGTGGAGCCCATCCCCTTCCACCTGGTCGCGGGGCGCGCGCTAGGGGCTCGCTACGAGCCAGTGCGGACCACCGCGCTGCACGCCGAGCACGAGGCGCTGGGGGCGGTGTTCGAGCCGGCGGGGCAGTGGCGGCGCGCCTCGCGCTATCCGCGCCCCGGCGAGTCCCAGGAGGAGACCGTACGGCGCGAGGTGACGGCGGCGCGCACCGCCGTGGCGGTGGCCGACGTGTCCACGCTGGGGAAGCTGGACGTGCGCGGCCCCGATGCGGCGTGGGTGCTGGACCAGCTGTACGCGACACCGCTGGCGTCGCTGCCGGTGGGGAAGGCGCGCTACGCGGTGCTCTGTCATCTCGACGGGTCCATCCTGGACGACGGCGTGGTGATGCGCACCGGGGCAGACCGGTTCTTCGTGACCACCTCCACCGGGCACGCCGCGGCGGTGGCGGAGTGGATGGAGGAGTGGCTGCAGACCGAGTGGCCCCACAAGCGCTGCTGGGTCACCTCCATCACGGAGCAGTGTGCGACGGTGGCGGTGGTGGGGCCCGCGTCGCGCGCGCTGCTGGCGCGCCTGGCGCCGGAGCTGGCGGTGGACAACGCCGCGTTCCCCTTCCTGGCGGTGCGCACGGCGACGGTGGCGGGGATTGCCGGCGCGCAGGTGGCGCGGGTGTCCTTCTCCGGGGAGCTGGCCTTCGAGGTAAGCGTCCCCTGGCACGAGGGGCCGGCGCTCTGGCGCGCGCTGCTGGCGGAGGGGGCGGGGCTGGGCGTGACGCCGTACGGGCTGGACGCGCTGCAGGTGCTGCGCATCGAGAAGGGGTACCTCATCGTGGGGCAGGACACCGAGGCGCTCACCACGCCGCACGACGCCGGGCTGGGGTGGATGGTCCCCGCGCGCAAGGAGTTCGTGGGGCGGCGCTCGCTGGAGCGTGCCGCCCCGCGCGCGGCGGGGCGCGCGCAGCTGGTGGGGTTCCGCTCCAACGACCCGCAGCTGGTCGTCCCCGAGGGAGCCGCGCTCACCACCGTGGTGGGGGCGCCCCCCATGCCCGTGCACGGGCACGTCTCCAGCAGCCGCTACAGCCCCACCCTGGGGTGCGCGCTGGGGCTGGCGCTGGTGCGCGACGGGCGCGCGCGGCTGGGGGAGGTGCTCTACGCGCCGCTGCTGGACGGGCGCGTCGCCGCGGTCACGCTGGTAGAGCCCGTGCACTACGACCCGGCGGGGGCGCGCCGCGATGGCGCGGGGCACCATGGCTGACCCGGTGCCCGTCTCGCCCGCGCTGGTGGCGCGGATGGCCGCGGTGTCCGCCCCCGCGGCCACGCTGCGCGCGCGGCCGCTGGGCGCCGTGGTCAGCGTGCGCGCGCGGGGCGGTGCCTGCCAGCGCGCCGCGGCGGCGCTGGGGGTGGCGGCGCTCCCGGGGCATGGCCCCGTGGCGGCGGTGCCACTGGGACGCGTGGTCTGGGTGCGCCCCGACGAGTGGCTGGTGATCGGCGACGCGGCGTCGCGTGCGCCGCTGCTGGCCGCGCTGGGCGAGGCGGTGGGGGACGGCACCGCACACGCGGAGGGCGCCGTGGTGGACCTCTCCGCCAGCCGCCACGCGCTGGAGCTGGCGGGCCCCCGCACGCGCGACGTGCTGGCCGCGGCCTGCGCGCTGGACCTGCATCCGCGCGCCTTCCCGGTGGGGCACGCCACCCAGACGCTGCTGGCGCGCGCGCCGCTGCTGCTGGAGCTGGCGGACGACGCCCCCACCTGGCGCCTGCTGGTGCGTCCGTCGTTCGTGGCCTACGTCGTGGACTGGCTCACCGACGCGATGGAGGGGGGATAGCGCGGAAGGTGGCGGAGCCGAGGCGCGGGATCGCGGATCAGCGGTCCCGACGCACCGGCATCCACCGCACCTTGTACACCTTCTCCCCCGGCAGGACCACCGTGCCGGCCGGGTCGGCAAAGCGCAGCGTGTCGCTCCACCAGGTCGTGCCGTTGCCCTGGATCCAGAGGAGGCGCTTGCTGGTCGGGTCGACGTGCGCGGACTTCACCTTGCCGACATCCCCCAGCAGGGGGTGCTTGGTGAAGCGGCGGGTATCGCGATCCAGCAGCCAGGTGTGCGCGGCCGTGGCCAGGATCAGCTGCGGCGAATCGGGGACCGGCATCATGTCGTGGCCGTTCACGTCCGGCAGCGGTACGACCACCTCGGGGGTGAGCCGGGGGGTCGCCGAACGCCAGTCGGTGAGGCGATAGGCCACCACATCCCGTTGCGAATCGGCCCAGAGCAGCTGACGGGCTTCGTCCCAGACCACGGCGTGGGGCCACGGCGTGTCCACATGGAACAGCGCGACGTCGGGCCGGTCGAGGTCGTACACGCTGAGGCGGTCCCCCGGGCCGGTGGCGACGTGGGACGCCGCGATGACCACGCGGTTCCCCGGGAGCAGTTCGATCGAGTGCCCGTTCATCGCGGTGGCATGGAACTCCACCCGTCCGGTTGCCCGGTCGATGACCGCCGCGCCATGTGACGAGGACGCGATCAGCAGGCGGCGGCCATCCTCCGTCGGCTTGCACTCGGCGATCGTCTGGAACTTGCGGCGCATCCCCTCAGGCAGCTCGGGCCGGTCGCGCGCGCGCCAGCTCCAGACCTTCCGGGGGGCGGGGGGGGCAAGGTCCAGGATGAACAGCTCGTCGGCTCCGCAGACGACCACCTCCTGGGCCGCGACGGGCGTGGCCCGCAGGGGCCCGACGGCCAACGCGATCAGGCACAGGATACGGCGGATGGTCATGACGAGGAAGCTAGCCTGCGCCCCGCGCGCTCGGGGAAGTCGGGCCCCCGCGCAGGCTCGCCGACCGGCGGGTCACGCCGTATGGTAGACCCTTCCCTGCCCCGCGTGCGTTCGCGGGGCGGCGGAGCGCCACGCCCCCACGCGCGCCTACCCGGAGAACCCCCGCCATGGCCCCGATCGTCCTCCGCTCCCTCGCCGCGCTGGCCGCCGCCCTGCTGGGCGCCTCGGCGGCGGGCGCCCAGGCGACCACCCCGCTCACGCGCCTCCTCGCCGATCAGGCCGCCCGCTTCCCCGGCAGCATCGGCGTCTACGTGAAGCACCTCGTCACCGGCGAGGAGGCCGCCCTCCGCGCCGACGACGCCTTCAACTCCGCCAGCGTCATCAAGCTCCCCGTGCTGACGCTGGCCATGCAGCTGGTGGACCGCGGCACGCTGTCGCTGGCGTCGCGCCTGGCCGTCACCGCCGAGAACAAGCGCGGCGGCAGCGGGATCCTGCAGCGCTTCGACGCTGGGCTGCAGCCCACGCTGCGCGACGTGCTGGCGCAGATGGTGATCACCAGCGACAACACCGCCACCGACCTGGCCATCGCGCAGGTGGGTGGCGTGGCCGCGGTGAACGCCTGGATCGCGGCCAACGGCGGCGGCATGACGCTGCTGTACACCGTGGCCGACGTGTTTGCCGCGGCGCGCACCCCCGGCTACACGGCCAACCCCCGCGAGGCGGTGGCCAGCAACCGCGCCTACTGGCTGGGCGTCATCACCCCGCGCGCGACGGGGGCGCTGCTGGAGCGCATGCAGCGGTGCGCCGACGGTTCCGCGGCGGGGGCGCCGTTGGCGTCGCGCCCCCTGTGCGAGGAGATGATGCGCATGATGCGCAACCAGCTGTCGGGGGACCGGCGGCTGCCCCACTACCTCGAGGTGCCGGTGGCGCACAAGACCGGCGACTGGCCGCCGTACCTGGCCAACGACGTGGGGGTGATCGCCGCGCGGTCGGGGCCCATCGTGATGGTGGTGCTGAGCAACGACATCCGCGGGAACTACGGCGAGGCGGAGGACCGGATCGGGGAGATGGCGCGCACGGTGGTGGCGTACTTCGACGGGCGGTAGCGGCAGGTCGCGACGACGGCGGCGGGCTCACACCGCCAGCAGCGGGACCTCGTAGCACGCCATCAGCGGATCGCGCGTGGCCAGCCGCAAGCCGCGCCCCACGGCCTGCGCCACCAACACCCGGTCGAACGGATCGGCGTGGTGCCACGGCAGCAGCGCCCCGCGTCTGGCATCCTGCGCCGTCACCGGCAGCTCCACGAATCCCGTTGCCTCGGCAGCCTCGAGCCACTCCGGCGGCAGCGTCACCTTTCCCTTGGCCGCCTTGAGCTCCAGCTCCCATACGGACGCGGCGCTGTAGTACACCAGCCGCCGGGGATCGCTGATGGCCTCGCGGGCCGGCGGCGTCAGGCGCAACGGGTCGTGCAGGGCCCACAGCAGGGCGTGCGAGTCGAGCAGCAGGTTCACGGACGCTGGCCGCCCTGGTCCGTTGGCGCACGCTCGGCCACGCGCCGACGGGCCCCCGGTTCCACGGCCCCGCCGTAGAACAGGGTCTCCGTCTCGGTGTCAGGCGCCCAGCAATCGTCCGCCTCCACCACCGTGCCGACCAGCGCGCCAAGCGTGCGCGGGCGCTCGCCAGCCGCCACGGGCACCAGCCGCACCAGTGGGGTCCCCGCCTTGGAGATGACCACCTCCTCCCCCGCCACGACCTCGGCAATCAGGCGGGAGAGCTGGGTTTTGGCGGCGTGGATGTTGACGACTTTCATGCAACTTAGTCTAGTCTAGTCCGTGCGGCCGTCAACGAGCGGCCGCCCCCCGCCCCGTCGTCGCGAACAGCCCCGCCGCCACCAGCGCCATGGCGGCCCAGAACGCCAGCATGCCGAACCACCCCCAGGCGTCCTTCATCACGGGCACCAGCCAGATGGAGAGGATGCCCCCCACGTTCCCCGCCAGGTTGAGCACCCCCGTGGCGGCCCCCTCCCCCTCGCCCGCCAGCGCCGCCGCGGTGGTCCAGAAGGGGGCCTCGCAGCTCACCAGGCACGCCGCCGACAGGCTGAGGGCCACGATGGCCAGGGCCGGCGTGGGGAGCCACGCCCCCAGCAGCACCAGCGACGCCGCCATCGTGAGCCCCGTGATGGCCACGCGCCGCCTGGCCACCGCCAGCCCCAGGGAGCGCGCCAGCCGATCGGCCAGCACCCCCACCAGCGGCGCCGCCACGGTGGCCAGGAGGTAGGGGAGGCTGGCCCACAGGCCGCTCTCCAGCAGCGTGAACCCCCGCGCCTCGATGAGGTAGCGGAAGAACCAGAACAGGAACACGTACAGCACCGCCGAGTGCAGCAGGTAGGCCGCGCACAGGCGGCGCAGCGGCGCGTGCCCCAGGAGGCGCACGGTCTGCTGCCACAACGAGGGGCCACCCGCCGCGGCGGACGGGGACGCGGACGAAGGCCGGTCGCGCGGTGCCAGCAGGTACCACGCCGCCGCCGCCGCCGCGCCCACCGCCGCGCTGGCCAGGAACACCGCCCGCCACCCGGCGCGCGCCATCAGCGGCGTGAGGGTGAGCGGCGCCAGCGCCGCGCCCAGCGTGGAGGCCGCCAGGTACACCGCGCTGGCCGCCGTCCGCCCGCTCTCGGGGACGTGGCGCGCCACCGCCACGGCCGCCACCGGGAAGGTGGCCGCCTGCGACGCCCCCAGCAGCAGCCGTGCGGCAAAGAGCACCGCGAACGCCCCCATCCCCGCCCCCACCACCGCCCCCGAGGCCAGCGACGCCACCGCCCACCCCAGCGCCGCCAGCGCCAGCACCAGCCGGGCCCCGTGACGGTCCCCCATCGCGCCCCCGGGGACCTGCCCCAGCGTGTACGCCAGCTGGAACCCCCACGCGGAGATCACGCCCATCTGCGCCATCGTCAGCCCCAGCTCGGGGGCCATGTACTCCTGCGCGATGGCGATGTTGGTGCGCAGCGCGAACGCCACCAGCCCCAGGAGGGCCAGCAGCCACACGACGCGGCGGGAGGCAGGCGGGACGCTGGCATCGGGCATGGGCACGGGGGGGTGAAAGGTTGCGCAAAGGTAGCGGGCGGGCGGGGACGCCGCCGGCGGGGCGGCACCGCCTCTCGCACCTGGGCGCCTGCTGCGCGGGGACCCGGGACGTCCCGAACCGCCACCGTTCCCCACCGCGTCTGGGGCGCCGTCGACGTGGGGAGTGCCGTGGGGGTGGGGCGATCGGGGAGCGGGACACTCCCCGATTGACAGAAGATGGAATGGCGGACTACGATTGGGCGCAGACTGATAGTGCCGTATCAATCTCACATACCACCCCAGGCCGCGCCCATGATCCGCCGCACCCCACACCGCCGGGCTGCCACCCTCGCCGCCACTGCCCTCCTCGCCGCCTGCGGCGACGACGGCGCCACCGGCGTCGCCGCCACCGCCCCCGCCACCGAGTTCCGGCGCCTCGTCGTCACCGACACCGCCCCCTTTGCCCGCATCTTCGACGCCGCCACCGCCCAGCGCGTCGACTCCATGGGCGGCCTCCCCTCCCGCGTCACCTACCTCTACACCGCCAAGGGACGCATCGCCTTCGCCCACTTCCAGACCCGCAACCAGGTCTCCTTCATCGACGGCGGCGTCTTCGAGCAGGGCGGCCGCGGCGTGAAGCAGACGCCGCGCCTCGTGGGGAGCTTCTCCGACCAGACCCCCATCCACGGCAACTACAACGGCGACATGGTGTCCGTGCACTTCGACGGCAGCGGCAACGTCCGCTTCTGGAGCGAGCAGGGCATCGCCGCGGGCAACACCCAGCCCCTCCTCACCGTCCGTACCGGCAACGCCCACCACGGCGCCGGCATGGCCACGGCCGATGGCGGCTTCGTCTCCGCCTCCATCCAGGACCCGGCCAACCCCGCCCTCCCCAACGGCGTCATCGTCTACAACCGCCAGGGGCAGGAGGTCGCCCGCAACACCACCTGCCCGGGGCTCCACGGCCTCGCCGGCAACGGCGTCGGCAAGCTCTACGGCTGTGCCGACGGCGCCCTCTTCGTCGCTACCACCGGTGGCACCGCCTCCTTCCAGAAGTTCGCCCACGCCTCCGACCCCCGCTTCGGCGTCGGCTCGGTCTGGGCCCGCGAACCGCAGCCCAACTTCCTGGTCCGCATGGCCATCCGCGGGCAG
>JBILKP010000352.1:0-3016 GCA_044376625.1 Gemmatimonas sp. | reverse complement strand
GCCATGGCGATGAGCACACGCTGGCACAGCCCCCCCGACAGCTCGTGCGGGTACTGCCGCGCCCGCGCGGCGGCGTCGCCCACCCCCACCCGCTCCAGCATGGCCACCGCGCGCGCCCACGCCTCGCGGCGCGAGGCCCTGGCATGCACGCGCACCACCTCCGCCACCTGGTCGCCCACCGTGAGGACGGGGTTGAGGGCGGTCATGGGTTCCTGGAACACCAGCGCCAAACGGTTGCCGCGCAGCGCGCGCCGCTCCTTCTCGGGGAGCGCCAGGAGGTCGACCCCCTGAAAGGTGATGCGGCTCCCCGCCTCGATGGTGCCCGGTTCGGGGACCAGCCCCAGGCAGGCCAGCGCGGTGAGCGACTTGCCGCACCCCGACTCCCCCACCAGGCACACCGTCTCGCCGGCGTCCACCGTGAAGGCCACGCCGTCGACGGCCCGCACCGGTCGTGCCGACGCGCCGGGAAAGGACACGCGGAGCGCGTCCACCGCCAACAGCGGCGCGGGCGAAGGGGCGGGGTGGGTCACGGCGCGGGGGTGGAGGGGGAGACCGGCGACGCCCCCGCAGGGGCGGCCGAGGGCGGGGCAACCTGCTGGGCAACCTGCGGGGCAACCGTGGGGGCAACCTGCGGGGCGGGAACGCCGTCGCGCAAGCGTCCCGCGGACGGGGCCCCCAGCCGCTCCCCCGCCACGTGGGCGGCCACGATCACCAGGACCATGGCGCCACCCGGGAAGACGGTCAGCCACCAGGCGCCCGCGCCGGCGGTGATGCCGTCCTGCAGGATGGTGCCCCAGCTGGCCTGCGGGGGTTGGATCCCGAGCCC
This sequence comes from Gemmatimonas sp., assembly GCA_044376625.1. Taxonomy (GTDB): domain Bacteria; phylum Gemmatimonadota; class Gemmatimonadetes; order Gemmatimonadales; family Gemmatimonadaceae; genus Gemmatimonas. The sequence goes on along the minus strand of JBILKP010000352.1, from coordinate 2,190 downwards.
CAGGAACCCCAGCCCCGCTTCCAGCGCGATGGTGGAGGCCAGCGACACCGGGGCCAGCGCCGCCAGCAGCGGGGCCAGTGAGGGCAGCAGGTGCCGGCGCACCAGACGCGCCGTGCCGCTGCCGGTGGCGCGCGACGCGGTCACGTAGTCGCGCGCCAGCTGCGCGGCGCTGTCGTCGGCCACCAGCCGCGCCACGTCAAACCACCCGCTGAGCCCGATCACCAGCACCAGGGTCCCCGCGGGGAGGGGGCCGAAGAAGCCGGCGACCACCACCAGCAGGAGCAGGCGGGGGATGGCCAGGGCCACCTCCAGCGCGCGCCGCACCAGCCGGTTGACGATCCCCCCGACGGCGGCGGCCGTCACCCCCACCACCGTGGCCACGCCCATCCCCACCAGCACCGCCAACCCCGACACGGCCAGCGACACCCGCCCGCCGTACAGCACGCGGCTGAGCACGTCGCGCCCGTAGGCATCGGTGCCAAAGGGGTGCAGCCACGAGGGGGGCTGCGTGCGCAGCGCCAGGATGTCCAGCTGCGCGTCCGGCGGATACGGCGCCAGCCACGGGGCGAACGCCGCCAGCGCGGCCAGCCCTCCCAGCATCCACAGCGCCGCTCGCGCGCCGTCGCCCCCGGCGGGACGCCCCCCCTCGCGTCGGCCGCTAGCCACGCGGATGCTCCCGCAGCCGCGGGTCGGCCAGCCAGCGCGCCACGTCGGCGCACGCCGCGCCCACGGCGGTGAGCGCGCTGCCCAGCACCACGATCCCCGCCACCAGCGCCGGATCGCGCGCGTCGATCCCCCCCAGCAGCAGCCGCCCCATCCCCGGCCACGCGTAGATCCGCTCCACGAACACGGCGCCGGTGGCCAGCGCCGGCAGGTACAGCCCCGCCAGCGTGATCACCGGCAGCAGCGCGGCGCGCCACGCCAGCTGCCGCACGCGCCGTTCCGGGAGGCCGTGCGCCCGTGCCACGCGGATGGACGGGTGCGCCATCGCGTCCCGCAGGGCGCCCCGCTGCACGCGCGCCACCACGGCCACGGCCACCACGGCCAGCGACACCACCGGCAGCACCAGGTGGCGCGCGCGGTCGGCCAGCCGCGCCCCCGGCGGCAGGTAGGCCGCCAGCTCCGAGGCGGCGCCACCGGCGGGCAGCCACCCCCATCCATGCGCCAGCAGGGCCAGCAGCGCCAACGCCACCCAGAACTCGGGGAGGGCATACGCCACCAGCAGCGCGGTCCCCACCGCGCGGTCGCCCCGCGAGCCCGCTCGCGCCCCCATCCACCGCCCCAGGGCCACCCCCACCCCCAGACTCACGGCCAGCGCGCACCCCACCAGCAGCAGCGTCTCCGGCAGCGCCTCGGCCACCATGGCGGCCACCGGCCGCTGTTGCCAGGTAGACCACCCCAGGTCGCCGCGCGCCAGCCCCCCCACCCACTGCAGGTACTGCTCCCACAGGGCCCGGTCCACCCCCGCGCGGGCCCGGAAGGCCGCCCGCGTGGCCGGCGCCACCCCTTCGCCCAGGGCGCTCCCCGCGTCTCCCGGCGCGGCATGCAGCAGGGCAAAGGTGAGCGTGGCGGCCACCAGCACCACCACCACCGCCTCCGCCCCGCGGTGCGCCAGGCGGCGCAGGAGCGGGGTCAGCGGGGCCCCTCGGGCGCCGGCGCCACGCCGATGCCGTCGCGTGGGAGCCGCGCCGCCGGGTCCACCGACCAGGCGGCCAGCCGATGGAACCATCCGGTGGCCGGGAGCGACGGCGTGCGCAGGCGGCGGTGCACCCCCAGCAGCACCCGCGGCTCGAACAGGAACAGCGCCGGCACGTCGGCCGCGGCCTGCCGCATGGCGGCGACCATATGGCGCCGCCCCGTGGCGGGGTCGAAGGCCCCCAGCGCGCTGTCCACCTGCGCGTCAAAGGCGGCGCTGGCGTAGCGGCCGTCGTTGCTGGGACCATCGCTGCGCCAGCTCTGCCGGAGCCCCAGCAGCCCCGGGTCGGCCGCGTTGACCCCCAGGAACGTGTCAAAGCGCCGCGCCTCCAGGCGGGCCACCAGCGCGCTCACCTCCAGCACCTGCGGCACCAGCCGCACCCCCACGGCGGCCAGCTGCGCCTGCAGCAGCACGGCGTAGCGCTGCCGCGAGCGCGAAGGCGCCGGCACCAGCACGTCCAGCGCCAGCGGCCGGCCGTCCTTGAGGCGCGTGCC
>JBILKP010000351.1:0-3021 GCA_044376625.1 Gemmatimonas sp. | reverse complement strand
TCGACCAACGAGTAGATGGTGTAGTCCGTGCCCATGCCGACGTTGCTGCCCGGGTGCCACTTGGTGCCGCACTGCCGGATGATGATGTTGCCGGCCGACACGAACTCGCCGCCGTACTTCTTGACGCCGCGGTACTGCGGGTTGGAGTCGCGGCCGTTCCGGGAGGAGCCGACGCCTTTCTTATGTGCCATGGATCAGTCTCCGAAGGCCGCGCGCCGAGGGCGCGCGGCCGGCTCTCAGCCGAGGGTGATGTCCTTGATGCGGACTTCGGTGAACTTCTGCCGGTGACCCTGCTTGCGGGCGTAGTTCTTCCGGCGCTTGAACTTGAAGACGATGATCTTGTCATCGAGCCCGTGCTTGACGATCTCGCCGGTGACCTTGGCGCCCGCCAGGGTGGGCACCCCGGTGCGCAGGGTCGTGCCGTCGGACCCAAGAAGGACGTCGTTGAACTCAACGGCCGTGCCGGCTTCCCCCAGGATCGAGGGGATGCGGAGGGACTTGCCGGGCTCGGCGCGGAATTGCTTCCCGCCGGTGCGAATAATGGCGTAGCTCATGGGCGGCGCTGCCTGTCGACGGGCCTGTCACAACGGTGGACCTGCGGGAGCCGAGGACCGTCGGCGCAGGGCCCCATCCACCAACGGACAGGTGGACGGCGCTCCTGACAACGGACCCTCGCGCGTAGCGTTCTGGCGAAGCCTTAAATCCTATCGGCGCAACAGTTAGCTGTCAAGCGAGGGCGTACTGCTGGGTGACATCCCGTTGCGCCCCTCGCACCACCAGCTTGATTTCGTCCGGCTTGAGGAGGGGGTCGTCCCGCATCTCCAGCGGGAACCCCGCCAGCTTTTCCAGCCGGCGGACAAAATCGTGCTCCTGCTCCAGCACATGGAGGGCCACCTCGGGGTGCAGGCGCAGGGTGACCGACTCCTTGCGCCCTTCCGCCGCCATGCGCCGGACCGCCCGCTCCGTGCGACGCACGATGGTGTCCGGGGTGAAGATGCGCCCGGTGCCGCTGCAGGTGGGGCACGACGCCGTCATGCTCTGCCAATGGCTCTGCCGGACCCGCTGCCGGGTCATCTCCACCAGCCCGAGCTCGGAGACGGCGAACGCCCGCGTCCGGGCCCGGTCGCGCCCCAGGTTGGTGCGCAACTCATGCAGCACCTTGTCCCGGTTGGACTGCGTCTCCATGTCGATGAAGTCGCAGACGATGATCCCGCCGACGTCCCGCAACCGCAGCTGCCTGGCAATCTCGCGGGCCGCCTCGGTGTTGGTCCGGAGGATGGTCTTTTCCGGGTCCTTCTTCCCGGTGTAGCGCCCCGAGTTCACGTCGATGGACACCAGCGCCTCGGTCTGCTCGATGACCAGGTAGCCGCCGCTGGGCAGGTCGCACCGCCGCTTGAAGAGGTCGCGGATCTCGGTCTCGATGTCCGCCTTGTCGAACAGCGGGACGGTCCCCTCGTAGAGCGTCACCCGCTCCACGAGCTCCGGGGCGATCCCCTGCAGGTACTCGGTGATCTCGTTGTATACCTGCCGCGAGTCGACCGTGACCCCTTCCACCTTGGCGCTGAACAGGTCGCGCACAAGCCCGCGGGTCACGTTGGTCTCCCGATGGACCAGCGACGGCGCGCGGGTGAACTGGGTCTTCCGCTTGATGCGACGCCAGTTGTTGATCAGGGTGTGGAGCTCGCGCTCGAAGCTCTCCCGGGTGGCGTCCTCGGACACCGTCCGGACGATGACCCCGCCCACGTCCGGGGGGAGCATCTCCTGCACCATCTGGCGCAGGCGCTGCCGCTCGCCGCGTTCATCGATCTTGCGGCTCACCCCCACCTTGGAGGCGAAGGGCATGTACACGAGGAACCGCCCCGCCAGCGACACTTGCGCGGTGACGCGCGGGCCCTTGGTGGAAATGGGCTCCTTGGTGACCTGCACCAGGAGCTCCTGCCCGCGCTTGAGCAGGTCCTGGATGGGGCGGACCTCGCGGCGCCCGCGACGACCGCCGCCGTCCCCGCCTTCCTCCTCCTCGTCGTCGTCCTCCTCGGACACCTCCGCGTCCTCGACCACCACGTCGGCGGCGTGCAGGAAGGCGGACTTCTCGGTGCCGATGTTGACGAAGGCGGCCTGGATGCCGGGGAGCACCGCCTCGACCTTGCCGAGGTAGACGTCGCCGACCATGCGGCGCGCGTCCGGGCGATCCACCAGCAACTCCACCAACTGGCCGTCCTCGATGATGGCGACCCGCGTCTCGCGCGGGGACGCGTTCACCAGGATCTCACGCTTCATTTCAGGTGCGCCACGGGGGACCGGCGGAAGGCGACTCCACCCTCCGGTCTCGCGGCCAACACGGTGAACCTGCGGTGGGCCCGCCCCCGCCCCCGGGTGGGGCGCAGACGAACGGCATCACCCGGGACCCCCGGGAGCACGACGGATCGACCAGGGGTTCGCGCCCCGGATCGCGGACCAGAGCACACCCCAGGGTGGCTGGCGCAGATCCCGGCATCACACGCGACCGCCTGCGATCGGCACGCCCCGGGATCCCCCCGGGACGCGTCGTGCACCGGAGCGACGTCCGGGCGTCGGCGGCGGGTGGTTGGTCCCCCGGCGGCCCCCAAGACGATCGCGCACCCCCCGTGAGTCGCACGGAAAGGCCGGCACCTGCAGCGACAGCTGACAACCGACGAGTCGGCGGACGTGGCACCATGCCCCGTCCGCAGCCGACCCGGACACTCCACCGAACGGTACACCCGGAACCAGAGCTCCCGCAATGCGCGCCCCGCCCGGCGCCCCCCCGGCGGGTGCCAAGGCGAGGCGCCGAGCGTCGCGACCGTCAGGCCAGCAGCCCCTTGAGCAGGTGCCGGGCGATCACCAGCCGCTGGATCTCGCTGGTCCCCTCGCCGATTTCGCAGATCTTGGCGTCGCGCATGAACCGCTCGACGGGGTAGTCCTTGGTGTAGCCGTACCCCCCGTGGACCTGGATGGCCTTGATGGTGGCCCGCATGGCCAGCTCCGAGCAGAACAGCTTGGCCA
>JBILKP010000350.1:0-3022 GCA_044376625.1 Gemmatimonas sp. | reverse complement strand
AGATGTTCTGTTGATGCGCTGTGAATGACAGGAGACAAAATCGACACTATATCGCCAAAAACGCGTCAGTGACGTGACAGCTATCCGTCCCCGCGCAACTGGTCCTTCAGCCCCGCCAGCACCGTCAACGCCTCCAACGGCGTCATCTGATCCGGCTCCAGCGCCCCAACCCGGTCCGCCAACGCCCGCAACGCCGGGTCCGCCCCCCCCGCAGCACCACCGGCCGCCCCGCCATCCTCCCCACCAAAAAACCCCAGCTGCGCCCCAGGTCCATGCCCCTTGAGACGCGGGCCCGGACGGCCCCGCCGCCCCTGCGTCTTCCCACCGGCCTCCGGAGGCGCCGTCAACCGCGACGCCATCTGCGACCCCTCCCCCTCCAGCAGCGCCAGCACCTCCTTCGCCCGCGCAATCACCGGCGCCGGCAACCCCGCCAACCGCCCCACCTCGATCCCGTAGCTCCGGTCCGCCCCGCCAGGCACCAGCGTGTGCAGGAACAGCACCCGGTCCCCCACCTCCCGCACCGCCACCGTGAAGTTCCGCACCCCCGGCAGCTCCTCCGCCAGCTGCGTCAGCTCGTGGTAGTGCGTCGCAAACACCGTCTTGCACCCGACCTGGTCGTGCAGGTGCTCGCTCACGCTCCACGCAATCGACACGCCGTCGTACGTGCTGGTCCCGCGCCCGATCTCGTCCAGCAGCACCAGCGACCGCGCCGTGGCCGTGTGCAGGATGGCGCTCGTCTCCGCCATCTCCACCATGAACGTGCTCTGCCCCCGCACCAGGTGGTCGCTGGCCCCCACCCGCGTGAACAGCCGGTCCACGATCGGCAGCCGCGCCACCCGCGCCGGCACATGGCTCCCCACCTGCGCCAGCAGCTGGATCAGCCCCACCTGCCGGAGGATCGTGCTCTTCCCCGCCATGTTGGGCCCCGTCAGCACGATCATCGGCGACGACGCCTCCAGCACCAGGTCGTTCGGGATGAACTGGTCGCGCGGCATCATCCGCTCCACCACCGGATGGCGCCCCCCGCGGATCTCCAGCGCCACCCCGTCGTGCAGCGCCGGCCGCACGTACTGCTCCCGCTCCGCCACCTCGGCGAAGCTGGCCAGCACGTCCAGCGTCGCCACCGCGCGCGCCACCCGCTGCCACCGCGCGATCGCCTCCCCCACCCGGCGCCGCAGCCCCTCGAACAGCGCACGCTCCCGCGCCTCGATCCGCTCCGCCGCCCCCAGCACCGCCTCCTCGTACGCCTTGAGCGCGGGCGTCACGTACCGCTCCGCCCCGGTCAGCGTCTGCCGCCGCTGGTAGTCCGCCGGCACCAGGTGCCGGTTGGCGTTGGAAATCTCGATGAAGTACCCGAACACCCGGTTGTACCCCACCTTGAGCGACCCAATCCCCGTCCGCGCCCGCTCCTCCGCCTGGATGGTCGCGATCGCGTCGCGCCCGCCGTCGCGCGTGGCGCGCAGCCGGTCCAGCTCCGCATCCACTCCCTCGGCAATGGTGGGGTCCTCCCCCAGCTGCAGCGGAGGGCGCTCCACCAGCGTGGCCGTCACCTCGGCCGCCACGTCAGCGCCATCGTCCCAGTCGGCCAGCAGCGCCGACAGCACGCCAGCCGTGGCCCCAGGCGGCGCATCCCCCACCACCGCCCCCAGCGACCGCGCCACCTCCGGCAGCCGCGCCAGCGAATCCCCAAGCCCGCGCAGGTCGCGCGGCGTGCCGCGCCCCGCCGCCGCCTTGCTGGCCAGCCGGTCCACGTCGCGCACCCCGTCCAGCGCCGCGCGCACCGCCGCGCGCCCCACCGGGTCCGCCGCCAGCGCCGACACCGCGTCCTGCCGCGCCTCGATCGCCGCGCGCTCCAGCAAGGGGGCCAGCAGCCACTGCCGCAGCAGCCGCTGCCCCATCGGCGTCGCCGTCCGGTCCATCACCTGCAGCAGCGTCCCCTGCGCGTCACCCCCGCGCATCGACTCCACCAGCTCCAGGTTGCGCCGCGTCATCTCGTCCAGCGGCATCACCCCGCCCGGACGCTCCACCACCGGCGGCGCCAGGTGCGGCACGCCCCCCGGCTGCAACTCGCGCAGGTAACGCAGCAGCGCCCCCGCCGCGCCCACCATCGCCTGGTCGCCACGCGCGCCATCGCGCACGTCAATGCCAAAGCCGTCCAGCCCGCGCACGCCAAACTGCCGCGCCAACTCGTCGGCCGCCATCGCGGCGTCAAACACCCACCGCTCGCGCTCGGTCACCAACGCGCGCTCCGCCGCCACGCGCGCCACCTGCGCCACGGTCGCGTCACCCCCGGCCACCAGCAGCAGCTCCCGCGGCGCCAGCCGCGCCAGCAGCGCCCCGAGGTCCGCCATCCCCGCCACCGCCAGCCGTAGCTCCCCGGTGGACAGGTCGGCCGCCGCCACCCCCACCTGTTGCGGCTCCCCGTCCCGCTGCACATCCGCCGCGGTGGCCACAGCACACACATAGTTCGCCCGCGAACCATCCAGCAGGTCGTCCGCAAACACCGCACCGGGGGTGATCGTCTCGATCACCTCCCGCTTGACGATCCCCTTGGCCAGCTTGGGGTCCTCCACCTGCTCGCACACCGCCACGCGATACCCCTGCCCCACCAGCCGGCGCAGGTACTCCCCTGCGGCCTTCACCGGGATCCCCGCCAGCGGCACGTCCGACGCCCCCCCGTTGTTGCGCGAGGTCAGCGTCAGCCCCAGCACCCGCGACGCCACCTCGGCGTCCTCCAGGAACATCTCGTAGAAGTCCCCCATCCGGAAAAACAGGATCGCCCCCGGGTGGCGCGCCTTGATCTCCCGGTACTGCTGCATCAGCGGCGTCTCCAGCGCGCTCATGGCCGGCGCCCCGCCACCGCACTGCGCCCCCGGGGGGACCGCGAGCGCCCCTCGGGCACGCACAGCGCCAGCACCACCGTCTCCAGCAGCTGCCCGCCAGACGACACCGTGGTCTCCTTCTGCAGCTGGTCGGCCTCCAGCAGCTGCTCCAGCGCCGCCGCGCACGACGCCGCGCTCCA
>JBILKP010000349.1:0-3024 GCA_044376625.1 Gemmatimonas sp. | reverse complement strand
GTGACGCTCAAGGGGACGGTGCGGTCGTGGGCGGAGCGCACCGACGCCGAGCGCGCGGCCTGGTCGGCGCCGGGGGTGACGGCGATCGACGACCAGATCGTCGTGGGCGTCTGACGCCCGGCTGGCCCATGCCAGTCCGCTTCTTCGACCGCCGTGAGGCGGGCCGTCAACTGGCGGCCCGGCTGGCCGACCTGGGTGGGACGGGGACGGTGACGGTGGTGGCGCTGCCGCGGGGCGGGGTGCCGGTGGGGGCGGAGCTGGCGGAGGCGTTGGGGGCGCCGCTGGAGATCTGCCTGGTGCGGAAGCTGGGCGCCCCCGGCAACCCGGAGTTCGCGATGGGGGCCATCGCGGCCGGGGGCGTCACGGTGCTGCACGAGGAGACCGTGCGCGCGCTGGGGGTGGACGCGGCCGCACTGGCGCGCGTGACCGCGGCGGAGGCGGCAGAGCTGGCCCGCCGTGAGGCGCGCTACCGGCGTGGCCGTGCGCCGCGGTCGCTGGCAGGGCGCGTGGTGGTCGTGGTGGACGACGGCCTGGCCACGGGGGCCACCATGCAGGCGGCACTCACCGCGGTGCGCCGCGAGGCGCCGGCCTCGGTGGTGCTGGCTGTGCCGGTGGCCGCAGCCGACGCACTGCGCACGGTGCGGGCGCATGCGGACCGGAGTGTGGCGCTGCTGATCCCCGAGCCCTTCGGCAGTGTGGGCGCCTGGTACGACGCCTTCCCCGACGTGGAGGACCTGGAGGTGGAGCAGGCGTTGACGGAGGCGGCTGAGCGGATGGCGCGCCCCGCGGGTGCGGCGGGTGCGGCGGGTGCGGAAGGGACCAATGGGTCCGCGTCCGCCGCGGTGGCCCGCGGGGGCACGCGCCGCCTGCTGCAGCTGGTGCAGGGTGCGGTGCACCGGCATGACGGCACCGGGGACGACCTGGCGCCGCTGCTGGCGCGGTGCGCCACGGCGGAGGTGGTGTGCCTGGGGGAGGCCACGCACGGCACGCACGAGTTCTACCGGCTGCGGCAGGCGCTCACGCAGCGCCTCATCACGGAGCATGGCTTTGCCGCCGTGGCAGCGGAGGCCGACTGGTCGTCGGCGCACCGGTTGCACCGGTACGTGGCGGGGGCGCCCGACGCGGACCGTGATGCCGTGGAGGCGCTGGCGGGGTTCCGGCACTTCCCGCACTGGATGTGGCGCAACGCCGACGTGCTGGATTTCGCCGGGTGGCTGCGCGACCACAACGCCGCGCGGGCGCCCGCCGAGCGGGTGGGGTTCCACGGGCTGGACCTCTACGCCATGCACGAGTCGATGGACGGCGTGGTGGCGTACCTGGAGCAGGTGGATCCCGAGGGCGCGGTGCGCGCGCGCGCGCGCTTCGCCTGCTTCGACCATTTCGGCGAGGACCCGCTGGTGTACGGGCGCTCCACGCGCATGGGCATCGCCGCCTCGTGCGAGGAGGCGGTGGCGGCGCAGCTGGCCGAGCTGCAGGGGCGGCGGCTGCAGGCGGTGGCGGCGGCGGCGGGCCCCGAGGGGCTGGCGGCGCTGTTCGTGGCGGAGCAGCACGCGCGGGTGGTGCGCAACGCCGAGCGCTACTATCGCGCGCTGTTCGACCCGCAGGCGGTGGCGTGGAACCTCCGCGACCGGCACATGGCCGGGACGCTGGGGGGGCTGCGCCGGTTCCTCGTGCGGCACGGCCGTCCGCCCAAGGTGGTGGTGTGGGCGCACAACTCGCATGTGGGCGACGCGCGCGCCACGGCGATGGCCGACGACGGGCAGCTGTCGCTGGGGCAGCTGGCCCGCGAGCTGTTCGGCCTGCCGGCGGTGGCGCTGGTGGGGTTCACGACGTATGCGGGGACCGTGACGGCGGCCGAGCGGTGGGACGGCCCGGCCGCGGTGATGGCGGTGCGCCCCGCGCTGGACGAGTCGGTGGAGTGGGTGCTGCACGAGGCGGGGGTGGGCGCGGGGACGCTGGTCCCGGACGCGTCGCCCGCGCTGCGCGAGGCGCTGGAGGTGCCGCGGCTGTCGCGCGCCATCGGCGTGATCTACCGCCCGGCCACGGAGCGGGCGTCGCACTACCTGTCGGTGGCGCTGGCGCGGCAGTACGACGCGGTGGTGCACGTGGACCACACGCGCGCGGTGGAGCCGCTGGAGCGCGACGTGGCGGCCACGGTGGGGGCGCTCCCTGAGACCTATCCTTCCACGCTGTGAGGGGCGAGCCATGGTGATGCGGCAGCTGGAGGCGTTCCGGCAGTTCGTGAAGGCGCACCGGGGGCACCCGGTGCTGAGCGTGTACGTGGGCGGGGGGCTGGCCGACGTGGCGGAGCAGCACAGCTGGCTGGTGCCGCTGCGGCACGCGCTGCGGCGCGCGTGGGCGGCGGCGCAGGAGGGGCCGCTGGCCGGCGTGGCCGAGGGGGACGCGGCGGCGTTTGCCGCGTGCGAGGTGGAGGTGCTGGCCGCGCTCCCCGAGCCGCGCGCCATCCACGACGCGGGGGCCTGGTGCGCCTTCGCGGCGGTGCCGGCGCCGGGCGACGTGGTGCTGTTCTCGGCGGCGCTGCCGCGCGCGGTCCCCACGCAAGTGCGCTGGCAGGCCGGGGCGTTGGTGCTGCCGTACCTGGCGGCCGCCCCCGAGGGGCAGGTGCTGGTGCTGCAGCTGGAGCGCGACCAGGGGCGGTTGGTGCGCCTGGACGGTGACCACGTGACCGAGCTGGCGCGCGACGCGGTGGAGCTGGAGCTGGGCGCCGCCGCGCACATGGGAGACTCGCCGCGGCAGGGGTTCCACACGGGCACCCGCGGCGAGACGCTGACCGACCTGGCCCAGCGGCGGCTGCGCGAGGCGCGGCAGCAGCTGCTGGGCGGGCTGCTGGCGCGCACGGTGGCGGCGCTGGATCCGGCGGGGGTGGTGGTGGTGGGCGGGGCCGAGGAGGTGGGGCGGCACGCGCTCACGCTGCTCCCCGAGGGCGTGGCCGCGCGCGCCGCGTGGGCCGCCGGGCTGCGCGCGCCGCTGGCCGAGGCGGTGCTGGTGCGCACGGCGCGGCGC
>JBILKP010000348.1:0-3041 GCA_044376625.1 Gemmatimonas sp. | reverse complement strand
CTTCGCCGACGTGGACGGCTGACGGCGCGTGGCGCCGCTGGGACGGGGGGGTTACCCCCCCTGCCCCATCGCGAACAGCGACAGCCAGTCGGGCCAGTTGCCGGTCAATTCGAAGAAGTCGTCGTAGTACGCCAGCCCCGCCTCCTCCAGCCGGGCAATGAGGTCGGTGAGGGTGTCCTCTCCCACCAGGGGGCCGACGGCCACCAGCCCCCCCTCCACCCGGAATTCGTCGGCGGTCAGCCCCAGCGCCTCGTCAAACTGGGCGCGCGTCAGGTTGGCCCGCTCGAACGCCGCCTTGCGGATAAGCAGCGTGGGGCCCGTGGTTTCGAGTGACAGTGGCATCCCGGAATCTAACGCCAGCCTCAGCGCGGTACGCGGGCCACCGCCAGCAGGTTCTTGCCAAACCACCGGTGGACGAGGTGATCCAGCGCGCGGCTCAGCGGGAACAGCCACCGGTCGTACAGCGCGACCGACGCGGGCTGCAGTTCCCCGGTGCCCCGCGCGAACAGGCGATAGGCCAGCGCGGCAGGGAAGCCGAGGCTGTCGGCGTACGCGATGCGCTCCACCGCGAAGCCGGCCGCGGCCAGCTTGGCGGACAGCTCGGCGCGGCGATAGCGCCGGAAGTGGCCGACGCGTTGGTCCATCCGCGAATACAGCACGGGGAAGGCGGGGACGTAGACGAACAGGCGACCGCCCGGCACGAGACACCGGCGCAGGCCCCGAAGCGCCGCGAGGTCGTCCTCGATGTGTTCGAGCACGTTCAGGGTGTAGACGCCATCCACGGACGCGTCCGGACAGTCCGCGAGATCGGGCCAGACGGTGAAGCCCGACGCCGCCAGCCGCGCGGCGAGGCGCCCATCGGGCTCCACACAGGATGGGCGGAGCCCCCGTTGGGCCACCAGTCTGGTCATGAGGCCGTCGCCGGCGCCGAAATCCAGGCAGCGGGGACAGTCGCCAAGGGCACCAACGACGAGGTCCACGAGGAACGCATTGTAGCGGTGTGCCTCCGCCATCGCCTCGAGGTTCACGGCACCCACGTACTCGCCGCTCATGGCGCCGACCGGTCCGGTTCCGCGGCCACCAGCGGGATGCGCAGGGAGAGCAGGCGCTTCGTCTCCCGCCGCCCCGTGGTCACGGTATCGAGGATGAGGCCACACGCCAGGCTGATGAGCGCCGACAGCATGAGACCCGTCGCGAGGATCGCCGTGGGGAAGCGCGGGACCAGCCCGGTCTCGAGGAAGGTCTCCCAGAGACCGACGCCCAGGTAGAGGGAGAGCAGCGCGAGCACGAGTGCGATGCTGCCGAAGAACGCCAGGGGGCGTTCGTCGCGCACGAGCTTGCTGATCGCCTGCGCAATGCGGGCCCCGTCGCCAAAGGTCGACAGCTTGCTGGACGATCCCTCGTCGCGCGCCCGGTACGGGGTGTCGATCTCCGCGACCGGCATGCGCAGTTCCATCGCATGCACGGTGAGCTCCGTCTCGATCTCGAACCCCTGCGAAAGGGCCGGGAAGGACTTGACCAGGCGCCGCGACATGACGCGATACCCCGACAGCATGTCGGCCAGGGGCTGGCCGAACAACCAGACGACCACCCCGGTGAGCACCCGGTTCCCCAGCGTGTGCCCGGCCCGGTAGGCCCCGGCTTCCACGGCCACGCGCCGCGCCGTCACCATGTCGAGGCGGTCAGCGGCGAGCCGCGCCAGCATGGCCGACGCGGCCGAGGGGTCGTAGGTCCCATCGCCGTCCACGAGCAGGTAGGCGTCGGCCTCCACGTCGGCGAACATCCGGCGCACCACGTTGCCCTTGCCCCGCCGGGGTTCACGCCGCACGATCGCCCCCGCCTCACGGGCCCGCTCGATGCTCGCGTCCGTCGACCCGTTGTCGTAGACGTAGATCGTGGCGTCCGGCAAGGCAGCCCGGAATCCAGTCACCACCCGTGCAATCGCCGACGCCTCATTCAGGCAGGGAATGAGCACGGCGATGCCGCGTCCCGATTCCGGACTCACCGGCTGCTCTTCCGTCCGATCCAGGCGCCGTAGAAGCGCTTGAACTCCATGCCGGGCCACTCCGGCGCCGTGGCGCCGCGAACCACGATCCGGTCCGCGCCCCGCATCTTGTCAAACCAGGGCGTGTACGCGCTGGTCTGGTCGGTCGCCTCGATGGCCCGCAGCACCTTCAGGTCCTCGGCGGGCATGAGACCGGGCTCCATGCCGGTGGAGAAGCGGAACGGCGCCTGCGGGAGGCGATGGAAGATCCCGTAGAACGGGGCCATGTTCGCGGCATACAGGACCCCGCCGGGCTCCGGCAGGTCGGCGGCCAGTTCCTCGACCGGCGTGATGAACAGCGGATTGCGCAGCATGCTGGTGTATCGGCCACCGAGATCCGCGGTTTGGGCGAGATAGAAGGTGGCCGCCGCCACGCCGACCAGGACCGGGGGAACCACGCGGCGATGCAGCCCGGCGAAGCCGAACCCCATTTCCTCGCCGATCTGTCGCGTGTACCACACGGCCATCGCGGGAAGCCCCCACTCGAACCAGAACCGCGACACATACAACCCCATCACCCACGCGGTCACCACGAAGGCGAGATCGGGGGCCCGCCACTCGGCCTGCAGGTCGTGCCCGGCAGCCTTGCGGGCGAGGAGGACGAGCACCATGCCCATGAGCCCCATGACCGGTGCGCCGGAGGGCTGGAGTTCCGGCACGAGGTTCTGGGCGGTCGTGCCCCCCTGCAACAGGGCCACCTGCAGGATCTCCAGGGGGAGCACGATGGCGTTGTACCAGCCATTGAGCAAACAGGTCACCAGCAGCGCCACCCCCCACCCCGCGGCCAACGCCCCCAGCGCGCGCCAGCGCCGGCACACCACGAGCGGCGGAACCGCAATCCCCCACAGGTACCACGAGGACGGGTGGATGTAGAGGCTCACCGACAGCACCAGCCCCACGATGGCGATCTCGTGTGACAGGCGGAGCGGCTGTCGGCGGGTCCAGAGGAAGAGCAGCACCATGACCGCCGTCACGCTGGCAAACAGCGGCCGACCCA
>JBILKP010000347.1:0-3078 GCA_044376625.1 Gemmatimonas sp. | reverse complement strand
TTCCTCGAGACGGGCGGGCTGCACATCATCGGCTCCGAGCGCCACGAGTCGCGCCGCATCGACCGGCAGCTGCGCGGGCGCTCGGGGCGGCAGGGCGACCCGGGAGCCTCGCAGTTCTTCCTCTCCCTCGAGGACGACCTCATGCGCCTCTTCGGCTCCGACCGCATCGCGCGGCTCATGGACCGCATGGGCGCCGAGGAAGGGGAGGTGCTCACCCACCCGCTGATCACCCGCTCCATCGAGCAGGCGCAGAAGCGCGTGGAGCTGCAGAACTTCCAGTCGCGCAAGCGGCTGCTGGAGTACGACGACGTGATGAACCAGCAGCGGGAGGTCATCTACTCGCTGCGCGCCTTCGCCCTGGAGGGGGGGGAGGAGCTCCGGGGGGAGGCGCGCAAGATGGTGGGGCGCGGCGCGCGGCGGCGCATCCGCCAGGCGCTCGCCACCTTCGAGCGGCGTGAGGCGTGGGACTTCGCGTACGTCGCGGAGGACCTGCTGCGCCACTACATGCTCACCGTCCCCGCCTTCGCCGCCGATGCGGGGCCGGCCACGGTGGAGGAGGCCGAGGACGAGGGGGAGGCGGCGGCCGCCGAGGCGTTCCGCCTCAAGCTGGAGGCGCTCGACGCGGTCGTCGACGAGCAGGGGCACGGCTTCGCCGGCCGCCTGCTGTCGCTCATCATGCTCAACGTCATCGACGAGAAGTGGAAGGATCACCTGTACGACCTCGACCAGCTCCGCTCGTCGATCCACTACCGGTCGTGGGGGCAGAAGGACCCGCTCGTGGAGTACAAGCAGGAGGCCTTCGTGATGTTCGAGGACCTCATGCACGACCTCGCCAACACCTTCACCGAGCGCTTCCTCAAGGCGCAGCTGGTGTTCGAGGCGCCCCCCGAGCCGGCGCCGCTCCCCCCGCCGGAGGCGCCGCGCCCCGCGCGCCGCTTCAATGCGCTGGGGATCCTCGAGGAGATCGCCCCCGAGGCGTCGGCTGAGATGGCGGACGACGACGGGGAGGCACCGGGGGAGGAGGCGCCGCGGTTGGCGCGCGGGACCCCGACCGTGGTGGGGGCTGGCGGCGTGCGCTCGCTGGCGGCCGGCGGGGGCACGCTGCCCTCCGGGTGGGAAAGCACCCCCCGCAACGACGCGTGTCCGTGCGGATCGGGGAAGAAGTTCAAGAAGTGCCACGGCGCAGGGCTGTAGGCGCGGTGCCGCCGGGGATCGCGCCCCGCTGACCCGACCCCGCCCGGTTGCATGCCCAGCGAGGCAGGGAACCGGGCGCCGGTCGCGGCGGTAGCACAGGGCAACCCTTTTCGCGAGGTGGTCATGCGGGTCCCCACGATCGTCCCCGGCGCCGAGGCCGGACACGGTGTGTACCGCCGTCGGCGCGCTGTCCTGTTGCTGGCGCTGGCCAGCGCCCCCCTCCTCGCAGCCCCCCTAGCCGCCCAGCGGCGCGGTGGCGACGGCTACCGGTTCGAGGCGCCGCGCGGCACCCTGACCATCCGCATGGGGGTGGCGCAGCCCTCGGCCGCCAGCGGGCTCTTCGACTTCGTGCGGGACGAGCTGACGCTCGGCTCCGGCGCCTTCACCGGGGTCAACGTGGGGGCCGACTTCGCGGTCCCCCTGTCGTCGCAGCTGGCGCTCCAGTTCGGCGTCGGGACCCAGCAACGGTCCGTGGCGTCGGAGTACCGCGACTTCGTGGGCACCGACGACCTCCCCATCACCCAGCGCACCGCCTTCCAGCGGACCCCGCTCACGGTTGGCGTGCAGTGGCACCTGGTGCCCACCGGTCGCCAGGTCGGGCGCCTGGCCTGGGTGCCGTCGCGTCTGGCGCCGTACCTGGCCGCCGGCGGCGGCATGATGCACTTCCGCTTCCGGCAGGAGGGGGAATTTGTGGACGCCCAGTCGTACGATGTGTTCCGCAGTACCATGAACACGCAGGGGTGGGCGCCCGTAGGCTTTCTGGCGGCCGGCACGACCCTGTCGCTCACCCCGGGGGTGGCGCTGGCGCTCGAACTGCGACGGGAGCAGGCCCGCGGCACCACGGCCGGCGCCTTCCGCGACTTCCGGCACATCGACCTGGCGGGCACCAGCGCCACCGTCGGACTCACCTTCCGCTACTGAGGAGCTCGCCATGTCTGACTCGCGCCTGATGCCGTCGTGCGGCCGCCGTCCCGCGTGGGCGGCGGTGCTCGCTGTCGCGCTCGCGGTGGCCGCCAGCGCCCCCGTCGCGGTGGCCCAGGGGGTCCAGGGGGGGCAGGGGGTCGATCCCCGGTTCCATCCGTGGCTGGGGTGCTGGGGGACGCCGGCCGGCGGTCCGATCGGCGCCGCGGTGTCCGCCCCCTCCGAGGACCGCACCTGCGTGGTCCCCTCGGCGTCGGTGGCCGGCAGCGTGGACCTGGTGGCGGTGCGTGCCGATTCCGTGGCCAGCCGGACGCCGCTGCCGTCCCCCGGCATCCCGATGCCGCGCACGGTGGACGGCTGCACCGGGGAGCAGCTCGCCTCGTGGAGCGTGGACAATCGGCATCTGCTGGTGCGCAGCACGTTGGCGTGCGCCGGCGGCCAGCGGCGCACGGAGACGGCCGTGATGGGCTTTACCGAGTCGGGGGACTGGCTCCAGGTCCAGCACTTCGACGTGGATGGCAACGCGGCCACCACGGTGGCGCGTCGCGCCGCCGAGGAGGTCCCCGAGCGGGTGTGGCGGGCGGTCGGGGGGGGGGCGGTGCGCTCCAGCTATGCCGTGCGTCTGGCCATGGGCGCTCCCCTGACGCTGGCCCAGCTGCGTGAGATCGCGACCCGCATGCCGGCCCCCCTGACCGAGGCATGGCTTGCCGTGCGGAGCCCGCGCTTCGGGCTGTCCGGCAAGGCGCTGGTGGCGCTGGCCGGCGAAGGCGTGCCGGGGCGGGTCATCGACATGCTGGTGGCCCTGGACCATCCGGACCTGTTTGCCGTGGGGCCTGACACGCAGCGTGCGACCGATCCGGTGCAGGTGATTGGCCGGGGCGGGTGCCGGTCGCGCGCCGAATGCGGCTGGGATCGCGGCTGGGATCGCGGCTGGGATCGCGGCATGGGGTGGGGGGCGGGGCC
>JBILKP010000346.1:0-3086 GCA_044376625.1 Gemmatimonas sp. | reverse complement strand
CCCTCGGCCACCAGCGCCGACACGGCCGTCGCCAGGAACAGCCCGGCCTCGGGGCGCACCGCCACCGCGGGCGGCGGCGCCGAGCGCACGGCAAACCAGCGCACGTCGTCCGCGCGCAGGGCGTCGGCGTCCAGCTCCACGCGTCCGCGCACCCACCCGGGCGCCCCGCTCACGATCCGGGGCGACCGCAGCGCCGCGCCCCCCGCGGGCGGGACCGTCCCCTGGGCGCGCATGCGCCCGTCCAGCAGCAACCGCCAGGGGGTCCCGGCGGGGGCCTCCACCGTGAACGCCACCGTGCCGGCCGGGGCCCACCGGGGCGGCTCGGGGGTGGCGGCCAGCACGGCACGATTGGCCGCCGGGGGCACCGTGGGAGCCCACGCCACCACGGCCACCGCACCGGCCTCCACCACCGTGTCGGCCCACGCCGTGCGCTGCCCATCGGTGAGCAGCGCCACCACCGGCGCCCGCGGTGCCCCGCTGGCGGCCAGGGTGACGGCCCGGGTGGCGGCCGCCGCCAGCGCCCCGCGCCCGCCCAGGGGCTGCAGCTGGTCCAGGGCGCTGCGGACCGCCGCAGGCGCCCCGCCGGTCACCCGCCCATCGGCGGTCACCAGCCAGACCCGGTCCCCGGCGTCCAGGGCATCCAGCACGCGCCGCGCCTCGGTCCGCAGGCGGTCCAGCACGCGCGTCCCCTCGAACACGCGTCCGCTGCTCATGGAGTTGTCCACCAGCAGCGCCACCGCCACCGGCGCGTGCCCCACCCCGGCCCACCGGGCCAGCGGACGGGCGGCGGCCAGCGCCAGCGCCAGCACGGCCAGCAGCCGCAGCAGGAGCAGGAGCCGGTGGCGCACCCGCAGGTCGCGCTGGTGCTCCTGCTGCATTCGCGCCAGGTACTGCACCGCGGGGAAGTCGACCACCCGCGTGACGCGCCGGCGCAGCAGGTGCACCAGCAGCGGCACGCCGACAAAGACGCCGAGGGCGAGGAAGGCGGGCGCGAGGAAGCCCATGGGGCGCTACGCCACCGCGCCCGGGCGCGCCGCGCGCAACAGCCGCCGCAGCGGCTGTCCGAAGGGCTCGTCCGTCATGGCCAGCACATGCCGCGCCCCGGCGCGCCCCAGCAGCGCGCGCCACTCCGCCAGCGCCTCCTGCACGGTGGCCCGGTACAGCACCCCCACGTCGGCTGGCGCGGCGGGGACTTCACGCCCCCCCTCGGGATCGCGGTACCGGGCCTCCCCATCGCCGGGGAAGTCGCGTTCGGCGGGGTCCATCACCTGGACCACCAGCAGTTCGTGCCCGCGGGCGCGCAGGGTGCGTGCCACGTCGGCCACCGGCGCGGGGTCGGCCAGCAGGTCGGAGAGGAGCACCACCAGCCCGGGGCGGCGCACGAGCGCGCCGGCGCGCACCAGGGCCGGCGCGATGGCCGAGGCGCCGCCGCCCCCCGGGGCGGTGAAGGCGGCCACCAGGCGGTGCCACTGCCCCCGCTGGACGCGCGCGGGCAGCACGGTGCGCACCCCTTCGTCAAACCGCACCAGCCCCACGGCGTCGCGCTGCCGGAGCAGGAGCTGCGCCAGCGCGGCGGCCAGCTGCTCGGCATAGGCGCGCTTGGTGAGCCGCGCCGGCGCGCCGCTCCACTGCATGGAGGCGCTCACGTCCAGCACCAGGGCGGCGAGGGCGTTGGTCTCCTCCTCGTACTGCTTGATCACCCACCGGTCGGCGCGGGCGGCGATGCGCCAGTCCAGGTAGCGCAGGTCGTCGCCGGGCTGGTAGGCCCGGTGCTCGGCGAATTCCACGCTGAAGCCCTTGCGCGGCGAGCGGTGCAGCCCGGTGAGGAAGCCGTCCACCACCCAGCGGGCCACGAGCTCCAGGTGGCCCATGGTGGCCAGGAGGGCGGGATCGAGCTGGTCGGCGCGGGGGGCGTTCATGGCGGGGGAAAGCTAGCGGCCCGGGGGCCGGCGCGCGCGGCCGGGTGGGACGGCGGGGGGAGGCTGGGGAAGCGCGGGACAGCAGACCGCGGCGGTTGCCCGTATGTTGAGACATGCGCACCCCCCGATCCCTACGCCAGGCGCTTGGCGCCCCGCTCGGCGCCGCGCTGGTCCCGCTGCTCTGGCTGCTCCCGGTGCGGGGCGGGGCGCAGGAGGCCACCGCCCCCGTGCAGCTCGTGCTCCACGGCGCCCACCCGGTGCGCGCGGTGCGGGAATGGCCGGGGGTTCGGCTGTCGGTGGGCGTGGACGCCCACGTGGCGGTGTTCGTGGTCAGTCGCGGCAGCCGGGACCTGCCGCTGCAGCTGCTGGCGCCGGCGCGCCCTGGAAGCACCGCCCCGGTGCGGCGGGACACCCCGGTGCGCCTGCGGGCGCTGGACCGCGACGAGCTGCTGCACGTGGCGGGGGGTGGGGATGCGCCGCTGCTGGTGGCGTTTGCCTCGCGCATGCCCCCGTTCCTCGCGCCGTTTGCCCAGGGGAACCGATGGGGGAGCCACCTGGTGCTGGACACCCTGGTCTCCGACCAGCAGGGGGTGGTGGCCGCGCTGGCCGCGCTGCTGTACCCGCCGGGGGTCGCCTACGACGTGGTCACGAGCAGCGCCAGCCTGCCCGTTCCGCTCACCGCCGACGCCCGGCACTGGTATTTCTCCGACGAATGCCTGGATTTTGCCCTGCGCTACCGGCACCTCGGGGCCGGGGGGACCGACCTGCTGGGGCAGGCGTTGCTGGGCGGCACCCTCGCCTGGCCCGGCGGGTTCCCGGTGGGCGCCATGGCGTCGATGCTGCCGTCGGCCATGGGGTCGCTCTACCTCATGCCGGTAGCCGACCCGGGGGCGCCGGGGTGTCACTCGTACCGGGTGGCGTGGACGCCGTGGGCGATTCCTGACGCCACCCGGGGGCAGGCGCCCGGCGCCGGCCCGGGCGCTGGCCCCGAGGGGGGCGCGCCGGACGACCTGCGCCCGCGCCCGCCGCGCTACCCCGGCGTCGGGGAGCTGCTCACGCTGGACACCGGGTGGCGGGCGCCGGTGGAGCGGACGGCGCCGGAACCGCTGCGTCGCCAGCCGCTGGGGGGCCGCCCCGAGGAGGCCACCCGCGGCGAGGGGTGGGCGC
>JBILKP010000098.1:0-9929 GCA_044376625.1 Gemmatimonas sp. | reverse complement strand
GCCGGGCGGTGGACTCCCCGCGGCCGGCGTCAGCGGCCACGGCGCCTCGCGCTGGAAGCTGTAGCGCCCCAGGAGCGGCCCCACGGGCACCCCCAGCACCTGCAGCACGCCGCCGTAGTTCCCCTGCACCAGCACCCCCACGGTGTGCCCGCCCAGCGCCGCCGGGAGCCGTCGTGACGCCGTCCCCATGCCCCCCTTCCAGCCAAACATCACCGTCCCGTGCCCCGCGCCCACGCTCCCCTCGGCCACCGGGGCGCCGTCGCCGGAGCCCTGGGCCGCTGCCAACGCCGCCGAGACCGCCACCCCGATCCCGGGGCGCGCCCGCGTGGCGTTGAGTGCGCCGTCGTTGGTCTCCCCCACCACGGGGTTGATGGAACGCACCGTGGCGTTCTCCGGGCGCGCCAGCATCCACTGCGCCAGCGCATCCCCCGCCTGCCAGATGCACAACGTGCAGGTGAGCAGCACTGGCGTCTCCAGCTCCCCCAGCTCGCGCAGCTGCGTGGCCCCCAGCAGCTTGCCGAAGCCGTTCCCCACATGCAGCGCCGCGGGGACGCGGTCGCGATAGAGGTCCCCCGCATGGGGGAGGATGGCCGTGACGCCAGTGCGCACCGAGTCGCCGCCGCTGAGGGTGACCTGCCCCACCCGCACCCCGGCCACGTCGGTGATGGCGTTGCGCGGCCCCGGGGCAAAGATGCCGGGGGCAACCCCCAGCGCACGGGCCCGCACGGGGGCCGCGGGCTGGGCGCTGCCCCGGGGCGCCCCCGCAAGGGCGGCGAGGACCAGGGCCGTCGTCAGCCACGAGGTGACGCGGACGGAAGAACGGTGAATGGGCATGGTTCCAAGCTACCGCGCCCCCATATTTCCGCGCATGTCGCTGCGCCCCCTGTTTGGCCACCACCCCATCCGCACCCGCCTGGCTGCCGCCGCCGCCGACGGGCGGCTGCCGGCCAGCCTGCTGTTCACCGGCACGCGGGGCGTGGGGAAGCAGCGGCTGGCGCTGTGGCTGGGGCAGCTGCTGCTGTGCGAGCGCGCGCTGGCCGAGCGGCTCCCCGAGCCGTGCGGGGGGTGTGTGCACTGCCGCTACGCGCTGCGGGGCACGCACCCCGACCTGCACTGGTACTTCCCCCTCAAGCTGGAGAAGGGGACCAACGCCGAGCCCGAGCACGTGGCCGCGGAGTACGGCGAGGCCATCCGGGCGCGGATCGTGGCGGAGGGGGTGTGGAGCGCCTCCGACGGCTCGGTGGGGATCAACCTCCCCACCGCCAAGGCGATGGTGCTGCGGGCCGCCATGCGCCCGTCCTTGGCGCGGCGGGCGGTGTTCGTCGTGGGGGACGCCGAGCGGATGGCCGTGCAGGAGGCGTCGAAGGAGGCAGCCAATGCGTTCCTCAAGTTGCTGGAGGAGCCGCCGCCGGGGACGACGCTGTTGCTGACCTCGTCGGAGCCGGGGCTGCTGCTCCCCACCATCAAGTCGCGCGTGGTGACGGTGCGCGTGCCGCGGCTGCCGGCCGCCGACATGGAGGCGTTCCTGGACGACCCGGTGGTGATGCGCACGCTGGGCCAGCTGCCGCGGGAGGCGGCGGGGCAGCGCGCCGAGGGGGCGCCCGGGGTGCTGTTTGACGGAGGGGCGGCGGAGGCGGCGCGCAGTGAGGCGCAGGCGCTGATGACGGCGGCGTTGCGCCCCGGCACTCCCGACGGGACCGCGGAGCGGGCGCTGATGGCGGCACGTCAGGGGAACCGCGGCGCGCGCGGCGCCTTTGCCGACACGTTGGATGCGCTGGTCCAGTTGTTGCACACCCGAGCGCGCCAGTTGGCCATGGCCGGCGAGGAGGCAGCGGCGCGACGCACCGCCGCGTCGGTGCTGGTGGTGGAGGCGGCGCAGGCCCGGGCGCAAGGGAACGTGAATCCCCAGCTCCTGTCGGCACACCTGATGGCCACCCTGCACCGGATGCTCGTGCCATGACCGATCCCCGTTCGTCTGTTCCTGCGGAAGGTCCGTTCCCCGGTGCGTCGGCCGGCATGTCCCATGTGCAGGCGGACGGAACCTTTCGGATGGTGGATGTGTCCCAGAAGGCGGTGACGGTGCGTCATGCGGTGGCCCGCGGGGCCATCCGGATGCGCGCGGAGACGTTGGAGGCCATCCGGCACAACACGTTGGCCAAGGGCGACGTGGTGCCGGTGGCGCGGTTGGCGGGGGTGTTGGCCGCCAAGCGCACGGCAGACCTCATTCCGTTGTGCCATCCCCTCCCGTTGTCGGGGATCGACCTGGTGGTTAACTTGGATGATTCCCTCCCCGGCGTAGTGGTGGAGGGAGCCGTCCGGACCACCGCCCAGACCGGGGTGGAGATGGAGGCGCTCACCGCCGTGTCCGTGGCGCTCCTCACGGTCTACGACATGGCCAAGGCGGTGGATCGGACCATGGAGATCACCGGCATCACCCTGCGCGAGAAGCATGGGGGGCAGTCCGGGAGTTGGTCATCGGGTCCGTGATGTCCCCGAGCCCAGGGAGGGCCCATGCACACATCCCCCACGGTCGAACGTACGCCGCAGGCCAAGGCCCGCCGGCGTCGCCTTGCCCGGCGGCAGGCCCAGCGGCGATTGTCGCGGGTGGCGCTGGCCGCATCTGTCACCATGGCGCTGGCGGTGGCGCTCACCCCTGAGCCCACACTGGTCCCCGACGCGCCGGCCCCCTTTGCCGCCGGTGCCCGCGACACCGCCTCGGCATCGCTCCAGCGGTGGAACCGCATCTACCGCTTCAGCACCCGCTACCGGGTGTCCCCCGACCTGGCTCGGCTGGTCTACGACATCGCCCGGCAGGAGGGGATCGACCCGGAGTTGGCGTTCCGCCTGGTGCAGGTGGAGAGTCGCTTCAATCCCCGCGTGGCCAGCCCGGCGGGTGCCGTGGGGCTCACGCAACTCATGCCCGCCACGGCGCGGTATTTCCAGCCGGGCGTCACGCGCGAGCAGCTGCTCGATCCGGCCACCAACCTGCGCATCGGCTTCCGGTACCTGCGCACGTTGATCCGGGAGCAGCGCGGCGACCTCAAGCTGGCACTCCTGGTCTACAACCGCGGCCCCGTGGCGGTGGCGCAGGACCTGGCGCGCGGCGTGGACCCCACCAACGGCTACGAGCGCGTGGTCATGCGCGGCCTGCGCGGGCGCGGCGTCCTGGACTAGGACGCCGTCTTCGCCACCGGCTTCTTGGCGGGTGGCTTCTTCGCGGGGACCTGCTTCGCGGACGCCTTCTTCGCCGGGGCCTTCTTCGCGGGCGTCTTCCTGGCCGACGCCTTCTTCGTGGACGCCTTCTTCGCCGACGCCTTCGTGCTGGACGACGTCGTGGCCGACGACGTCCGTGCGGTGGTGGACGAGCCGCGCACCGTGAGCCGCTGCCCCGCGGCCACCCGCGTCCCCTTGAGGCCATTCAGCGCCTGCAACCGCGGCACCGTGGTCTTGTAGCGCCGCGCGATGGCTCCCAGCGTTTCCCCGCGCCGCACCACGTGCACCGCACCCCTCGACGTCGCTGCCGACGCGCTCCCGTACCGCTCGATCCCCGGGTCGGGGACATCCCGCATCAACCCCAGCACGGCCGTCGTGGGAATGCGCACCACCTGCCCCGCCGAGAGCCGCCCCTTGCGCGACGTCTTGAGCCCGGGATTGAACTGCCGCAGCTGCGCCAGCGACACCTCCTCCCGCTTGGCCAGCGCGGCCGGGGTCGTGCTGCTCCCCTTCACCGTCACCGTGCGGTAGCCGCGCCGGAGCTCCTCGGGGAAGGCGGCCATCCCCAGCTCGGCCTGCGCCCCGTTCCCCACGGGCACCTTGACCCACACCGTGGCATCCGGTGGGGTGACGCCCCGCAGCAGCGCCGGGTTGAGGTCGCGCAGCTCCGCCGCCGGCACCCCGGCCGCCTCGGCCACCACCGCCAACGACGTCCCCCCCTCCACCTGCACCGAGTCATAGGCGTACGGCGGCAGGGACTCCACCGCAAAGCCGTACCGGTCGGGGGTCTTGGCCAGCAGCGCCGCCGCGATCAGCTTGGGGACATAGTCCTTGGTTTCGCTGCGCAGGTAGTCCTGTTCCGCCAGCGCAAAGAAGCGGTCTTCCCCCTCGGTCCCCTCCATCTGGCTGGCAAAGCGGGTGAGTCCGCGCGAGACGCGCCCCGGGCCGCCGTTGTACGCCGCCGCCGCCAGGTACAGCGACCCGAACTCGCGGGTGAGGTACCCCAGGAAGGTGATCGCCGCATCGGTGGCGCGCGCCGGGTCGCGCCGCTCGTCCATCCACCAATCCACCCGCAGCCCCACGCCGCGCGCGGTGCTGCTCATGAACTGCCACATCCCCACCGCCGCCGCGCGCGAGTAGGCGTGCGGGTCGTAGCCGCTCTCGATGAGCGCCAGGTACGTGAGGTCCTCGGGCATCCCGGCGGCGCGCAGCTTGGCGCGGATCATCGGCTCGTAGCGCGTGCCCCGTGACAGCTGCCGCGTGAACGACCCCCGCGCCGTGCCGCTGTAGAGGGCCGTGTAGAACCCCACCCGTTCGTGCGTCTCGTAGCTGCGCACGTCGATGTCCCAGCTGGGCTCCCCCCCACCCTCGCCGAACACGCCGGCCGCCGCGGAGGCCAGGGCGTCCGGCGTGGCCGGATCCCCGTCCGCGGCTGGCGCCGACGCCGGGCCGGCGGCTGCCTTGGCCGTCGGCTTGGCGGTGGACCTGGCCGTTGGCCTGGCGGCGGTGGACGCCTCCGGCGCCGCCGTGGGGGCGGCAGACGGGCGCCGCGCGGGCACCGGGGCGCCCGCCGTTGGCAAGGGCGCCAGCGCCGGGGCGCACCCCGCCGCCAGCAGGGTCACCAGGGTGACCAGACACAGACGCCGCGCCAGCATCACGCGCGCACCACGGGGCATCCAAGGCATCTCCAATTCTACCCCTCCCCCATCCCGGCCTCCAGCGCCAATCGCGTCAACCCCGCCACGCTGTGGATATCCAGCTTGCGCATCAGGCTCTCCCGGTGGGCCTCCACGGTGCGCCGGCTGATCCCCAGCTCCGCGGCGATGGCCTTGTTGGTGAGCCCCGCGGCCACCCGCTCCAGCACATCCCGTTCCCGCGGCGTGAGCACCCGCAGCTGCGCGGCCGGGGTGTCCACCGGGACGGGCGGGGGAGCGGTCAGGCGCCGCACCACCGCGGGGCTGAAGAAGGTGCCGCCCGCGTGTACCGCGTGAATGGCCGCGCGCAGCTCCTCCCCGGCGCTGTCCTTCAGCAGGTACCCGTTGGTGCCGATGCGCATCCCCTCGCGCACGTACTCCGGCTGGTCATGCATGCTGAGGATCAGGATGCGCACCCCCGGGAGCCGGGCCCGCAGCCGCTCGGCGGCGTGCAGCCCCGTCTCCCCGGGCATGGTGATGTCCAGCAGCACCACGTCGGGGTGGTGCGCCTCCGCCGCCGCCACCGCCTCGGCACCCGTGGCGGCCTCGGCCACCACCGCGATGCCGGGGTCCTGGTCCAGCACATGCCGAATCCCCTCGCGCACCAGCGCGTGGTCGTCGGCCAGCACCACGCGAATGGGGGGGGCGCTCATGCGCCCCCCGGTGTGCCACCCGATGCGCCACCCGCACCGGGCGCCGCGACCGGCACCACGATGCGCAGCTGGGCGCCGCCGACGTTGCGCACCCGCACCTCCCCCCCAACGCCGTGGATCCGCTCGCGCATCCCGGTGAGCCCCATGCGTCCCGCCCCTTCGTCCACGCGCCCCTCCTCGTCCTCGGGGAACCCCCGCCCGTTGTCGGTCACGGCCAGCCGCACCGCCCCGGCCCCGCCGCGGGCGCCGTCACCGGCCGCATCCACCGCCACCTCCACCTCCACTGCCGTGGCGCCGGCGTGCCGCGTCACGTTGGCCAACGCCTCCTGCAACGCCCGGAACAGCGCCAGGTCCGCATCGCCCCCCAGCGCGGGGAGCGTGGCCGGCGCCGCCAGCCGCGCCGGCACCCCGGTGCGCTCGGTGAACTCCGTCACCAGCGACCGCAACGCGGGGAGCAGCCCCAGGTCGTCCAGCAGCGACGGGCGCAGGTCGCTGGTGACCTGGCGGATGCTCGCGATGCCGGTGTCCACCAGGGCGCGCAACCGGTCCACCCGGGGCGCCGCGTCGCCCGGCATGATCCCGCGCAGCGCCTCCAGCTGCATCTTGACCGCCGAGAACACCTGCGCCGTCTCGTCGTGCAATTCGCGGGAGAGCCGACGGCGCTCCTCCTCGTGCTGGCGCACCATGCGCGCCGACAGCTGCTCCAGCGCCGCCGTGCGCGCGGCCAGCTGCCGGTCCAGCGCGTCCTGCTCCAGCGCGGCCCCCACCTGCTGGCCCAGCGCCAACAGGAAGGCGTCATCCAGGGCGGTGAAGGGGTTGCGCACCTCCCCCACCATCACCAGCGCCCCCACCAGCCGCTGCCCCGCGCTCACCGGCAGCGCCGCGACAAAGGGCTGCGCGCGCTGCGTGGCGGCCACCTGCGGGCGTCGCGTGTCCTGCATGCGCGCCAGCACCGCGGCCACCGCGGGCTCCACCGGGCGCCCCT
This sequence comes from Gemmatimonas sp., assembly GCA_044376625.1. GTDB lineage: Bacteria > Gemmatimonadota > Gemmatimonadetes > Gemmatimonadales > Gemmatimonadaceae > Gemmatimonas. The sequence goes on along the minus strand of JBILKP010000098.1, from coordinate 3,384 downwards.
CCCACCCGACGCAGCTCCCCGCGCCGCGCACCACGCGCGCCCCGCCCCGGCCGCCCGCGTGGCGCGGTACGGCGCGCTCACCGGTGCGGGACACCGGCAGCGGGTCCACGTCCGCCGTTGGCTCCACGTCGTCAAAGCGCACCATCGCGCTGCCGCGCACCCCCGGCAGCGTGAGCGGGCGCGATAGCAGCGACACCAGCGGATCGCGGCGCCGCGCGCGGTCGCCGTCGGCGGCCGGGCGCTGCAGGTCCCCCGACAGGGCGGTGAGCGCCTGCACTCCCCGCCCCAGGTCGTCCAGCACCAGCAGCATGAACCCCACCCCCACCAGCAGCTCGAAGGCGATGTCCAGGTAGTACCCCCACGGCATCCACGCCCCCTGGGCGCGGAGGAAGGGGTAGTCGAGGTGGTGCACCCCCCACAGCAGGAACGCCACCGCCAGCAGCCGCGCGCCGCTGGACCCCGCGGTGCGCTGGTACCGCCAGAACACCCACCCGGTCCACAGCGTGGCGCCGCTCAGGAACAGCACCGCCGGCAGCGCAGCCCAGAGGAAGTTGTCCAGTTGGTAGATGGCAAGGTACGACCACAGCGGCGGGAACAGCCCCACCGCCAGCAGCGCGGGGTGCGCGCGCGGCTGGCGCAGGAACACCAGCGACGCCCACAGCAGCACCAGCGCCGTCCACCCGGTGGTCACCTGGTGCCAGTACAGCCACACGCGGTTCCCCGAGAGCAGGAAGCTCAGGATGCACAGCAGCCGGGCCACGTAGATCCCCCACGCGGCGGCAAACCACCCGAACCAGGGGCGCCGGTAGCGCCGGAACAGGTGCGCCCCCAGCAGCGCCAGCCCCAGCGTGATGGCCCCCTGCAGCGCGGACACCGCCAGCTCGGCACCCGCCACCGGCGGCGGATCCTGCAGCATGACCTGCCGCAGCAGCGGCGTCACGGGCACGGACAGAGGCGACACCAGGGCCGGCACGAGGGGCGCCGCCACCGGTCAGTCGGCGCCGTCGGCAGGCGGCGGCGGCGGGGGACCGCCGCGCCCGCGCCCGCTCCCCTGCTGCACGTGGTACACCGTGCGCGAGGGGAAGGCGAAGCTGGACCCCTCCCGCTCCACCACCTGCAGGAACGTCAGCAGCAGCGTGTGGCGGATCATCAGGAACTGCTCCCACTCGGTGGTGCGGAACCACGCCATCACGCGCAGGCGCACCGCCGACTCGGTGAAGGCGATGACGTGCACGCGCACCGACTCCTCCCAAATGAGCGGATGGGCGCGCAGGGTGCCCTCGATGGCGGCGCGGACGCGATCCACCGCCGCGGCCGGGGTGTCGTACGTGAGGTCGATGTCGGTGCGCAGCAGGATGCGGTCGCGCTCGCCGAAGGTCTCGATGCGCTCATCGGCCAGCCGTCCGTTGGGGATGCGCACCACGGTGCGCTCGAAGGTGCGCAGCGAGGTGGAGCGCAGCCCGATCCGCTCGACCGTCCCCTCGGTGGTGCCGGCGCGCACCCAGTCGCCCACGCGGAAGGCGCGGTCGGCGGCCAGCGACACGCTCCCGAACAGGTGCTCCACGGTCTTCTGCGCCGCCAGCGCCACGGCAATCCCGCCAATCCCCAGCCCGGCCAGCAGCGTCCCCACCGGGTAGCCGAACTGCGCCAGCGCGGCCAGCAGCGCGCCGGCACCCACCACCACGCGCAGGATGTTCCCCAGCAGCGGCACCAGCGTGCGCGCCTCGGCCTCCTGCCCCCCCAGCCACGCCGCGCTCACGATGCGCCGCTGTGCCACGGTGATCACGCGCAGCACGCCCCAGAACAGCGCCAGCAGCAGCGCCCCGCGCCGCGCGTCGCCCACGAACGCGGTCGCGCGCGCATTCAGCGCCAGCACCCCCAGCAGCGGCCCCGCCACCAGCGCGGCCACCGCCAACCGGAACGGCCCGGGGATGTGCTCCAGGATGAGGTCGTCCCACTCGGTCGCAGTCCGCCGCGCGAGGCGCGTGAGCAGGAAACGCCCCACCGTGCTGGCAGCCCATCCCACCAGCAGCAGCGCCGGGAGCGCCGCCAGCACACCCAGCCACTGCCAGTAGTACAGGTGCGCCCACCCCTCGCGCCGCAGCGCCCGCGGCAGCCGGTCGCGCAGCCACGACGCCCCCAGCTCCTCGAACCAGCCGTCGATGCGCCCCACGGTGGCGCTGGAGAACACCCACCCCACCTCGGGGTCGCGCGGCTGCCGCACCAGGCGCACCGGCTCCTCATGGCTGTCGGGGCCGCGCACGATCCCCACGCGGTCCCCAAGGAGATCGCCGTCGGTGGTGTCCCCCACCGCCAGCGGCGAGAGCGCCTCGGGGTCCAGCACCAGGCGCTGGTCGATCACCGCCTTCAGCTCGCGCGCCAACTCGGCGCCCCGCGCGCGCTGCGAGGCGTTCAGCGCCAGGTACGCCGAGGCCCCCTCCCAGTCACGCGCCTCGGCCAGCCGCAGGAAGGTCTCCACCGCGGCGCGCGGCGACCCCGGCGACGTGACGGCCTTCCCGGTGTCGCTGGCCTGCCGGGCGCTCCCCAACCCCAGCTGTGCCAGGGCGCGCGCGCCGGGAAGCGGCATCGCGGCCAGCAGGGCCAGCAGCGCCACGCGCCAGCCGTGGCGCACCGCGCGTCCCGCCCACCAGGGACGGGGGCCAACCGGCCAGCGTGCGGCCTCCGGGTGCACAGGGCGAACCATGCCGTAAGATACGGGGGCCCCCCCGGCTTTCCCACTCGCCGCGACCATTCCCTCGTCCCCCTCCCGGCCCCCCACCAACGTGCCCCCCATGCGCAGGACGCTCCCCGCCACCCTCGCCTGCCTGGCGCTCCTCTCGGCCGCCTGCGGCGGCGACCGCCCCCCGGCGGCCGAGTCCGCCATCAACGCCGACCCGGTCCCCGCCGAGGCGCTGGCGGCCATCGACACGGCCACCCTCATGCGGCACATCCGCGTGCTGGCGGCCGATTCGCTGCTGGGGCGGCAGCCCGGCACCCTGGGGGAGGAGCGCACCGCGGCCTACCTGGAGCAGGAGTTCCGCGCGCTGGGGCTGGCCCCCGGCAATCCCGACGGCAGCTACGTGCAGCGGGTCCCGCTGGTGGGGATCACCGTCACCAACGCCCCCGCCCTGACCTTCACCGCGAAGGGCGCCACGCGCACCCTGCGCTGGCGCGACGACTACGTGGCGTGGACCAAGCACGTGGCCCCCACGGCGTCGCTGGACGCCGCGGATCTGGTGTTTGTGGGGTACGGCACCAAGGCGCCCGAGTTCAACTGGGATGACTTCAAGGGTGCCGATGTGAAGGGGAAGGTGCTGGTGATGCTGGTGAACGACCCGCCGCTGGCCGACACCGCGCGCTTTGGCGGCGCGCGCATGACCTACT
>JBILKP010000345.1:0-3091 GCA_044376625.1 Gemmatimonas sp. | reverse complement strand
GGCGGCAATGCGCTCGTGCAGCAGCGCCAGCGCCGCGTCGCGCGCGTCGCGCACCGCCTCCCAGATGGCGGCCACCTTGGACGACGGGGCGCCCAGCGACGCCATCCACGTCTGGTCGGCGTACACGCCCCCGGGCTCGCGCGCCCACAGGTCCACCAGCAGCGTGTCCCCCGCCTGCACCAGCCGCGGGCGGTCGGCCGAGGGGACGTAGTGCGGGTTGGCGGCGCTCTCCGAGGCGGCCACGTCGGGGCCGTGGTCGGTTTCCAGCCCGGCGCGCGCGAAGGCCGCCATGATGCGCGCCTGCAACTCGTGCTCCGCCGCGGGCGTGCCCGCCGCCACCATGGCGCCGGCGTGCGCAATGGCCTCCTGCGCGATGGCCGCGATGTGCGCCGCCGCGCGCTCGTGCGAGGCGCGCTGCGCCGGCGTCCAGGTGGCGTACACCTGCGACACGAGGTCGCCGCTGCACACCACCGTGGCTCCCGCCGCGCGCACCATCTCCAGCACGCCGGCGGGGACGCGGTCCAGATACGGGATGGCGTCGCCTGGCGAGTACTCCATGGCCACGCGCTTGCCGGCCACCAGCGTCGCCACCTCGGCCTCCAGCGCGCGCCACCCGGTGTAGCGGCGCAGCGGCCATTCGGCGGGCCAGCGCGCCCAGGGGCCGGGCTCGATGGCGTGCGCGATCCCCACCGGCGTCCCCTCGCGCGGGATGAGCGCGAAGATGCGCCGCGACACCATCCCCTCAAACCCCAGCAGTCCCTGCGCGATGGCGTTGGACCCGCGGAAGTCGTACAGCAGCCAGCCATCGAGGCCGGCCTCGGCGAGGAGCGCCTGCAGGCGCGGAAGGAGGGCGGGGGTCAGCATCGGGAGCGTCACGCGTTGGGGTGGGGGAACGCGGGCGGCGTCAGCCGCGCCGCCACTCGGCGCGCCACTCGCACCGGGCGTCGCCGCGCACACGGCACTGCACATGATCCACCGCGCCCTCCACGGCCGCCACCTCGCGGAGCGCCTCGCGGAACGCGGCCTCGTACACCAGGCACGGGGACGGGGTGACGCCGGGGTCCACGGCCACCGGGGTGCGCAGCTCCAGCAGCACGGCGGCGCCCTGGCGCACCAGGCGCCCCCCCAGGGCGCGAGCGGCCATCCCCTTGAGCAGCCCCAGGGCGATGGGGCGGCCAATCCACCCCGGCAGCCCGCGCGCGGCGCGGCGGCGCATGGGGCTGCTGGCCTCCACCACGCCGCGCGCCCACCGGCGCCCCGCCTCGCGGAACGCCTGCTCGGCGTCGGGGCGGCGGCCGATGAGCCGCGCCAGCTGCGCCACCTCCTCCCCCGCCACCGGCTGCCGCCCCCGCACGGCCTCGCCGTAGCGCCGGATCTGCTGCTGCACCGTGGCGCTCAGCCCCAGCCGCTTGGTGCGCAACTCCTCCACCAGCTCCACATCCCAGTCGTTGTCGGGGGTGTCAATGACCTTCACCGCCTCCAGCAGCGCCAGCGGGTAGCGGGCATCCTGGGGGGGAAGGGGAGCGGCTGCGGCCACCGCTGGCGCGGAGGTGGCGGGGGTGCCCGTGCGGGAAGGGAGGGGATGCGCCATGTCCGCGCATCCTAACGCCACGCCGGGAGGGCGTACAAGTTCACCGCATGCACCCGTGGGGGATTCCCGTGTTCGTATCATGGCTGGCACCGGTGCTGGTGCCTGTGCTAGTGGCGGCGCTGGTGGCCGGCGGCGCCTGGCGCGCGGGGGCGCTGTCGGCTGGCGGGGCGGTGGCGGCCACGGTGGTGGGGGCCGCTGCCATGGCGGGGGGCGTGGGGCCCGGGGTGCTGCTGGTGGCGTGGTTTGCCTGGACCACGGGGTGGTCGCGCGCCGGGCGCGCCCTGAAGGCGGCGCGCACCGGGGGCGTGGTGGCCAAGGGGGGGCCGCGCGATCCGTGGCAGGTGGTGGCCAACGGCGGGGTGTACGCGGTGGGGGTCCTTGTGGCGCTGGCCGTCCCCTCGTGGGCGCCACTGGCGCTGATGGCGGCGGCGGGGGCGCTAGCTGCCGCCGGGGCCGACACGCTGGCCACCGAGGTGGGGACCTGGTGGGGGGGCGCGCCCTGGTCGCTGCGCACCCGGCGCCGCGTGACGCCGGGCACGTCGGGGGCGGTGAGCGTGGTCGGGACGCTGGCGCTTGGGGTGAGCGCCGCCGTGATTGCCGCGGTGGCCGCGGCCGTGGGGGTGGTGCCGTGGACCGCGTGGGGGGCGGTGGCGCTGGCGGGGGCGGCGGGGGCGCTGGCCGACACGCTGCTGGGGGCCTGGGGGCAGGCTCGGCGGTGGTGCCCCGCCTGCCGCACCGACACCGAGCAGGACCCGCACGCCTGCGGCAGCACCACGCAGCTGGCCGGGGGGTGGGGGTGGCTGGACAACGACGCCGTGAACCTGCTGGCCACCGTGGTGGGGGCGCTGTCGGCCGTGTTCCTGCGCGCGGTCCTGCGGGGCCCCACTTGGGGGGGCTGATAGCTTGCGCCCATGTCCGACACTGCCCTGTCCCCCATTGCCCCGGCGCTGTTCCGCGCCGTGTTGGGGCGCTTTGCCAGCGGCGTCACCGTGGTCACCACCACCGATGACGACGGCCGCCCGCACGGCATGACCGTGAGCGCCTTCTCGTCGCTGAGCCTGTCGCCGCCGCTGGTGCTGGTGTGCGTGGGGGCCGAGGCCACGCTGGCGCCGCTGCTGGCGTCGCGGCAGCTGCTGGGGGTGAACATCCTGGCGGCGTCGCAGCAGGCGCTGTCGCAGCGCTTTGCCAGCAAGGTGGCGGATCGGTTCGAGGGGGTGGCGCATCACATCGCCCAGCCGGGGGTGCCGGTGCTGGAGGGGGCGCTGGCGTGGCTGGGGTGCCGCATCGTGGCGCGGCACCCGGCGGGGGACCACGTGATCTACGTGGGCCAGGTGGAGGCCGCCGGCGTGGCGGAGGGGGAGCCGCTGGCGTACTTTCGCGGCGCGTACGCGCAGGTGGTGCCGGCGGGGGCGTAGGCCGCGGGGCAGGCATCGTGCCCCAGCAGCAAATTGAAATCCGCGCGACAATGTCGCGCACAGGCGTCTCAACCCGCATCGAACA
>JBILKP010000344.1:0-3095 GCA_044376625.1 Gemmatimonas sp. | reverse complement strand
CGGCGTCTGGACCCGGGGGACCCCCTCTCGCGCCTCGAGCTCCGCTCGGGGGACCAGATCATCTTCGACCGGCGCAGCTGGTGGGAACGCAACAGCGTGGTGCTGTTCACCTCGCTGCTGTCGCTGATGGGGGTGGTGGCGGTGCTGGTAAAGCCGTAGCGGGACGTACCACCGGTAGTGGCGGCGCCGGTGAACCCGTAGCAGGGCGTACCCCGGTGGTGGCGGTGCTGGGGAAGCCGTAGCGGGGCCTACCCGCCTAAAGCCCGCCTAGAAGCCGCGGTACCACACCGCCACCCGCACATTCGGCACGTCGGTCCCGCGCTCCAGGTTCCGGTTGAGCTCCAGCATCCCCGTGAGCGCGGCCCCCACCTCGCGGCGCCCCAGGAACCGCACCGCCTCGGCGCCCACCCCGTACACCACGTCGCGCGGCACCTGGTTGCGCGCCTGCGCCACCCCCGGCAGCCAATCCATTCGCAGCGCCCGCTCGGCGGTGATGGACACCCGCCCCGACGGCGTGAACTGGTCCACCCCCGTACGCCACGCCGCGCCGCCGTACGCCTCGGGAGACCCCAGCAGCATCCCCGCATGGGTGTGCCCCTGGTTCACCCCGCTGTGCGGATAGGGGGGAAGCGGGCTCCCCGCCCCCGCAAAATTCCCCGCCCGCTCACCGCGGTTGGACAGCGGCAGTTCGCCGTTCACGAGCTCCGCGCGCAGCACGCGCAGCCGCGTGGGCGACGACGACAGCACCCGCTGCGCGCCGATCATGTACGTGCGCAGGTCGTCGAAGTACTGCAGCGCGCGCCGCGCCTCCAACGAGTAGTCGTCGCGGAAGTACTCGCCGTACACCTCCAGCCCCGCCCGCGGGAACGCCCACCGCATGAACAGCGAGGCCATCTGGTTCTCGCTGGACAGGTTCTGGAAGCCGCTGCCGGTGTAGGTGCCCCCCGACACCAGGCGACGCAGCTCGCGCACCGAAAAGCCATCGCGGTACAGCCCGTGGATGAAGCGGGTGCCCCCCACCTCCAGCCCCGGCACCCCGCGCGGGGTGAAGCTCCCCACCGCCGCCATGCTCCAGCGGGTGCGCGGGTCCCCCGCCATGGGCGACCACGCCGACTGCGACGGCCGCCCCGCCATCACGCGCCCCTGCACCGTGCCAATCCCAATGGGCCAGGGGCGCCGCGTGCCGGCAAAGGCGTGCGGGAAGCCGCCGGCGTTCCCCGACAGCACCAGCGGATACTCGCGCCCAGGCCCCCACACCTGCGCGGCGGAGGACACCCCCACCTCGCCCCCCAGCAGCTCCAGCGCCAGCTGGCTGTTGCCGGGATCCACACGGGTGTAGCGCCCATCACCGAAGCGCTGGGGCAGATCGATATTCCCCGGGAAGCGGGGGTCCCGGTACGCAGCATCGCCTCGGCGACTGCCGGTTATCACAGCGAACGAGCTGTTCTGCGACATGAACGCCACCGGCGCCAGCTGCATGCGCACTCGCCACCATCGCGCCACCACACCCGCGCGCAGCTCCGCCGTGCCCCCGCGCCCCGTCCACGCGGGGCCGCGTCCGTCGCTGCTGGGATAGCTGCTGTTCCAGGTGAGCTTGGCCCCCGGGCGCAGCAGCCGCAGCGAGAAGGTGCCGCTGTCAGCCACCCCCCAGCGCCCCTGCCAGGGGTGCGCGCTGTCGGTGGGGAAGGCGCGCCCGTTGGCCGGCTGCTGCGGGCGCACCGTCCACCCGTTGCGCGGGGCGCGCCCGGCCAGCTCCAGCGCGCGCAGGTAGCGCTCCGCCTCGCCGCCCACCTCAAGGATCCCGCCACCATCAAGCCGCTGAGGGCCCTGCGCGGGGAGGGGACGTGATAACAGTTCGCTGCAGAACACCACGCCCAGCAGAAGGACGGCGCGGGGATACCCCACCACCGCGCGACGCCCCTCGCGGCGCTGGTGCCCGTGGTCCCCGTGGTGCCCGTGGTCCCCGTGGTGCCCCTGACGGCGCTCGTGCCCCTCGTGCCACTCGCTGCGGTCCGCGGCTGTGATCATCGCGCTAATTTACCCGCAACCCCACTCATTGCATGGCCCCCCGCATGACTCCCGCCCCCGTCGCGCGCTGCGCGTTCCTGCTCCTGGTGGGCGTCGTGTACCCCCTCGCGGCCCAGCAGGGCGGCAGCACGACGCCGCCCACCAAGCCGCCCACCAAGCCGCCCACCACGCCGCAGGCCGCCGCCCCCCGCTTCACCGGCGTCCCGCTCCCCGGCAGCGAAGCCGAGGAGCGCCTGCGGCTGGACCAGCGACTGCCGGGGCTCCCCGGCGCCGCCGGGACCGCCGCCGGGACCGCACCCACAAGCGCCCCCACCAGCGCCCCCACCGCGGCGCACTGGATGCTGCGCACCCCCTCGCAGCTGCTGCGCGACCTGGACCCGCCCGCCACAGGCGCCGCCGCTCCGCGCGTGACCCTGCAGCTGCTGGCCCCCGAGATCCGCTCGGTGCGCAACAGCGCCCTCCCCCACTCGCTGGGCGACGGGCCCCTTTGGGCCGGGCGCGGCAGCTCAGCGCTGGTTACCGCCGGCCTCCGCCTGCGCGCGGGCCCCGTGCGGCTGCAGCTGGCCCCGCAGCTGGCCACCGCCGCCAACACCCGCTTCCAGGTCATCCCCTACCCGCAGGGGATCACCCCCGCGCGCTCGGTGTGGGCCAACCCCTTCCTCCGCGCGCCGCACGCCATCGACCTCCCCTACCGCTTCGGCGACCGCCCCATCGAGCTGGTGCGCCCGGGGGAATCGGCGCTCTCCGTGGACCTCCCGGGCGCCACGTTCACCGCCGGCACCGAGCGCCTCACCTGGGGGCCGGGGGTGCACAACCAGCTGCTGCTGGGGGGGAACGCCGAGGGGTTCCCGCACGCCACCCTCACCACGCGCCGCGGCCTGGGCACCCCGCTGGGGCGCGTGCAGGCGCAGTGGCTGCTGGGGCAGCTGCAGGAATCCCCCTTCTTCGACGCCACCGCTGCCAACAACTGGCGCTCCATCAGCGGCGCGCTGCTGCAGCTCACCCCGCGCGCCGACAGCACTCTCACCCTGGGGATTGCCCGCCTGGTCATGGCCGCGCAAGACGGC
>JBILKP010000343.1:0-3106 GCA_044376625.1 Gemmatimonas sp. | reverse complement strand
AAGGGGGTGCTGCGCGCGTGGAACGTGGAGGAGTACATCGCCAATTCCGGCCCGGGGCTGGAGCGCATGGGGTTCTTCGAGCGCGAGATCGGCCGCAAGCTCGAGCGCTACGGCAACGTGGTGCACCTCATGAGCGCCTACGATTCCAAGCGCACCCTCAGCGATCCGGCCCCCTTTGCCCGCGGCGTCAACTCCTTCCAGCTGTTCTTTGACGGGACGCGCTGGTATGTGGTGACCATCTACTGGGAAGCCGAGACGCCGGGCAACCCCATTCCGGCGTCGCTGCTGAACGGGAAGTAGGCGCGACGGGGGCGAGCGGGGTTGGCGCGCGCTAGCGGGGGCCCCGTTCCCGCAGGCGCAGCCAGCCCTCTCGGGGCGACACGATCGCTACCGGTGACTGGTCTGCCAGCACCAGCAGGTCGGCATCCCCGGTCACCAGCAGGTCGGCCTGTCCGGCAACGGCGGACGCCAGTACCCACGCATCGTCCGGGTCACGCACGGCGAGTGGGAGCAGGGCGGCTGGCTTGGCGATGACGGTCTGGTCGCGCAGCAGCTCCTCCACGAGGTCAACCTGCGCCGCAGCGGCCCGAAAACGGGTGCTGAGCACACGCCGCAACTCCACCAGGTTGACCTCGCCGGTGAGCACCTCATGCTCGGCCAGCACGAGGCGCATCAGGTCCGCACACAGTCCGCGGGCGGCAAGCGCGCTCACCAGCACATTCGTGTCGAGGTACACCTTCACGACACGTCGGCGAACACGTCCTCATCGGTCAGGAACCCCTGCGCCTCAGCCAGCGGGAGCAAAGCGCGGCGGGCCTGCTCGAAGCGCGCCAGCGCCAGCTGCCGCCGCAGGGCATCGCGCACCAGGTCGCTGCGGCTGCGCCCCAGCTGGCGGCTCAGGCGTGTGAGCTCACGCTCGAGCTTGGCGTCCAGGCGGATGGTTACGGTGGCGGACTTCATGTAAGACATTGTAGTGCACAGGGGTCGGCGCGGCAACCGTGGCCGCACGAGTGACCACCAGCCATACCCCTCGCCTCCCGGCGGGGTGACGGTTCGTGCTCCTTGGAGGTGGCGCATGCGCTATCATGACGACATTCGGTCATGCCGTCACACCCGGGCGACGCGTCCGGTCACGTGGCACCGCCTCGCCTCTCGGCCTGTTCACATGCTCCCCCCCGCCCACGACTACCCCGCCATCACCCGGGCCATCCTGGACGGCTACTCGCTGCACCCCCGCGGCGACCATGGCGTGGTGCACTGGGCGCGGGTGCATGAGAATGGCGTGCGCATCGCGCAGGCGGTGGGGGGCGACCAGGAGGTGGTGCGGCTGTTCGCGCTCTTCCACGACGCCCGCCGCCTCAACGAATGGGAAGACGAGGGGCATGGCCAGCGCGGGGCCGACCTGGCCTGGTCGCTGCGCGGCACGCTGGTGCACCTGAACGACGTGCGCTTTGACCTGCTGTACGAGGCGTGCCGCCTGCACACCATCGGGGTGCGCCACGACCATCCCACCGTGCAGGCGTGCTGGGACGCCGATCGGCTGGACCTGGGGCGCGTCGGCATCGTCCCCAGCCCGCGCCGCCTGCTCACCGAGGCCGCGCGGGCGCTGCTGCCGTGGGCCCATGAGCGGGCCGAGCGGGGGGAGGAGCCGGTGGAGGTGCTGCGGGGGTGGGGGGTGGTGGGGGAGTAGGGAGCGGTTGGCAGTGCTGCGCGTGATGGCAGCGCCGTACCAGCAGCCACGCCAGCAGCGGGAGCCCCTCTGCAGGCTAGCGCGTTGCCATGATTAGCCCAGCGTTGTACGGGTTTGCTGTTTGTGATGGCTGTCGTGCAGGATGTGCGACCCACCATCTCGTCGGCATGGGACCGGGACGCAAGGCGATCGGAGCAGTCCGCCCTTGGGACCACCATCGCCAGCGGGGTTGCGACTTCCTGATATTGAACTATGTTCAAACATCAGTCCGATCCGGCGCCCCGTCCCCGGAACCACCTGGCTCGTCTGCAGCGCATGGTCGCCAACCCCGAAAGCCGAGTGGTGCACTGGGAGCGTGCGCTGAATCCTACGAGCCAGCGCCTGAACGTCGATCTCCTGCAGGCTGAAGCATTCATTGTGACCACCGTCCAGCAACTGCGCACGACGGACTTTGTGGACGCCGTGCAGCAAGGCGGCAGCTGGTTTGACGTGTATGCGCTGTACCGCGACGGGCTTGGATGGTGGATCAAGCTGGGTGAGGACGAGGATGGCGCCCTGGTGATCTCACACCACGCTCCGGAGAGAGGTCCTGCCACCACCGTCGCGGGCACGGTCGTTCATGTACGCGATCCCCGCGCCACCACACCGCCACGGTACTGATGACCTCCATCCCCTCACGCCCTTGTCCAAGCTGCGACAGCGGGCGCCTGCGCATGGCCAACCTGCGCGGTCGAGCATTCGACTATCGGGACGAGCGGGGGCTCGTGTTCGACGAGGACCTCGAGGTGCTGGCCTGTGACCGTCCGTCCTGTGGTGAGTTGCGGTTGGGCGGTGTACGGACAGAGCGCGTCAACCGGGTGCTTGAGCGGCTGCGCCTGGAACGGAAGCAGGCGGCCGCGCGGCATTTCGTGGATACCGCGGAGCGGGAGTTTCCCGACGTCCCCCGGGCGGTATGGGAGGACACCTTTGGGCTCTCGCGGGGGTACCTGTCGCGGGTGTTGGCGGGGAAACGCCTCCCCGACACCCCATTGGAGATGCTCCTCGAAGGATTTGCCCGGGAACCGCGCCTCGCGCTGGCGCTGGTGAAGATCACAGGGCGTCTGCCGCCCCAGCTGGATGCGGTGATGGTGCGCCGTCACGGCGCCGGGTGGGGGCGAAAGGGCTAGAGCGCACCCAGCTCACCGCACCACCTGGAACGTCAGCCGCGACCCCTGCCCTGCCCCGCGGTACACCCGCTGCGTGGCCTTGCGGAAGTCGCCGACTTTGGCCGAGTAGATGTCGGTGAACACTTGGGGGTTGCGGTCCACCAGGGGGAACCAGCTCCCCTGCACCTGCACCAGCATCCGATGCCCGCGTCGGAAGGTGTGGAACACGTCGGGCATGGCAAAATCCAGGCGCGTCACCTGGCCGGGGGTC
>JBILKP010000097.1:0-9985 GCA_044376625.1 Gemmatimonas sp. | reverse complement strand
GGCGGTGAAAGCGGCCGTCGGCCTCCATGTGGATGGCGTACAGCTCGCACCCCAGCTCGGAGAGCAGCAGCGGCATGATGCCGCTGCCGGCGCCGTGGCAGCAGTCCAGCGCCACGCGGAAGCGGCGTGCGCGGATCCCCGCGACATCCAGCCACGGGAGCGCCAGCAGCTGGCGCACATGCCGCTCCACCGCGCCCTCGTCGGTCACCACCTCCCCCAGCTGGTCCCACGTGGCGCGGGGGATGCCGGCGTCCAGCAGCGCCCGCATGTCGGCCCCCTCCTGCGCGGAGAGGAACCGCCCGCTGGGGCCGATGAACTTGAGGGCGTTCCACTCGATGGGGTTGTGGCTGGCGGTGATCGCCAAGCCCCCGGCGGCGTGATGGTGCTCGACGGCCAGCTGGACCGTGGGGGTGGGCGCCATCCCCACGTCGATGACCGTACACCCCACCGACTGCAGGGCGCCGTGCACGATGCGGGTGAACATGGGGCCGGAGACGCGGCTGTCGCGCCCCACCACCACGGTGCGGGTGCCGCCGCGCGACGCCCACGCGCCGAAGGCCCCCGCGAAGGTGGCGACGATTTCGGGGGTGAGCGCCTCGCCCACGCGCCCCCGCACCCCGGAGACGCTCACCATCAGTCCGTCAAACGCAGCCATCAGGCCCCTCTGGCAGCCGGGTGAACTCCTGGGACGGCGCGCCCGCTGTGCTGGCGCCCGTGGAACCCGGGGAAGTTACCGGAGTCGAGGGCCGCCACCAATGCCGCCGGAGGGCGGCGGCCCACCGGCGCGCCGTCGCCGCCCTCAGGCGGCGGGACGCGGGTCGCGCGGTGGGGCGGGCCAGGCGATGGGGGCGGGGAGCACCGCCGCCCCCCGCGCCGGTGTGCGCAGCCGCACCCCCAGCCCGCCTCCCCCGGGGGGACGCCATGGGGTAGCTTCCGGCGCATCCCCCTGCACCATCCGGAGCCTATGACGCGCATCTACGACGAAGACCTCGCGGGCGGCCTCGCCACGCGGGCCATCCACGCGGGCCAGCGCCCCGACCCCGTGACGGGGGCCATCATGACCCCGCTGTACCTGACGTCCACGTACGTGCAGGAAAGCATCGGGGTCAACAAGGGCTATGAGTACGCCCGCGGGAAGAACCCCACGCGCCAGGCGCTGGAACGGAACGTGGCCACGCTCGAGGGCGGGCGGCACGGCTTCGCCTTCGGCAGCGGCATGGGCACGCTGGATTCCGTCATGAAGCTGTTCCGCGCCGGCGACCACTTCGTCGTGGGCGAGAACGTGTACGGCGGGACGTTCCGCCTGTTCGACCGCATCCTGTCGCATCTGGGGCTGTCGTTCTCCTATGTGGACATGGGCGACCCCCAACGGGTGGAGGACGCCATGACGCCGGCCACGCGCGCGGTGCTGGTGGAGACCCCCACCAACCCGCTGATGCGCCTGACCGACCTGGCCGCGATGGCGGAGATCGCCCACCGCCACGAGGCGCTGCTGATCGTGGACAACACGTTCGCCACCCCCGTCCTCCAGCGGCCGCTGGAGCTGGGGGCGGACATCGTGTGGCACTCGACCACCAAGTACCTCAACGGCCATTCGGACATGATCGGCGGCATGGCCGTGGTACTTGAGGACGGGCTGGCCGACCGGCTGCAGTTCATCCTGAATGCGGCGGGCGCCATCCCCGGCCCCTTCGATGCGTGGCTGTGCCTGCGGGGCACCAAGACGCTGCCGCTGCGGATGCGGCAGCACGACGCCAACGGGCGGGCGGCGGCGGCGTGGCTGGCCGAGCGCCTGGGGGCGGAGCGGGTGTTCTACCCGGGGCTGGCCAGCCACCCGCAGCACGCGCTGGCGTGCCGCCAGATGCACGGCTTTGGCGGGATGCTGACCATCGAGCTGGGGTCGCAGGAGGCGGCGCGGCAGTTCCTGGAGCGGGTGCGGGTGTTTTCGCTGGCGGAGTCGCTGGGCGGGGTGGAGAGCCTGACCAACCACCCGTTTACGATGACGCACGGCTCGGTGCCGGCCGACGTGAAGCTGGCGATGGGGCTGACGCAGGGGATGGTGCGGCTGAGCTGCGGCATCGAGGACGAGGCGGACCTGCTGGCCGACCTCGAGCAGGCGCTGCAGGGGCTGTGAGAGTCCTGCTGCTGGGGTCGGGGGGGCGCGAGCACGCCCTGGCCGACGCGCTCCTGCGCGAGAACACGCAGGTGGAGCTGGTGGCGGCCCCCGGGAATCCGGGGATCGCCGAGCTGGCGCGGGTGCAGCCGGTGGCGGTGGGGGACCCGGCGGCGGTGGTGGCGCTGGCCGAGGCGGAGCGGGCCGAGCTGGTGGTGGTGGGCCCCGAGGCGCCGCTGGCGGCGGGGGTGGTGAACCGCCTGCGGCAGCGGGGGATCCCGGTGTTCGGCCCCACCATGGAGGCCGCCACGGTGGAGACCTCCAAGGCGGACACCAAGGCGCTGATGCTGGCCGCCGGAATTCCCACGGCGCACGCCGAGGTGCACCGGGTGGCCGCGGAGGCCAAGGCCGCGGTGCGGGCGCGCTTTGGCGCGCCGGTGGTGATCAAGGCCAGCGGGCTGGCGGCGGGGAAGGGCGTGATCGTCTGCCAGACGGTGGCCGAGGCGGAGGCGGCGATCGACCGGATCCTGGACGCGCGGGCGTTTGGCGAGGCTGGCGCGGAGTGCCTGGTGGAGGCGTTCATGACCGGCGAGGAGCTGTCGCTCTTTGCCGTGACCGACGGATACGACGTGCTCCCCATGGTGGGGGCGCAGGACCACAAGCGGCTGCTGGAAGGAGACGACGGCCCCAACACCGGCGGCATGGGGGCGTACGCGCCCGTGTCGCTGGGGACGCCGGCGCTGGTGGACGACGTGACCGAGCGGATCTTCCTCCCCACGCTGCACGCGCTGCGGGCGCGCGGGACGCCGTTCACCGGCCTGCTGTACGCGGGGCTGATGCTCACCCCCGAGGGGCCCAAGGTGGTGGAATTCAACTGCCGGTTTGGCGATCCGGAGACGCAGGCGATCCTGCCGCTGCTGGCCTCCAGCCTGCTGGAGCCGATGGAGGCGGTGGCCCGCGGGGCGCGGCTTGGGCGGATGGCCCCGCTGCGGTGGCATCCCGGGGCGTCGGTGACGACGGTGGTGGCGGCGCCGGGGTATCCGGACACCCCGCGCACGGGGGATGCCATCACGCTGCCGTCGCTCCCGGACGGGGTGCGGCTGTACCATGCGGGGACGTCGCGGGGGGCTGACGGGGTGCTGCGGACGGCCGGGGGGCGGGTGGTGGCCGTGACGGCGGTGGCGGGCACGATGGCGGCCGCGCAGGCGGCGAGCCAGTCGGTGGCGTCGCGGGTGGCGTTTGCGGGGGCGCAGTACCGTCGGGACATCGGGTGGCGCGAGGTGTCGCGGGCTGGCGCCTGACAGCGACACCATAACGCCACTATAGAATCTTGTCAGCGCCAAGATAGGCTCTTCATGGCGCCTTCATCGTCACCGTTGCCGGTAGCCCGCTAGCATGCCCGAGCTCCCGGAAACCGAAACCATCGCCCGGGATCTCCACGCGCTCGTGCGTGGGGCCGTGGTACGCGGGGTCGCGGTGCCCCGCCCCGATGTGCTGCGGGAGGTGACCGCCGATGGGCTGGCCCAGACGCTCACGGGGCTGGCGATCGGACGCGTGTGGCGCCGGGCCAAGCTGGTGGTGCTGGCGCTGGATGCGCCGCAGGCGCCCCCGGGGGGCGTGGCGCCGTGGCAGCTGGTGGTGCAGCCACGCTTCACCGGCGGGCTGCTGGTGCAGGACGGGCCCGTGCCGGAGGGGGAGCTGCGCTACGTGGCGGTCACCCTGCAGCTCACGGACGGACGGGCGCTGCACTACCGCGACGTCCGCCGCCTGGGGACCGTGGCGCTGATGGCGCCCGCCCGGTTCGCCGCGTATTCGGGCGCCTTGGGCCCCGAACCCCTTGACCCCGCGATGGACACGGCCGCATTTTCGGGATGTGTTCGGGGTTCGCGCCGCGCGATCAAGGTGGTCCTCATGGACCAGCGTCGCCTGGCCGGGGTGGGGAACATCTACGCCAACGAGGCGCTGTGGCACGCCGGGATCGATCCATCGCGGGAGGCGGAGGGGCTGACGCTCGCCGAGTGCGACGCCTTGCGGGAGGCGTTGCAGCGGGTGTTGGGGGCGTCGGTGGCGGCGCGGGGGACCAGCTTCCGTGACTACCGGGATGCCCGTGGCCAGCGCGGCGGGTACGTGGACGCCTTGGCCGCCTACGGACGCGGGGGACTTCCCTGCCGCCGGTGCGCGCATCCCCTGGCGTCCACCCACGCCCTCGACGGACGCGCCACCGTCTTCTGCCCCGCCTGCCAGCGCTAGCCCCATCAGCCCGGCGCCGCGGGGGGGCCGTCGCCCCCCGGTGCGGTTGGCCGGCGCGCCCCCCGCCCGCGCGCCGCGCCGGCGCCTGCCGCCGCTGGCCACCCAGCTGGACCTCGCCATGGCCGCCCCCGAGGGGGACGTGGAGGCGCTGCGGGCCCGGGTGGCGCCCATGCTGCGCAACGTCCCCGGGGTGTACCTCATGCGCGGCGCGCACGGCGAGGTGCTCTATGTCGGCAAGAGCACCCAGCTGCGCACGCGCGTGCTCTCGTACTTCCGCCTCCCGTGGCCCACCCACCGGCTGGCGCGCATGCTGCGCGAGGTGGTGCACATCGAGGTCGAGGAGGCGCCCAGCGAGTTCGCCGCGCTGCTGCGGGAGGTGCGCCTCATCCGCGCCCACCTCCCGCGCTACAACATCCGCTCGGCCCGTCCGCTCGACCGGTGGTGGGTCATCACGCTGGGGGGCGGCGTCGCCCCGCGGCTGCGCATCCAGCGCGCCAGCGCGGCGCTGCGCGGCACCGCCCCCGCCCAGGTCATCGGCCCCTTCTCCAGTCGGCGACCGCTGGTGGAGGCGCTGCGGGTGCTCAACGACGCGCTGGGGCTGCGTGACTGCGGCGATCGCATCCCCATGGTGCTGCGCGAGGTGGCCGAGCTGTTCGACGCGGACGAACCGGCGTTGCAGCGCACCCCGGGGTGCCACCGCTACGAGACGCGCCGCTGCCTGGGCCCCTGCGTGGGCGCGGCCTCCGCCCACGAGTACGCGGTGCAGTTGGCGCGGGCCCGGGCCGTGCTGGAGGGGCGGGATGATGCGCCGCAACGCCACCTGGTGCGCGAAATGGCGGTGGCCAGCGCCTCGCTCAGCTACGAGCGGGCGGGGTGGCTGCGCGACCGGCTGGCGGCGCTGCAGGGGTTGGAGGCCCAGCTGGCCCGGGTGCGCGAGGCGCTGGCACGCCCCAGCTTCGTCTTTGCCGTCCCGGGGCGCGACGGCGACGATGGCCTGTACCTGGTGCGGCATGGGCGGGTGGTGGGCGAGGCCCGCTGCCGCGATCCGCTGGCGGTGCAGGCGCTGCAGGCGCAGGCTCTGGCGCCGGCCCCGGGCGCTGTCCCGTCAGCGGTGGCGGTGGCCCACCTGGACGAGCTGCTGCTGGTGGAGTCGTGGTTTCGCCTGCACCCCGATGCGGCAGGGTGGACCGCCCCCACGGTGGAGGAGGCGCTGGCACGCTTCACGCACGCCGGGGCGCCAGGGCGCTAGCAGGCGCCATCCGTTTCCCGTGGGGCGCGTTGCCCGCGCAGCGCGTGCCTCGTCCCCCCACCACGGGGACGGCCCGCCGGGTGCGGCCTCGGGGCGCCGCGCGCGCCGCATGGTGCCCCTCCCCTTCCCCCGCGCCCCCGGTGTCCACCACCCCGCTTCCCCCGTCGCCACGCCCGGGGTTTGTGCCCGCCCTCGACGGCGTTCGCGGGCTGGCCGTGCTGGCGGTCATCATCCACAACAGTGGCTGGGTGGCCGCCGGCAGCGCACAACCGCTGGTCAAGCTGTTCAGCGCCGTGGCGGCCATGGGGTGGACCGGCGTGGAGCTGTTCTTCGCCCTCTCCGGATTCCTCATCACCGGCATCCTGCTGGACACCCGCGGGCGCGCCGGCTACTTCCGCAGCTTCTTCGTGCGGCGGGCCCTGCGGATCTTTCCGCTCTACTACGCCCTGCTGGCGGTGACGGTGCTCGTGGCCGCCCCGCTGGCGTGGGACCCCGCGTGGGCCGCCGAGGTGCGGGCACACCACTGGCCGCACTGGGTGTACCTGCAGAACTGGACCGAGCCGTTCCAGGTGGCCATGCACGGGTTCACCCACCTGTGGTCGCTGGCCGTCGAGGAGCAGTTCTACCTGGTGTGGCCGCTGGCCGTGTGGTGGCTGGGGGCGCGGCCGCTGGCGCTGCTGGCAGCGGCGCTGGTGCTCTCCGCCCCCTTCATCCGGGCCGGACTGCTGGCGGCGGGACTGCCCACCATGGCGGCCTACATGTTCACCGTGTCCCGGTGGGACGCGCTGGCCGCAGGCGCGCTGCTGGCGGCGCTGCTGCGCGATCCGGTGGGCCGGGCGCTGGTCACGCGGTGGGCGCCACGGGGGACGGTGGCCGTGGCGGCGGCGCTGGCGCTGCTGATCGTGCGGCAGCACGGCTTCCACTCGGACGAGTGGCCCGTGCTGGTGGTGGGGCAGAGCCTCGTGTCGCTCCTGGCGGCCGGCCTCCTGGCGGCGGTGGTGGCCGATGCACCGGCACGCTGGCCGTGGCTGGAGCGGGGGCTGTCCGCCGCATGGCTGCGCGACCTGGGGCGCTACAGCTACGCCATGTACCTGTTCCACTTCCCGCTGCATCATGCGCTCAAGCCCGTGCTCACGCCGTGGATCACCGCCACCGACGATCCGTGGCGGCTGGCGCGGGTGCTCACGCACGTGGGGACGGTGTTCGCGTTGACCTACCTGGCCGCGCGGCTGTCGTGGCGCGTGCTCGAGGCGCCGGCGCTGGCGCTCAAGGACCGGTGGGCGCCGTCACCCGCCGACGACCGCCTGGCGACCGCCGGGCGCGGCGAGGACGCCGGCGTCCGCGTCTTCCCCACCCTCCCCGGTGAGCCGGACGTCGAGGGCGCTCCAGAGGGCCTCGCGCATCCAGGCCCGGGAGAAGCTGTGGTCGCAGTCGGGCACGTGCGTCACCGATAGCGCGCCGCGCCGTGCCAGGCGCCCCAGCGTGCGCCCGGCCCCGCGGCGCAGCAGCACCTCACCCGGATCCCCCACCGAGAACACGAAGCGTACCGGCACGCGGCGCCCCGCCAACCGGGTGAGCTCCTGGGCCAGGTCGTCGCGTAGCGGCCACCCCACCAGCCGCGCCCCTTCGCGCAACACCTCGCGCAGCCGTGCCCCCGCAACGCGCAGCACCGTGTCCGCCACCTCGCGCACCGCCACCTGCCCCCGCAGCAGCTTCGTCCACTTGGCCGCGCTGCGCACGGCGCGGCCATAGCCGGCCATCGCCTGCACGGCGCGATACGGCGGCAGCGACAGCGACGTCCCCGGCTTCCAGAAGAACACCAGCGGGTTGATCACCGTGATGGCGGCGAGCGGGGCCCCGGCCACCGCCCCCTTCAAGGCGTGGTACCCGCCGGCGCACACGCCCATGGCCTCCACATGCGACGCCCCCAGTGTCTCGCGCGCCCACGTGGCCGCGGCCGTCACGTCCCCCGCGGCCGTGGGGGGATACACCGTGTTGTCGGCCACCCCCGGAGGCGGGAGGCTGTCCCCCAACCCTCCGAGGTCCATCCGCACCGTGATCCAGCCGTGCGCCACCAACCGGCGCGCGAGCTGCACATGCAGGCGCCCCAACCCCACCCGCGGATTGGCGCCGGCGTTGAGGAGCAGCATGACGCGTGGCGCCGCATCGCGTGGCGCCGCATCGCGTGGCGCCGCATCGCGTGGCGCCGCATCATCTGGCGCGCTGCCGCGTGGCGCGCCCCCCACCGCGCGCGCGACCATCCCGAACAGCCGCGCCTCGTCGTCCAGGAAGCAGGGGGCCTCCTCGATCCCCGGCTCCACCAGCTGCCACGGGGTGTGGTCGGCCGCCATGGCGGGCGCTGCCGGAGTGGCCGGTGGCGGCGTCACCGCAGCGGGCACGGGCAACGCCGCGAGCCACGCCAGCACGCCCCCCCACAGCGGCTCGGGGATCTCCGCCTCGTGTGCGTCCCGCAGCAGCAGGTCGTACCCGGGGAACCGCGCATGGGTGACCGCCGCGCCGCGCGCCTCCCACGCGCGCACCACGGCCTCCGACGGCGGGCGATCGTCGCGATCGGCCACCAGCACCGCCGGGGGCAACGGGCCGGGCAGGTCGGCGAGGACCAGCTGCTCCAGCCACGCGCGCGTGTCCGCGGCCAGCAGCAGGCCGGCGGCCTCCTGCACCCCGTCGGGGAGCGCGGCCGCGCCGTCGGGGCGCCCCATGGTGGCCAGCAGGGCGCGCCGCTCCCGCAGCCACAGGCGCCCGTTGGTCACGGGCGCCACCAGCGCCAGCGCCTCGGCCTGCGCACCGTGCTCCCCGTGGCCTGCCGTGGCGGCCGCCGCGATGGCCGCGCCCATCTGCACCCCCACCACGGCCACGGCACGCACCGCGGGGTGGGCGCGCAACGCACCGGAGGCGGCGCGCACCGCGGCCAGCCACCCGCTCCAGTCGTGTGCGCCACCATCGCCCCCCGCCGAGTCGCCGGTGCCGGGGTAGTCCACGCGCAGCACCACATGCCCGTGCGCCGCCGCGCGTTCGGCCAGCACGCGCAGCGCGCGGTACATGGCCTGATGCTCAAATCCCAGCGGCGGGCACAGCACCACCCCCCATCCGCTGGCACGCGCCGCAACGGGCGCATGCCACCAGTGCAGGCAGGCGCGTCCGTCGGCCAGGAGCCACCCGGGCCGGGCGCGCGGAGGCTGGTCGCGCAGTGCGTCGCCGTCGCTCATGGCACCAACGCGCCGGCACTCCCGCGCACCACCACCACCGCCTCGCTGTTGAGCGCCCGCACGGTGGCCCGGTTCGGCCAGGGCGGCGCGGGCGCGCCCGGCTCGGGGCTCAGCGCCAGCAGGCGCGATTCCCCGGGTGCCAGGTGGAATGCGTCATCATCGGGCGTCCATCCGGGCACCTGCACGCGCACCGCCAGCGCCGCCGCCTGCGTCGCCACGCGCAGCGCGGGCGCCCCGGAGGCGGTGTGCGCCCAGGCGGCCTCCAGCCCCACCGTGGGCTCGCGGCGGGCCGGGAAGTGCCCCACGCGGTGCCACGCCCGCGCCACCGTGGCACCTCCCGCGTCTTCCAGGCGTGCCAGCACCATCTCGTGCGGCGGCGGGCCGAAGCGATAGGCATAACTGAGGTCGTGGAAGCCCTCCAGCGCCTCGCCGGCGTTGAAGGACACCGCCCCGTGGGCGGAGACCGACACGGCGCACGCTCCGCGCGCGGTGACCACGGTGCCCTGTCGCACGGCCTGCAGCGCCAGCGTCCCACGCCACGGCTCGGGGCGGTCGTTCACCACATGCACGGCCAGCCCGTTGCCCCCCTCGTCGGTGAGCCCCAGCGCCAGCGGCGCCAGCGCGCGGCGGAGATAGTGCCACGGCACCTTGGGGCGCCCATCGGCGTCCACCACGCCCCACCCGGCCCCATGCCAGAGATCGCGCAGGAACCACACCAGCGCCCCGCGCGTGGGGGAGCCGGCGCGCCGCCACTCGAGGAAGGTGGCTGCCATCACCTCGCCAACGGCCACGCGCCCCAGCTCCAGGTAGTGCTCGTGGTCGGTGGCGCGCACCGCCGCCGGGTCCACACCGAAGAGGCGCCCCACATAGTGGTCCCGCACGTCGTCAAAGTCCCACCCAGCCCCCAGGTCGCGCGGCACGCGCGCCTTCCACGCCGGATGGTGGGCCCGCAGCGCGCTCCCGCCCAGCGGCTCCAACCCCGGGGAATCGGGGATGTTGGCAAAGGCCAGGCACTCGGTGGCAAAGCGCACCGCGGCGCGGCGCGCATCCTCCAGCGGACGGAGGTAGGCGCCCACGCCGTAGTACGACGTGGTGCCCGCGTCGCCCTGATGGGGGAAGGCGCCCCCGTGCGCCGACGAGGGCCAG
>JBILKP010000342.1:0-3113 GCA_044376625.1 Gemmatimonas sp. | reverse complement strand
TCAGCGGCGCCGTGCTCTCCATGGTTCACAGCGGCCTGGCGTCCGCCGTCCTGCTGCTGGCGGCGGGGGTGCTGGACGACCGCACGGGCACCACCGAGCTGGGGGCCTTCGGCGGCCTTGCCAGCGCGGCGCCTCTCCTGTCCATCGCGCTGGTGCTGGGCATGCTGTCCACCGTGGCACTGCCAGGCACCCTGGGCTTCGTGGGGGAGTTCCTGGTGCTCATGGGCAGCTATGCGCAGGCCCCCGCGCTCACGCTGACCGCCACCGTGGGCGTGGTGCTCGCGGCGGTCTACGGGCTGCGCCCCCTGCAGCAGCTGCTGTTCGGGGCCCGCTCCACGCTGGTCGCGCATGGCGTCCCTGACCTGACCCGCCGCGAATCGGGGGTCCTGGCGGCGCTCGTGGTGGCGCTGCTGTGGCTCGGCGTGGCCCCCGCCCCCGTGCTGGACCGGATGCAGGGCGCGGTGCGGCAGGTGGTGGAGGGCGCCCGATTCGGCCCCAATGCGCGGCCGGCCATCCCCACCGTGTCGGAGACGCCGTGACCATGACCGCCCAGATGATGGCGTCCGATCTCCTCCGCGTGCTCGCCCCCGAGCTGCTCCTGGTGGCCGGCGCCATGGTGCTGCTGCTGGCCTCGGTGTGGCATCCGCAGGGGCAGGCGGCCGACGGCGCCGAGGGCGCTGAGCGCACGGTGGCGATGGCGCGCTACGGGATGGTGTTGTGTGCGCTGGTGGGGCTGGTGGTCACGATCGCCTGGGGCGACGGCGTCGGCGGGTCGGCCGATGGCCGCCTGGCGGCGGACGGCTTCCGCTTCACGATGGACCTGGTCCTGCTTGGTGCCGCCGCCCTGGGGATGGCCCTGGTGGAGGTGGACCATGGCCGCTTCCGCGGGTACGGGCCGGAGGTGCCGGCGCTCATGCTCCTCGCCCTCAGCGGCATGATGGTGCTCGCCGCCGCCCGGGACCTGCTGTTCGTCTTCCTCGGGATCGAGCTGATGTCGCTGGCGGTGTACGTGCTGGCCGGCGTGCAGCGCCGCAGCGCGCGGGGCACCGAGGCGGCGATCAAGTACTTCCTGCTGGGGTCGATTGCCAGCGCGTTCCTGCTGTACGGCATCGCGCTGCTCTTCGGCGCCACGGGGAGCACGCGCCTCGGGGACATCGCCCGCTGGATTGCCGACCACCCGGCCGGTGGCGGGCTCGTCCCTGCGGGGCTGGGGCTGCTGCTGGTGGGGCTGGCGTTCAAGGTGGCGGCGGCGCCGTTCCATGTGTGGACCCCCGATGTGTACGAGGGGGCGCCGCCGCCGGTCACCGCCTTCATGGCCACGGGGGTCAAGGCGGCCGCCTTCGCCACGCTGGCGCGCACGCTGCTGGAGGCGTTCCCCGGCGCCGTGCCGCTGTGGCACCCCGTGCTGTGGTGGCTGGCCGTGCTCACCATGCTCACGGGCAACGTGCTGGCGCTCGCCCAGCGGCGGGTGGTCCGGATGCTCGCCTACTCCAGCATCGCCCACGCCGGGTACCTGCTGGTCGCACTGGTGTCCGCCTCGTCGGCGGGCGCAGCGGCGGTGGCCTTCTACCTCGTGACCTACACCCTGGCCACCATGGGCACCTTTGCCGTCCTCGTGGTGGCGCGGCCGGGCGATGATCGGCCGCTCGAGATTGCCGACCTCGCCGGCCTCTGGCTGGTGCGCCCCGGGCTGGCGTCCGCGCTGGCGGTCTTTCTCCTCGCCTTCATGGGGATGCCGCTGGTGGGGGGCGCCGGCTTCTTCGCCAAGTGGCTCGTGCTGCAGTCGGCCCTGCAGGCGTCCTCGCCGCAGCACGTCCTGGCCGTGATCCTGGCCCTCACTAGTTTCGTGTCTGCCGGCTACTACCTGTCGGTGGTCGGCACCATGTTCCTCCGCCCGCGTCCCGACCAGGCGCCCATCATTCGGGTCCCGGCGCTGGCCAGCGGCGTGGTGCTGGCGTGCGCGGTGACGCTGCTCGGCCTGGGGCTGTACCCGTCGCCGCTCATCACGCTCGCCCGGCGCGCCACGATCACGACCGAGCAGGGCGCGTCCGCCAAGGCCGCGCCGTCCGTCCCGCCCGCGGCCGGCTGGCGCGCGGCCGCGGCCCGTTAACCCCAAGCCCCCCACCCCATGGCGATCAGCCCGACCATCTTCCGCCAGTACGACGTGCGCGGCATCGTGGGCCGCGACCTCACCGCCGAAGTGGCCGAGGGGCTGGGGCGCGGGATCGCGGCGCTGCTGCGCGACCGGGGAATCCGGGGCGCGGTGGCGGTGGGGCGCGACAACCGCCCCAGCGGCGAGATGTTGCGCGAGGCCCTGGTCGCCGGGCTGACCGGGTGCGGCATCGATGTCGTCGACGTGGGCGTCGTGCCCACGCCGCTGCTGTACTGGGCCCTTCACCATGAGCCGGTGGTGGCGGGGATCCAGATCACCGGGTCGCACAATCCGCCCGAGTACAACGGGTTCAAGATGTGCGTCGGGACGGCCTCGCTGCACGGGGAGGAGATCCAGCAGCTGTACCGGTTGATCGTGGCGGGGGACTTCCCCGCCGGTGCCGGCACCGTGCGCCAGGCGGCGGTCATCGACCGGTACGTGGCCGACATCGCTGCGCGCATCGGGCCGGTGCGCCACGCCGATGGGTCGCCGCTGCGGGTGGTCTATGACTGCGGCAACGGCGCCGGTGCGCTGGTGGCCCCGCAACTGTTCGCGGCCCTGGGGGTCGAGGGGACCGGGCTGTTCACCGAGAGCGACGGCACCTTCCCCAATCACCACCCCGATCCGACCGTCCCCGAGAACCTGGAGGACCTGATCGAGGCGGTACGGCGTACCGGGGCCGAGCTGGGGGTGGCGTTCGACGGGGATGCCGACCGGATCGGCGTGGTGGACGGGAACGGCCGGATCATCTGGGGCGACCACATCCTGATCCTGTACGCGCGCGACGTCCTGGCCCGGACCGGGCGCGGCCAGCCGATCATCTTCGACGTCAAGTGTTCGCAGGCGCTCATGGACGCCGTGAGCGCGGCGGGGGGGGTGCCGGTGATGTGGAAGACCGGGCACTCCCTCATCAAGGACAAGATGAAGGCGTCCCACGCCCCCATCGCGGGCGAGATGTCGG
>JBILKP010000341.1:0-3120 GCA_044376625.1 Gemmatimonas sp. | reverse complement strand
CCTCCAGCTGGGCCCGCAGCGCCACCCGGTCCCCATGGTCCGCCTGGTCCACCAGGTCGTCGGCAATGCGACAGAAGGCGTACAGGGCAAAGGCCGCCCGCCGCTTCCCCTCGGGGAGCAGGCGGCTCGCCAGCGAGAACGTGCGCGCGTGCACCCGCGTAATACGGGCGCACTCCCCGGCGTCGTCGGCCGCGGTTCCGGTCACCGGAACGCCCGGCAAGGAGGCGGCGGCACGTGTGGGCTCATCAGGACGCACTCGGGGAAGCGGAAGCCACCGGGACCGGCGGGACACAACAGGCATGACGTCGGAAGCGAGAGGCGCGTGCGGCGAATGCCGACCACGGAGGCCGGCACCGGGCGCCCGCCAACGGGCGCCGCTCGGGCATGCCGTGATAACACCAGAGGCCGGGGGGGCAGTTCCTGCCCCATGGCCATGCGCCCCCGATGCGGGCCCCCGACACCCACGCCCCTCGCTCCCGCTAAAGTGCCGCCCGATCGTCCGCCTGTCAATAAAACCGGACAGGCAAGGTGTAACGGAAGCTGGACAGCCCCCGTGCCACCGCCCCGGCCCCGCCCCGACAAACCGATCGGCTACCTTCCCACCGTACCCCTCACGACGCCGCTCCCCATCATGCGCCAGTACAAGTATCAGGCCACCGACGCCACCGTCGAGGCCCTGCGCCGCCTCCGGGCCCCGTGGGCCCGCCTGCACGTCATCGACACCGCCGTCACCGTGGTCCTCGCCGACGAGACCGCGGTCATCATCGACGTGGAGGCCGCCGACGTCGAGGATGCCTTCGAGGCCTTCCGGCTGCGCGCCGTCCACGACCGCACCCCCATGGTGTACGGGGAGCCCGCCCCCGCCTTTGCCGCCCCCGGGAACGACGTGGTGCTCTTCACTGGCGCCACCTGGAGCGAGGCCGGCGGCACCACGACCACCCCTATCATCCGGGCGCCGGGCGCTGTTTCCTTCAGCGGCCACCCCGGCCAGCTCTCCGAGCACGCCGACGTGGTGTGCCTGACCACCGACGCCGTGGTGATCGCCTCCGCCGGCGGCGCCGGGGTGCTCATCCGCACCGGGCTCAAGCCGTACGCGCTGCAGCTGGTGCGCGATCCCGAGCCGGTGCGTGCCTTCCTGCGCGAGCGCGGCTACGCCGCCACGGGCGACGACGCGGGGGACGCGTGAGCATGAGCGTGAGCGTGAGCGTGAGCGTGCGCGCGCACGCGCGGTGGTCCGCCACGGCCGCCCTCCTGGTGGCCGGCGCGCTGGGGGGCCAGCAGCCCGCGCCCACGGCGCCCCCCCACGACGCCCTGACCCCGGCACGGCTGGAGCGCGAGGCCCGCCGCATCATCGCGGCCGTCCCCTATCCGTCGCTGGTGACCATTGGCCCCGACGGCGCCCCCCAGGCGCGTCCGGTGCAGCCGCGCCTCCCCGACAGCAGCTGGACCGTGTGGGTGGCCACCAATCCGCGCACCCGCAAGGTGGCGGAGATCGCCCGCCGGCCGCGGGTGGTGCTGCACTACTTCGATCCCGCCACCCTGGGCTACGTCACCCTGCATGCGCGCGCGCGCGTGGTGCGCGACTCGGCCACCAAGGCGGCCCACTGGGACCCGGCCTGGGATGCCTTCTACCCCGACAAGGCGCGCGGCGCCGTGCTGTTGGCCCTCCAGGGGGACCGGCTGGAGATCGTGAGCGCGCAGTGGGGGATCGAGGGGGACCCACGCACCTGGCGGCCGCCAACGGTGCTGCTCCGTCAACGGCCGCCACGATAACGCGTCCCCCCGCGCGAACCCGCTACTTCACCAGCACGATCTCCACCGGGGCGCCCACGAACGCGATCTTGAGCAGGCGGCGCGGTGCCGCGGTGCTCACGTAGAACGCCAGCGGCTGCTCCGCACCGTCCAGGGCCACCTTGTACGCCGGGAAGGTGCCGGCGGGGACGGTGACCGACTCCTCCCCCTCCACGCGGACGGTCCAGGTGGAGGCGCTCCCCTTGCCCCCCTGGAAGACCGTGATGGGGACCTTGGCGCCCGCCGCCAGCGGCATCAGCGGCAGCAGCGCCTGCACCACGTTGTCATCCAGGGCGCCCGCGGGGACGTCCGCGTTGACGGCGCTTTCCTTGGCCCCCTGCGGGCCGGGGGTGGTGGCCTTGCCGGTCACCTTGCCGCTGGCGTACGCCAGCGTGGTGGCCAGTGGCTGCCCCTGCGCGGTCCCCTCTTGCGTCACCGCCTGCATGGCGCCGGTGGCGGAGAAGGTCACCACCGTCTTCTGGTTGATGACGGGGCCCAGCACCGTCTGGTCGGTGTAGCGCCACCCCTCGGCGGTGCGCTCCAGCCGCGTGGAGACGAAGCCGAAGGGGTTCCCCTGCAGCCGCACCTGGAAGGAGTCGGCGCGCGCCACCAGCTGCTCCCACGGCAGCGCGAGGGGGGACGCCTTGGGGGTGAGGTCGGCGGGATCCATGGCCTTGCCGTCCACGTCCACCAGCCGCGCCGAGCGGGCCAGCCCCTGGAGCTTCGGCCAGAGCGTCTGGCCGTCCCCCACCACCACGATCACCCCCTGGTCGGGGCGGAAGGCCGCCGCGGCGGCGGTCCGCGCCTCGGCGGCGGTGACGGCCGCCAGCTTCTGGCGGTAGGTCTGGACGTAGTCGGCGGGGAGCCCCAGCAGCCGCGCGGTCGCCACGCGGTTGGCCACCTGCTCCGCCGTCTCCACCTGCAGCGGGAAGCGCCCGGTGAGGGAGCCCTTGCGGTCGGCAAACTCCTGCGCCGGCAGCACCGCGTCGCGCAGCGCGCGGATCTGCTGCAGCATCACGGTGACCGCCGAGTCGGTCACCGCCGTGCGGAACTCGCCGGAGGCGGAGAAGGCGCCGGCCCCGCGCCGCGTCTGCAGCTCGGAGTACGACCCGTAGGTCCACCCCTTCTCCTCGCGCAGGATGCGGAAGAAGCGCCCCTCGCTCCCACCCCCCAGCGCCTCGTTGGCCACGGTTGCCGCGTATCGCAGCGGATCGGCGGGGCCCCGGGTGGTGTTGCCGATGAGCACGTTGCTCTGCACCGACCCGGGGCGGTGGACCAGGATGAGCTCGGCCTGCGTGCGGGCGGGCACCGGCGGCAGCGCCGCCAGGG
>JBILKP010000340.1:0-3122 GCA_044376625.1 Gemmatimonas sp. | reverse complement strand
CCGCTTCGGGGGGCATCGGGCGGCGGCCGGTCTCACCATGGAGGCCGCGCGGCTCCCCGCCTTTGCGGAGCAGTTTGACGACGTGGCGCGCGCCTGGCTGCGTCCGGAGGACTTGGTCCCCGAGCTGCGGATCGACGCGGAGCTGCCCCTCGACGCCGTGGATGAATCGCTCGAGCGCCTCCTGCGTCGCTTCGAGCCGTTCGGGGTGGGGAACCCGGCCCCGCTGCTGTGCGCCACGGGGGTGGCCGTGGCGGCCCCGCCGCGGCGCATCGGCAGCGACGGGGTGCGCTTTGCCGTGGAGGCCGGGGGCTCGACGCTGGAGGCCATCGGCTGGGGACTCGCGGCGCGGGCCGGGGAGCTCGATCCGGCGCACCCGGTGGACCTGCTGTTTCGCCTGGAACGCGACGACTACCGGGGGCTGTCGCGCATGCAGCTCAAGGTCGCCGACATGCGGCGCTGACCGATGCGCATCATCGCCGGCCAGTGGCGCGGGCGCCGCATCGAGGCGCCGCCGGGGGAGCTGGTGCGCCCCACGCGCGACCGCATCCGCGAGGCGTGGATGAGCATCGTGCATCACGACCTGCCCGACGCGCGCGTGCTGGACCTGTGCGCCGGCAGCGGCGCGCTGGGGCTGGAGGCGCTGTCGCGCGGGGCCAGCCAGGTCGATTTCGTGGAGCAGTCGCCGCGTGCCCTCAACGCGCTGCGGGCCAACCTCGATCGCCTCGGGGGCCACCCCGGGGCCGCCATCCACCGCGACGAGGCCGTGCGCTGGGTGGAGGCGTGCGCGGCCGGGCACTACGACGTGGCCTTTGCCGACCCGCCCTACGACAGCGACGTGGCCGAGGCGCTGGTGCGGCGCTGGCTCGAGGTCCCCTTTGCGCATCGGCTGGGAATCGAGCATGCCGCCAGCCGCCCCCTTCCTCCTGGCGGCACCACGCGCCGCTACGGCACCACCGCCCTCACGTTCTACCGGAGCCCCACCACGTGACTTCCCCCGACGTTCCGGGCTTCACGGCGCCGGTCGCGCTGTATGCGGGCTCCTTCGACCCGGTCACCCACGGCCACGAGGACCTCATCACGCGGTCGCTGGCCTTCGCCGGCCGCCTGGTGGTCGCCGTCGCCCACAATCCCAACAAGCAGCCGCTCTTCAGCGTGGAGGAGCGCGTCGGGTTCATTCGCGGGATCTTCGGGCATGAGGCGCGCGTGGAGGTGCGGGCCTTCTCGGGACTGCTGGTGGATTTCGCACGGCAGGTGGGCGCCCGTGTGAACGTGCGGGGGCTGCGCGCGGTGAGCGACTTCGAGTACGAGTACCAGATGGCGCTCATGAACCGGCACCTGTACCCGGCGCTGGAGACGGTGTTCATGCCCCCGTCGCTCGAGACCACGCACATCAGCTCCAGCCTGGTGCGCGAGGTGGCCCGCTTCGGCGGGGACGTGTCGGGGTTGGTGCACCCGGTGGTGGCGGCGGCGTTGGCCCGTCGGTTCGCCCGCACGGAGGAGCCGCCGCGCTGATGCTGCCGGTGGCGGAGCAGTTCCTGCACGCGCTGCATGATCGCGCGGCGGCCCATCGTCGGGTCATCCTGTTTCCGGAGGCCGATGATCCGCGGACCCTCGCCGCCGTGGCGCAGCTGGCACAGCGGGGCACCGTGCGGCCGGTGCTGGTGGCGGCGGGCGGGGCCCGCGCCGCGTCGATCCTGCCCGCCGGGATCCCCTGCGTGGATCCGTGGACCGATCCCCGCGGATCGGCGGTGGTGGAGCGGCTGCTGGCGCGCCGCGGCGATCGCGGGTTGGGGCGGGACGACGCCGAGGCGCTGGCGCGCCATCCACTGTATTTCGCCGACGCCCTGGTCGCGCTGGGGCACGCCGATGGCTGCGTGGCCGGCGCGGTGCACACCACGGCCGACGTCCTCCGCGCGGCCCTCTGGACCATCGGCAACGCCCCCGGGGTCCGATCGGTCTCGTCCGCGTTCTACCTCATCGTCCCGCCGTTCCGCGGCGAGCAGGGCGAGGTGCTCACCTTCACTGACTGCGCGGTCATCCCCGACCCCACCCCGCGCCAACTGGCCGACATCGCCCGGGCCGCGGCGGCCGACCGGCGACGCATCGTGGGCGACGTGCCGCGCGTGGCGTTCCTGTCCTATAGCACCCAGGGGAGCGCCGACGGTCCCTCCGTGAGCAAGGTGCGCGAGGCCGTGGCGCTCTTCCGGCGCGAGGTGCCGGAGGTGCCCTGCACGGGGGAGGTGCAGGCCGATGCCGCCCTGCTCCCGGCGATCGCCGCCCGGAAGGCCCCCGGTGACGCGGCCGCCGGTGCCGCCAACATCCTGGTGTTCCCGTCGCTCGATGCCGGCAACATCGCCTACAAGCTGGTCCAGCGGCTCGCGGCCGCCACCGCCATCGGCCCCATCCTGCAGGGGCTCGCCCGACCCTGCAGCGACTTGTCGCGCGGGGCCTCGGCCGACGACATTGTCCATGTGGCCGCCGTCACCGCGCTGCAGGCGGCCGACCCCGACGCGCTCCCGTCTTCCACGCCCCGTCCATGAGCTTCTCGCTCGAGCAGTCCGGCACCACCCTCGTCATCGAGGTCGAGGGTCAGCTGGTGGTGAGCAACCGCCAGGAGTTCAAGCAGGCCGTCCTGGACGCCATCGACCAGGGCGCGCGCCTGGTGGTCGTCGACTGCGCGCGCGCCGGCTATATCGACAGCTCCGGCCTGGGGGCGCTGGTGTCGCTGGCCAAGCGGGTGCGTGAGTTGGGGGGGGACCTCCGGCTGGCCGGGCTCAACGCCGACCTGCGCGCACTCTTCGAGCTCACGCGGCTGGACGCGCTCTTCCCGCTCCACGCCACCCGACGTGACGCCCTCGCCGCCCCCTGACGGACCATCGGCGGGCGGGAGGGGCGGGCCCGTGACGCTCGCCCGACGCCAGTGGTGCATGGGGTCCGACCTGGCCGCGATCGAGCCGGTGGTGGAGGCCATCGTTGCCCTGTGCGAGCGCGCGGGGTTTGCCCCGCGCCAGTGCCGCCTGAACGTCCCCGTGGCCGTGACCGAGGCGCTGGCCAATGCCATCCTGCGCGGCAATGCCGGCGCGGGGGACCGCATGGTGCGCGTCTGTGCCACCGTCTCGGCG
>JBILKP010000339.1:0-3132 GCA_044376625.1 Gemmatimonas sp. | reverse complement strand
CGCGAACACTTTCGAGGATCGCCGGCAATCTCTGCGCATCCGGGAACGTACCTTCGAGTGCGTCGTCGAACCATGGCGAGGCCATCAGCGTCCGGACGGAGTCGGCGATGAACACGCGCACTTCCGACGGAAGCTGCAGCAACTCGTCTGCAATCTCCGGGCGCCCTGCGATGAGCATCAGCAGGTCTTCGAGGTCGTGACTGCCGAAGGGATCCTCTGCGCCACGGTCGAGGAATGCCTCCCATTTGGTCGTGAGCAGCGCTGCTGGGTGCGCGGTGCGGATCACTACGCCTGCAGTCAGATCCACAGACACAGCGGTATTCATCACCAGTGGATACCACCGGTTGCTGAAGCCGAGGATATCCCCGTCGAGCGGCATGGCGTCGAGCACCAGACCGTCAGCCGTTCGATAACGGAGACCGGGGCGCCTGGTGATTGATCGGGGCGAAATCCCAGCGTAGCCAGTCGCTGGGCGAACTCGTGATGGGCATGTCTGGTGCGGCACTCCACGATCACATCGATGTCGTCCGTGGGACGCAGGCGATGCAAGCCCCGGTCGGTGATGAAGAACGGCACCATCTGTCCGCCGACGAAGACGACTTCATGCAGGAGCCCGCCGAGCGCGATGGCCGTACGCCGCACTTGCTGTGCATTGGGATGATCGAGGTGGACGATCATGCTGCGGCACCGAGCCGCTGCCGGAGATGGTCGCGGGCGCGCTGTCGTTCGCGCGCACGCCCGGCGCGCAGTGCGTCTACCAGGGCGAGCAGCTCGTACAGCGCCGGATTGGTCCTCGCGGTGTGCACGGCTCCCGCATACAAGGGCTCAAGCGATTCACCGCGAACGAGCCCCTCGGCTGACGGCCAGACATAGGCGTGAGCGGCGGCAAACTCGGCGGCCAGCGGTGGCGCGGCGTGCGCCGTGGGTACACCACGCACCTCGGCTCCTGGCGTGGCCGCATACGCGTACGGGACACCGCCGATCAGGAACTCGAGGAGCGCCTCCGTCTTCACGACCCGTGAGCCCGCGCGTAGCAGCCGTGCGGCCTGCAGGCGGCGCACGGCGTTGTGCGCCTCCCCGTGTGAGATGCCCACAGCCGCCGCCAACTCCCGGTAGGGTACGTCGGGGGTGAGCGACAGCTGGAGGGCGATGGCGACATCAGCGGGCTTGAGCGGCAAGACAGGCTCCGCGTCCAGTGTTCATGAACATTGGACATTGCGGGATCCTTTGTCAACCGACCGGGAGGAAAGCGAGCGGTGGCGTGGAAAGGACGGCACGAGGAATCCCGTCCAATGGCCGGGCGAAACACAAACGCCGCTATCACTCGTAAGTGACGGCGGCGCTTGGGATTGCCCCTCCAGGTTTCGAACCTGGAACCTTCTGATCCAGAGTCAGACGCTCTGCCAGTTGAGCTAAGGGGCAGCACTCCGGTTTCCCGGAACTCCCAAAATATAGGGGCTTCCCCGGGCGACGGTAGTGCCACCCCCGCCCGTCCCCCGCCCCCCTACCCCTCGGCGATCCCGCCGGCCTGCGGCAGGTTCGGCGCCCGATGCACGTCGGCCATCAACGCCGCCACATCCAGGCGGAACGGTTCCGCCGCCCCCGCCGGCACCCATTCCAGCGTGTCCGCGCTCACCACCGGCCGATCGCTCCCAGGGGCCCACTGCTCGATCACCCAGCCGTCCAGGTCCACCAGCCACACGGGGATGGCCGCGCGCTGGTACCGCGGCCGCTTGCGCAGCCGGTCGTGCCGCGCGGTCCCGGGGGACAGCACCTCCACCGCCAGCAGCAACGCCGCCCCCGGAAGCCCCGGCAGCGCGGGCCGGACCGCATCCGGTGGCAGCACCAGCACGTCGGGCTGCACCAGCGTGTCCCGTCGGTTCAGCACCACGTCAAACGGCGCCGACAGCACCATGCCGATCCCGGTGCGCTTGCAGTATCCCCGCAACTCCCCCGCCAATTCGGTCACCGCCAGCTGGTGCCACAACGATGGCGACGGGCTCACCAGCAACTCCCCGTCCACCACCTCGCGGCGCACCCCCGGCTCATCAGGGAGCGCCCATACCTCGTCCACGGTCCAGTACCGCTGTGCGGATGTCGGCATGCCCATAGTCTGCTCGGCCTCGGCGCGGGTTCGCAAGCCACCATGCGCCAGCATGGCACCCGCGAACCGCCCCGCGGTAACCCGCGCTACGCGGCCGTCACCGCGACAACGCCTGACTACCCCCGCTTCACCTCTTTCGCCCAGCTGTCCCGCAGCCCCACGATCCGGTTGAACACCAGCGCCTCCGGGCGCGAGTCCTCGGGGTCGCGCCAGAAGTACCCCACCCGCTCGAACTGGTAGCGCGTGTCCGCCGCGTCCGCCGCCACGCTGGGCTCCACCACGGCGCCGGTCTCGCGCACCAGCGACTGCGGGTTGAGCGCCGACAGGAAGTCCTGGTCGTCGGGGACGTCGTCCGGGTCGGGCTGCGCAAACAGCCGGTCGTACAGCCGCACCTCGCACGGCACCCCGTGCGACGCCGACACCCAGTGGATCGTCCCCTGCACCTTCCGCCCGTCGGGGGCGTCACCGCCGCGCGTGGCCGGGTCGTAGGTGCACCGCAGCTCCACCACCTCGCCCGCCGCGTCCTTCACCACCTCCTGGCAGGTGATGAAGTAGCCGTAGCGCAGCCGCACCTCACGCCCCGGCGCCAGCCGGAAGAACTTCTTCGGCGGGTCCTCCATGAAGTCCTCCCGCTCGATGTACAGCTCGCGGGTGAACGGGACCTTGCGGCTCCCCGTCAGCGGCACGTCGTGCGGGTAGTACGAGGCGTCCAGCCAGTCCACCTCCCCCTCGGGGAAGTTGGTGAG
Source organism: Gemmatimonas sp. (assembly GCA_044376625.1). Lineage (GTDB taxonomy): Bacteria > Gemmatimonadota > Gemmatimonadetes > Gemmatimonadales > Gemmatimonadaceae > Gemmatimonas. Next base: position 282 of record JBILKP010000339.1, on the reverse strand, counting down.
CACCACCTTGAGCGGCTTCACCACGCACAGCACGCGCGGCACCAGCATGTTCAGGTCGTGGCGGATGGCATGCTCGAACATGCCGATCTCCACCCGCTGCGTGTTGCGCGTGACCCCCGCCGCGTCGGCGAACGCACGGATCGCCTCGGGGCGCACGCCGCGCCGCCGCAGCCCCGCCATCGTGGGCATGCGCGGGTCGTCCCACCCCGCCACGTGCCCCTCGTTCACCAGCCGCAGCAGCTTCCGCTTGCTGAGCACCGTGTAGTCCAGCTCCAGCCGCGC
>JBILKP010000338.1:0-3138 GCA_044376625.1 Gemmatimonas sp. | reverse complement strand
GCGTGGACGCGGCGGCGTTGCCGTTCACGTGGCTGTTCCTGTCGTACGGCGGGTGGCGCGACGTGCACACCGCGGTGCTGGAGCCGTGCACCACCATGCCCAAGGCGCTGGAGGCGGCGGTGGCGGCAGGGCAGGCGGCGCGGCTGGCACCGCGCGCGACCTTCAGCACGGCGGTGTCGGTGGAGCTGGGCGGGCTGCCGGCGGCGGACGCATGACCGCCACCCTCACGCCGCGCGCATCGGCCGTGGTGCCGCCCGCGGGGGCGCAGGCGCCCGAGGCGAGCATCATCATCCGGTCGTACAACGAGGAGCGGTGGCTCCCCGAGGTGTTCGCCGCGCTGGCGCGGCAGCGCTACCGCGACTTCGAGGTGCTGCTGGTGGACTCCGGCTCCACCGACCGCACGCGCGAGATCGCGGCGGCGCACGGCGCGCGGATCGTGACGCTGCGCAAGGAGGACTTCACCTTCGGGCACTCGCTGAACGTGGGGATCGAGGCGGCCCGCGGCGCGCTGCTGGCCCTGCTGTCGGCGCACGCGATCCCCGCCGACGACGGGTGGCTGGAGCGGCTGGTGGCGCCGCTGCGCCAGGACGACGTGGCGATGGTGTATGGCGGACAGCGCGGGCACGCGGTGTCCAAGTTCCCCGAGGTGCAGGACTTCGCGCGGCTGTTCCCCGACGAGGGGGAGGTGACCTTCGGCGAGGACCCCTTCGCCAACAACGCCAACTCGGCGATCCGCCGCGACCTCTGGCTGGAGCACCCCTTTGACGAGGGGCTGCCGGGGCTGGAGGACATTGCGTGGGCCAAGTACTGGACCGAGGCGGGGAAGCGGGTGGTGTACGTGGCGGAGGCGCCCATCATCCACGTGCACGAGGAGTCGTGGGCGCAGGTGCGCAACCGCTACCACCGCGAGGGGATGGCGGCGCGGTGGGTGGGGGCCAAGTACCTGCGGCACATCCCGGCGGAGCTGTGGCGCGAGGCGGCGTGGTGCGTGCAGGACCTGCGCCGCGCGGCGGGGCGCGGGGCGCTGTGGCGGCTGGGCGGGGAGATCCTGCGCTTCCGCTACGAGAAGACGTGGGGGACGGTGAAGGGGATCATCGACAGCCGCGGGCGCGCCAACCCGGCGCGTCGGGCGTCGCTGTTCCGGCGGCGGCACTTCGAGGCGCTGGTGATCCGCGGGGCCAACCGCGCGCAGCTGGAGGCGCGCGAGCTGCCGCCGCTGCGCCCGGGGGAGCTGCTGGTGCGGGTGTCGCACGCGGGCGTGTGCGGCACCGACCTGGAGATCCTGGAGGGCACGCTGGGCTACTACCGCACCGGGCAGGCGTCGTATCCCATCGTGCCGGGGCACGAGAGCGCGGGGACGGTGGTGACCGCCGGGCCGCGGGTGACGGGGCTGGCCGAAGGGGACCGGGTGGTGGTGGAGTGCATCCAGGGGTGCGGGGAGTGTGCCGCGTGCGCCGCCGACGACGCGGTGCGGTGCGCGGGGCGTCGGGAGGTGGGGGTGATGGGGATCGACGGCGCCTGCGCCACGTACCTGGTGACCCGGGCCCGCTACGCGCACCGGGTGCCCGAGGGGCTGTCGCTGGCGCAGGCGGCGTTGGCCGAGCCGCTGGCGGTGGTGCTCAAGGGGCTGCGGCGGCTGGGGTCGGCGCCCGAGGGGGACCGCCCGCGGCGCGTGGCGGTGATTGGCGCGGGGACCATCGGCCACTTTGCGGCGCAGGTGCTGCGGCTGCGCGGGCACCAGGTGACGGTGGTGGACCGGCTGGCCGAGCGGCTGGCGCTGCTGGGCCCCGGGGTGGCCACCGCCCCGTCGCTGGAGGGGGTGGGGGGCTGCGACTGGATCGTGGAGGCCACCGGCAAGGTGGCCGTGCTGGAGACCGTGCTGCGCGAGAGCGCCACCGGGGCCTCGCTGCTGCTGCTGGGGCTGCCGTACGGCGACCAGCGGCTGTCGTTCGAACAGGTGGTGGCGTACGACAAGACCGTGGTGGGAAGCGTGGGGAGCAGCGGCGCGGACTTCCGGGAGGCGCTGGCCACGCTGCCGCGGCTGGACACGGGGCCGTTCCTGACGGCCACCTACCCGCTGGCCGAGTTCGAGCGGGCGTGGGCGCACGCGCGCAGCGGGTCGGCGCTCAAGGTGATGCTGGAGGTGGCGCCGCGGGTGCAGGCGGAGGCGGGCGCACCGCATTAGACTGCGGCCATGCGGCACCTCCGACGGCTGGCCCCCCTGTTGCTGGCCCTGCTGACCTGGCAGGCGGGGTGGGGTGCGTCGGTGGCGGCCTGCCAGATGGTGGGGACCGCCGCGGGAGCCGCCGGTCCCTCGGTGGCCTCCGACGCGCCGCCCGCCGGGGCCGCGGGGCACACCGGGCTCGCGGGGCACGCCGGGCACCAGCACGCCGGCCACACGGGACACCCGGGACACGCCCCCGCGTCGCCCGAGGCCCCGCCCGCGTCCTCCGACGCGCCGGCGCCCCCCTGCCCGCTCCCCGGGGGGTGCGCCGCCACCGCCCCGGTGCCCAGCGCCCCCGCCGTGGCCACTGCGGCCGTGGGGTTGGCGGAAGCCGACGCGCCGCACCGGCCAGCGCCGGCGCCGACGGCCCCCGTGCGCACCCCCGAGCCGCCCCCGCCGCGCCCGGCCCCGCACTCCTGACCGCCCGGCGCACGCGGCGCCGGTGCGTGCCTGTGTGCGTTTTTTTCCCGGGACCTCATGCGGAACGCGGCTCTTGGCCGATGGGCGGCGGGGGTGGCGCTGGCCAGCGCCCTCCCCGTCCATGCCCTGTCGGCGCAGACGGATTATTACAACACGGATACCGGGCGCCCCCTGCAGGTGGAGGACGCCCATGTGGTGGAGCGACGCGCGGTGGAGCTGCAGCTGGCCCCGCTGCGCGTGGAGGGAGGGCGCGGCCGGCGCGCCCAGTGGGGGGTGGAGCCGGAGTTTGCCGTGGGGTTTGCCAACCGCACCCAGTTCGAGGTGGGGTTCCCGCTGCAGCGGCGCGAGGCGCCCGCGCCGGGGGGCCGCGCGCCCGCCGGCGCGCTGGCGCTGGGGGGCGTGGAGGTGGCGCTGCTCCACATGCTGAACGTGGAGACGGCGCTCCCGGCCATGGCCGTGGGGGTGGAGGCCACGCTCCCCGTGGGGAACGAAGC
>JBILKP010000096.1:0-10081 GCA_044376625.1 Gemmatimonas sp. | reverse complement strand
CGCTGGCCTCGAGCCCGGGGAGGGGCATGGGGACCAGCCGACCGCCGCCGGCGTTGCGGAAGGCGGTCACGGGCATCCACTCCCCCACCAGCAGCAGGTCGGGGCGTGCGTCGCCGTCCAGGTCGGTAAACAGGAGGTCGGTGACCATCCCCACCTCGGCCAGGGCCGGGGCGAGCGTGGCCGTCACGTCGGCAAAGCGGCCGCGCCCGTCGTTGCGCAGCAGCGCGGTGCGCGGCGACAGCCCGTACTTCCAGGGGACGCTGCGCCCGCCCACCACCAGGTCCAGGTCGCCGTCGCCGTCCACGTCGGCGGCGGCCACGCGGCTGCCGCTCACGGAGTCGGCGGGGAGGGCGGCGGCGTCGCGCGTGAAGCGCCCGCGTCCGTCGTTGCGATACAGGCGGTCCTGCAGCGCGGGGCTCTCGTCGCTGTACTCGTTGCCGCCGCTCACCACCAGCAGGTCGCGGTCGCCGTCGCGGTCGACGTCGAGGAAGAGGGCCCCCACGTCCTCGCTGGCGGCGTCGGCGAGGAAGGGGGCGCTGTCGGCGATGAAGCGCCCGTCGCGCTGCTGCCGCAGGAGGCGCCCGGGCTGGTCCTTGGCGCCGCCCAGGTACGCGTCGTCCAGGCCGTCGCCGTCCACGTCGGCCACCGCCAGCGCGGGGCCCTCGGTGGAAAGCATGTGCGGGATCAGCCGCTCGCGGTCGAAGTCGACGAAGTCGTTCTCCGCGTGCGGCGCCGGAAGGGAGTCGGCCACCGCCAGCCACGGGCGCGGGGCCGCCGGCCGCGCCACCGTGGCGGCGGGGCGCGCGTCGTCGCCCAGCGTGACGGTGAGCACCGTGTCGGCGGGGACGCCGGTGCGCACGGTGGTGCGGCCGTCGGGCCAGGTCACCACCACCGAGTCGGCGGCGCGCGACGCGCCCAGCCCGAAGGGGAGCGTGTAGTCCACCGACGACTGGAAGCCGCGCGAGGGGTACAGCTCCTGCACCTGCACCGTGCCGCCGGCATGGACCGCCACGTGCGCCCCCACCGCGAACGGATTGGCGCCGGCGCCGCGCAGGCGCACGGGGAGGGCGTGGGGCGGCTCCGGGCGGGCGCGCGCGTCGTTGCGGAACACCATCGCCTCGGCGTTGGTGTTGTTCACCACCAGGTCGGGGGCGCCGTCGCCGTCCAGGTCGCCCCAGGCGGCGCCGCTGGAGATGGAGGGGACCGCCAGCCCCCACGCCGCGGCCGCGTCGGTGAAGCGGAAGTCGCCGCTGTTGCGGAAGGCGGCATTGGGGATGGGGGTCACCGCCATGGCGTTGACCAGGCGCAGGAAGTCCACCCGGCGGCGCTGCCGCTCGGCCTCCATCGTCTGGCGATCGGCGAGGAAGGCGACGTAGTCCTGCGAGGTGACATCGCGGGCCAGGCCGTTGGTCACGTACAGGTCCTTGCGCCCGTCCAGGTCGAGGTCCACCAGCAGCGCGCTCCAGCTCCAGTCGGTCTCGGCCACGCCGGCCAGGTAGCCCACGTCGGTGAAGGTGCCGTCGCGGTTGTTCCGCTGCAGCATGTTCCGCATGAGCTGGTGGTGGTAGCCGTCACGCACCTTCGCCTGGTAGACGTCCCACCCCTCGAACATCGCGGTCGTCTTGAGGCGCCGCTCGTCGGCGGGCATCATGTCGGTGGTGACCAGCTCGGGCCAGCCGTCGTTGTCCACGTCGCCGATGTCCATCCCCATGGAGAAGTAGCTGAGGACGGGGGCGCGGCGGTCGAGCGACTCGTCGAAGGTGCCGTCGCCGCGGTTGACGTAGAGGTAGTCGCGCTCGAAGAAGTCGTTGGCGACGTACAGGTCGGGCCAGCCGTCGCGGTTGACGTCGCCCACGCCCACGCCCAGCCCGAAGGCCATCTCGGGGCCGTGGATGCCCGCGGCGGCGCTCACGTCGGCGAAGCGGCCGCCGTCGTTGCGGTACAGGTGGTGGCCGGCGTGCGGGTGACGGGTGTCGCGGCGGTTGCGGGTGCCAAAGGAGGTGACGGGGCGCGGCGAGTTGTTGACCACGAACAGGTCCAGGTCGCCGTCGCGGTCGTAGTCCAGCACGGCGGCCTGCGTGGACCACCCCTCGTCGGCGATGCCGAGGGCGCGCGCGCCGTCGGTGAAGCGCGGCACGCCGCCCTGTACCCCCTGGTGCACGAAGAGCGCGTTGGCGCGGGTGGCGGGTTCGCCGCTCCCGGCGCGGCTCACGTACAGGTCCAGCCGCCCGTCGCCGGTGAGGTCGGCCAGCAGCACACCGGTGGTCCAGGGCGCGCGCGCGGCCAGCCCGGCCTCCCGGGTGACATCGCGGAAGCGGAAGCCGCCCAGGTTGAGGTAGAGCGTGACGCCCCCCTCGTTGGACGAGAGCACCACCTCGGGGAGGCCGTCGCCGCTGAGGTCGCCGATGGCCACGCCGCCGCCGTTGTAGTGGTTGCGGTAGGTGAAGACGTTGCGCTCGGGGGTGTCGGTGACGCGGTTGGCGAAGCGGATGCCGGTGGCGGCGGCCGGGAGGCGCGTGAAGAGCGTGGCGCCCGGCGGCGGCAGGGGCGCGCGGGGGGCGTCGGCGGGGCGGTCGCAGGCGACGGCTAGCGCGAGGGCTGCCACACACGGCCGGAGCACGGCGCGGGGGGCGAGCGCGCGGGAGGAAAGAGGCGGCGCCATGGGGGAAAGATCAGCGGGCGGACGGTCCGCACCAAGGGGCGCCCCGCCGGGCGGCGATGCGGCGGGCGCGCTGCGGAGGGGGCAACGCCGCGCGGCCTGCGCCCCCGTGGGGACGCAGGCCGCGGACGCCGCCGGACGCCGGCTCAGTAGCCGGGGTTCTGCTTGAGGAGCGGGTTGGTCTCGATCTGGTTCTGCGGGATCGGCATGAGGATCCGGAACGGCGCACGGGCGGTGGTGTTGAACTGCCGCGCCGTGGTGTAGGTGCCGAAGCGGATCATGTCCTGCCGGCGCTTGGCCTCGCCGATGAACTCGAAGAGGCGCTCGCGGTAGATCGCGTCGCGCACCTGGGCCTGCGTCAGCGAGGTGCTGAGCAGCTTGGCCGCCGGGAGGCCGGCGCGGGTGCGGATCTGGTTCAGGAGGGCGATGGCCGCCGCCGTCTGCCCCAGCTCGTTCTGGGCCTCCGCCTTGACCATGAGCATCTCGGCCAGGCGGAAGTACACGTAGTCATTCCCGTTCTCGCCACCCTGGCGGTTGGGGTCGAGCGTGTACTTGTAGATGCGCGCCCCCTCCCCCTCGGTGGCCTGCGTGATGTCGCGGATCTCGGGGGTGAACACCAGCGGGTTCCCCGAGCGGTCCTTGACGGGCTGCCCGGTGGTGAGCTCCACCTGCGGCCCCACGAGGAAGACGCCGCGGCGCGGGTCGTCCTGGTCGAACGAGTAGTACGTGTCGGACAGGGTGGCGAAGCCGTTCCAGGGCGAGGGGCTGAAGCTGTTGTAGTGCCCCATGCGCATCACGAAGGTGAGCCCCAGCCCGTCCTGGGCGCGGTGGCGGACCACCATGATGTTCTCGCGCGACGACGCGTTGTCGAAGGCGAAGTTGCTGCGCCAGTTGGCCGACAGCGAGAAGCGCCCCGAGTTGATGACGCGGTCGGCGGCGGCGACCGCCTCGGTCCACTTGGCCGTGCCGGCCGTGAGCCCTGAGGTGGTGACCGTGCCGGTGAACACCCGCGCGTTCAGGTACATGTTGGCCAGGATCGCGTCGGCCGCCGACTTGGTGAGGCGGCCGTACGACTCGGCCGGCCACGCGTCGGGGAGCCCCGCGCGGGCGTCGGTGAGCTCCTTCTCGATGAAGGCGAACACCTGCGCGCGCGTGGCCTGCTCGCGGGGCTTCACCTCGGTGGTGGTCACGATCGGCACGCCGCCGAACATGTCCATCAGGAGGTAGTAGTAGAAGGCGCGCAGCGCCTTCATCTCGGCCACGATCGTGGCCTTGTTGGGGACGTCGGTGGTCTCGAGCGCCGAGAGCACCACGTTGGCGCGGGCCACGCCCCCGAAGAGGTCGTTCCACATCCCGCCGATGTCCTCGAGCCCGGCGCCCGACGTGGGGGTCCACGCCTGGCGGTGCAGGTCGAGCCAGCGGCCGTTGTCGAACCAGTCGGAGCCGCGGGTGGGGACCACGTTCTCGTCGGTGGTCACCTGCGAGATGTTGTAGTAGCCCCACATGGTGCCGCGGAGCCCGGCATACACCGAGGCCACGCCGCCGATCACCTCGTCGGCGTTGCGGAAGAAGTTGCCCGGGGTGATGGCGCTCACGGGGGTCTCCGTGAGGTCCGTGCACCCGGGGACCGCGAGGAGCGCCGCGGCGCCGAGGAGCGCCACGCGCCCCCGGCCCGCGCGCCACAGCCGCTGCATCTTGGTGGTGGTCATGAGGGTTCCCGGTGGATCAGAACTGGAGGCGGAGCCCCGACGTGAACGTCCGGGCGCGGGGATAGACGAGGTAGTCGGTGCCGCGGGAGGCCAGGCCGGCGTCGACGAACACCTCGGGATCGTAGCCGGTGTAGGTGGTGATCAGCAGCAGGTTGTCGCCGGACAGGTACACCCGGGCATCGGACCCGCTGAAGGGCACCTTGAAGGTGTAGCCCACGGACACGTTCTGCAGGCGGATGAAGCTGCCGTCCTCGATCCAGCGGCTGGAGTAGATGGCGGGCTCGGTGAGCGCGTCCTTCTGGTCCAGGGCGGTGCGGAGGAAGTTGCGCCCCTGCAGCACGGCCGACTGCGTGGAGTAGACCAGCGCCGTGTTGTTGAACACGTCGCGGCCGAACTCGCCGCGCATCAGGTAGCTGGCGTCCCACCGGCCGCGCTTGAGGCTGCCGCGCCACCCCACGCTGAACGCCGGGTTGGCGTTGCCGATGACCATGGCGTCATCGCCGTCGGGGGACGTGGTGGTGCCGTCCAGCGCGCGGCTCGTCTCGCGGCCGGTGGCGTCGCGGGTGACCTTGTAGTTGTTGAAGGTCTGCTTCCCCTGCGCGTTGATCCCCGCGAACTGGGGGCCCCAGAAGGTGCCCAGCGGCTTGCCGGGGATGATGCGCTGCGACAGCTGCCCCGACTGCCCCTGCCCGCTCACGCCGCTGGTGGGGATGAACGAGCGCCCGCCCAGGTCGTCCACCGTGTTGCGCTCGATGGAGAACACCAGCCCGGTGGAGAAGGTGGTGGTCTTGGAGTTGAGCAGCTGGGCGTCGAAGGTGGCCTCGAGCCCCGTGTTGTGCAGGCTGCCCACGTTCTCCAGGCGGCTGGACACGGGCGCCGGCTGCGGCACCGCCACGGTCAGCAGCAGGTCGGAGGTGTTCTTCCGGTACCACTCGATGGAGCCGGTGTACTTGTTGTCCTGGAAGCCGAAGTCGGCGGCCAGGTTGTACTGCGCCGTCTGCTCCCACTTGAGCGCGGGGTTCTCGTTGCGCGTGGGGACCACGCCCGTGTAGACGGTGCCGCCGAAGGGGTAGCGGGCGCCGTTGTTGGGCTCCAGCAGGATGAGCGACGCGTACGGCGACACGGCCTGGTTCCCCTGCAGCCCGTAGCCGGCGCGCAGGCGGAGGTTGGAGAAGCCCTTGCCGGCCATCCACGCCTCGTCGGACACCTTCCAGCCGGCGGACACGGCGGGGAAGGTGGCCCACTTGTTCCCCGCGCCGAAGCGCGACGAGCCGTCGCGGCGGATCACGCCGGTGACGAAGTAGCGGTCCTTCCAGCTCCAGTTGGCGCGCCCGAAGAACGACACCAGGCGGCTCTGCTCGCGCCAGGAGAACGGCGGCTGCAGCGTGCCGCCGCCGCCCAGGTTGTTGAAGCTGAACGCGTCGGTGATGAAGTTGCGCCCCTGCGCCCCGAACTCGCCGTTGTCGAAGTCGGAGTACTCGTAGCCGCCCACCACCTCGAGCTCCTGCGCGTCGGAGAGGCGCGGGGCGAAGGTGACCAGCGACTGCAGGGTGTTGTTGCCGAGGTTGCGCGCGGTCTGCTGCGCGAGGCCGTTGAACTCCGCGCCCACCGGGCTGCTGCGCGGCAGGTAGTAGCGGCGGATGCTGTTGGCCCGGTCCGTCCCCACGTTGAGCGAGGCCGTCAGGTAGTCGGTGAAGCTGTAGGTGGCCTGGATGTTCCCCAGCGTGCGGTTGGAGGTCGCCACGTCGGCGATCTGCTCCGCCAGCGCCACCGGGTTGCGCACCGACTGCCGCCCCGGCCCGATCTCGTAGAACGAGGTGATCCCGTCCTTGGTGGTGGTCACCGGGAAGGTCGGGTTGAACACCGCCATGTTGGTGAACACGCCCCCCTCGAAGCCGCCGGTGTTCTCGAAGGGGAGGTAGTCGTTGTCCACCTTGGACGACGTCATGTTGAACGCCAGCCGCAGCTTGCCGTCCAGCGCCTGGTGGTTGGCGTTGAAGCGCCCCTGGAAGCGGCGGAAGCCGTTGGCGACCACCACGCCGGCCTGGTTCAGGTAGTTGAACGAGGCGCGGTACTGCGTCTGGCTGGTGCCGCCCGAGAACGACAGGTTGTGGTTCACCGTCGTGCTGCGCCGCGTCAGCTCGTCCTCCCAGTTGGTGTTGGCCGTGCCGAGCGCCTGCTGCGCGCTGGCGTTGAGCTTGCCGGCCGCCACCTGCTGCTGCACGAACGTGCGGTACTCGCTCCCCGAGAGGAAGTTGAGCGTGCTGGACGGCGCCGACAGCGCCATGAACGACTCGTACTCCACCGTGGAGACGCCCGCCGCGCCGCGCTTGGTCTCGATCAGCACCACGCCGTTGGCGCCGCGCGAGCCGTAGATGGCCGTGGCCGAGGCGTCCTTCAGCACCGTGATGTTCACGATGTCGGCCGGGTTGAGCATGTTGAGCGGGTTGCGCGCCAGCGCCGCCCCGCCGCCGATCCCGAAGCCCGAGGCCTCGGTCTGGTCGTTCTGGATGGGCACCCCGTCAATCACGTACAGCGGGTCGTTGGACGCGCTGATCGACGTGCCGCCGCGGATGCGGATCTGCGCCCCCGCCCCCGGCTCGCCGTTGTTGGTGATCACGTTCACGCCCGCCACGCGGCCCGTCAGCAGCCCCGTCGCGTTGGGGATCACCCCCACGTTGGCGTCGGCCCCCTTCACGGTGGCCACCGCGCCGGTGATCGCCTCGCGCCGCTGCTGCCCGTACCCGATGGTCACCACGCTGGTCAGCTGCGCCGCGATCGCCGACAGCGCCACCTCGACGGAGGCCGTCTGCCCGGCCACCACCGTCACCGCCACCTCCTTGGCCGCGTACCCGATGCGCGCCACGCGCAGCCGCACGCTCCCCGCCGGCACCGCCGACAGGAGGAAGCCGCCGTCGGCGCGCGTGTACGTCCCCCCCGGCGCCCCCACCACGGACACGGCGGCGTTGGCCAGGATGCCGGTGGAGGCCGAGTCGATGACCCGGCCGGAGATGCGCCCGGTCCCCTGGGCCTCGAGGTGCCCCGCCGCCGCGCACAGTCCGAGGACTGCCGCAGCCAACCAGCGGAATTTCCCTGCCATAAAAGCCATGCCTCCGTGGGCGTGTCTGCCGGGACCCCGGCCAGTCCGGGGCCCCGCGTGGTGCCCCGCCCCCGGAAGTCCGGGGGCGGCGGTGCCAAGGCGCGCGGCGGGCCCCACGCCGGTGGGGACCTCAGCCGTGTGCTGCGAGCCACACGCAACACCGGTGCACACAGCCTGTCAAGATTTGATGACGCCCGCCGCCCCGCTTTTCCAGCCGTTGGTCCCGACCGCCCGGCGCTTCACCCCAACCGGTGGTTGCACCAGCGGTCCGAAACACAGAGTCCGCTGGCGCGCCCCCGGTCCCCTCGCGACTTTCCCGACCCATGGCCTTCCCCCGCGCCGCCGGCGTCCTCCTCCATCCCACCTCGCTCCCCTCCCCCGGCGGCATCGGTGACCTGGGCCCCGAGGCCCATCGCTTTGCCCAGTGGTGTGCCGACGCCGGGCTCCGCCTCTGGCAGGTGCTCCCCCTCGGACCCACCGGCTACGGCGACTCCCCCTACCAGTGCTTCTCCGCCTTCGCGGGGAATCCGCTGCTGCTCCATGTCCCCGGCTTCGACGGCGACGCCCCGACCGCGCCGGTGGACTTCGGGCGCGTCATCCCCGCCAAGCGCGCCGCGCTGGACGCCTGGCTGGACACGCTCCCCGACGACGACCAGCTGGCGCGCTTCGTGGAGGCCGAGGGCGGATGGCTCCCCGACTACGCCCTGTTCATGGCGCTCAAGGGGGCGCACGGCGGCGCCCCCTGGACCGCCTGGGAGCCCGGCGCCGCGCAGCGCGACCCGGACGCCCTGGCCCGGTGGCGTGACGCCCTGCGGCCGGCCATCACCCGCACGTACAAGGAACAGCGCGAGTTCGCCCGCCAGTTCGGGGCGCTGCGCGACCACTGCCGCCGCCTGGGGGTGCGCCTCATGGGCGACCTCCCCATCTACGTCGCCCACGACTCCGCCGACGTCTGGGCCCACCGCGCGCTCTTTCTCCTGCACCACGACGGCTCGCTCCGCCTGCAGGCGGGCGTGCCCCCCGACTACTTCAGCGCCACCGGGCAGCTGTGGGGGAACCCGCTGTACGATTGGGAACAGCTGGCCGCCACCGGCTACGCCTGGTGGATCGACCGCGTGCGCGCCGCGCTGCGGCACTTCGACCTGGTCCGCCTGGATCACTTCCGCGGCTTCGAGGCGTACTGGGCGGTCCCTGGCGACCACGCCACCGCCGTGCACGGCCAGTGGCACCCCGGCCCCGGGGCCGCGCTCTTCGACGCGCTCACCGACGCGCTGGGCCCCCTCCCCATTGTCGCCGAGAACCTGGGGCTGATCACCCCCGGGGTGGAGGCGCTCCGCGCCCGCTTCGGGTATCCGGGGATGGCCATCCTGCAGTTCGCCTTCGACGGGCAGGACTCCAACTTCCTCCCCCACCGCCATGCGCGCGACCTGGTGGTGTACACGGGGACGCACGACAACGACACCACCGTGGGGTGGTGGCGCTCCGGGGGCGCCGGCGACTCCACCCGCCCGCCCGAGGCGGTGGCGCGCGAGAAGGCCTTCGCCCGCCGCTACCTGGCCACCGACGGCCACGACATCCACTGGACGCTCATCCGCACGGCCATGGCGTCGGTGGCCGACACCGTGCTGGTGCCCATGCAGGACATCCTGGGGCTCGGGCCGTCGGCCCGCATGAACCTCCCCGGCCGCCAGCAGGGGAACTGGGGGTTCCGCTTCCACTGGGACGCCGTCCCTCCCCGCCTCACCGCCCGCCTGCGCGCCCTCACCGCCACCTACGAGCGATGACCTCCACCCCTGCCGCCTCCCCCCGCACCCCGTGGGGCGCCCTCTGGACCATGAGCTTCGGCTTCCTGGGGATCCAGTTCGGATGGGGGCTCCAGATGGCCAACATGAGCGCCATCTACGAGTACCTGGGCGCCACGCCGGAGCAGATCCCGCTGCTGTGGCTCGCGGCCCCGCTCACCGGGCTGGTGGTGCAGCCCATCGTGGGGCACCTGAGCGACCGCACCTGGCACCCCGTGCTGGGCCGCCGGCGCCCCTACTTCCTCGTGGGCGCGATCCTCAGCTCGCTGGCGCTCCTCGCCATGCCCTCCAGCAGCGCGCTGTGGATGGCCGCCGGGCTGCTGTGGATCCTGGACGCGTCCATCAACATCGCCATGGAGCCGTTCCGTGCCTTCGTGGCCGACCTCCTGCCGCCGACGGAGCGCGCCCGCGGCTTCGCGATGCAGAGCTTCTTCATCGGCGTGGGGGCGGTGGTCGCCTCCGCGCTGCCGTGGATCCTCACCAACTGGCTGGGCGTGGTCAACAGCGGCACGGGCGCCATCCCCACCACCATCCGCCTGTCGTTCTACCTGGGGGCGGCGGCGTTCCTGGGCGCCGTGCTGGTCACCGTGGTCACCACGCGCGAGCGCCCCCCCGCCGACCTCGCAGCCTTCCGGCGCGAGACGGCGGCCACCGCGGGGCTCGCCGCCGGGGCCCGTGCCATCGCGCAGGCCGTCCGCACCATGCCGCTGGTGATGCGCCGCCTGGCGCTGGTGCAGGTGGCCACCTGGCTGGGGCTCTTCTGCATGTGGCTGTACTTCGCGCCGGCCGTGGCCACCGGCGTCTTCGGCGC
>JBILKP010000095.1:0-10093 GCA_044376625.1 Gemmatimonas sp. | reverse complement strand
ACCGACTTTTCCTGACCCTGGGCGCCCTGTCGGGTGCCATTGGTGTGGCGGCGGGGGCCTTTGGCGCCCATGCCCTGCGCGCGCGGCTGGAGCCGCGGATGCTGGAGGTGTTCGAGACGGGGGCTCGCTACCAGATGTACCACGCGCTGGCACTGATTGCCGCGGCGTGGGTGGCGCAGCGGTGGCCCGGCACCCCCGCCTCGGCGGCCGGGTGGCTGTTCGTGGCCGGCACGGTGCTGTTCTCCGGCTCCCTGTATGCCATGACCTTCACCGGCGTGCGCGCCCTGGGGGCCATCACCCCGCTGGGCGGGGTGTGCTTCATTGCCGGGTGGATTGCCCTGGCGGTGGCGGCGCGGCAGGGGTAGCCGAAAACCCCGCCGCGCCGCCGCGCCTGCTCACTTGGGGCCGATCACGTACTCCTTGGGGGGCGTGGCGCCCAGCAGGTGCTGCACGAAGTAGTCCCAGCGCCGGCGCATCATGTAGTTGGACGCCGCGCCGAAGCCGTGCGCCGCGTTGGGGATCATCAGCAGGTCGAAGTCCTTCCCGGCCTTGATGAGCGCGTCCACCACCAGGAGGGTGTTGTCGGGGGGCACGTTGTCGTCCAGCGTACCGTGCGCCAGCAGCAGCTTCCCCTTGAGGTTCTTCGCCAGCACCTGGTTGGCCTCGGCCTCGTAGTTGTCGGTGGCGCCGGAGCGCACCAGCAGGCCGTGGTAGCGCTCGCCCCAGTCGTCCTCGTAGTTGCGGTTGTCGTGGTTCCCCGACTCGCTGATCCCCACCTTGAAGAAGTCGGGGTAGCGGAACATGGCGCCCGCGGTGGCAAAGCCCCCGCCCGAGTGCCCCCAGATCCCCACCCGGTCGAGGTCGATGAACGGGTAGCGCTGCGCGAGCTGCTGCATCCCCGCCACCTGGTCGGGGAGGGTGTTGTCCCCCAGGCGGCCGTAGTAGGCGTCATGGAACGACTTGGAGCGGGTGGGGTTCCCGGTGCCGTCGATGGCCACCACGATGAACCCCAACTCGGCCAGCGCCTGGTTGTCGCGCGTGGCCGCCGTGAACTGCCGGCTCCCCACCGAGCCCCCCTGCGGCCCGGGGTAGATGTAGTTGATGATGGGGTACTTCCTGGTGGAGTCGAGCATGGTGGGGGTCCACATGAGCCCGTGCAGGTCCCACTTCCCGTTGCGGTCCTTGACCGTGATGCGGGTGGGGGGCTTCCAGCCGGTGGCCAGCAGGCGCCCGATGTCCCCCTGCTCCAGCGTGGCGATCAGCTTCCCGCTGCGCGCGTCGCGCAGCACGGCCACCTGCGGCGCGTCGGGGCGCGACCAGCTGTCCACGAACACGCGCCCGTCGGGGGAGAGCGTGGTGCGGTGGTCGCCGTCCTCGGGGGTGAGCAGGGTGAGCCCCTTGCCGTCCAGCCCCACGCGGTAGAGGTGCGTGAAGTACGGGTCGCGCCCCGGCTCCCGGCCGGCGGCGGTGAACCACAGGGTGCGGCTCTTCTGGTCGATGCGCTCCACCGACAGCACCGTCCCCTGGCCGGTGGTGATCGGCTGCTTCAGCGCCCCGGTGGCCAGGTCGACCAGGTACAGCTGCCCCCAGTCGGAGCGCTCGGAGAACCAGACCAGCTCGTTGCTGGCCGGGAGGATGCGCCAGTTCTGCTCGCCGTCCCCGCTCTCGAACTGCGTGGCCACCCGCTCGGTGAGCACGTCGCGCACCGCACCAGTGGTGGCGTTGGCCACGCGCAGCGTGGCCACCTTGTGATCGCGCGCGTTCGACAGGAACGCCACGTGGCTGCCATCGGGGAACCACTCGGTGTCGGCCAGCTTGCCGCCGCAGCTGATGTGGTCGCACACCGAGCTGCGGTGCTCGTCGGGGGGCATGCGGAAGCGCACCACCTGCGGGGCGGCGCCGGAGAGGTCGACGACCACGCGGTGGATCACCGGGATGACGCTGTCGCCGGGGAGCGGGTACTTCCACCGCAGCAGCTCCGGGTGCCCCACCTTGGTGCGCACCAGGTACATCTCCCCCACCTGGCGCTGGTCCTGCTGGAAGGTGGCGATCTTCCGCGAGTCGGGGGACCAGAGGACGATGGGGCGGTCGGAGTGGACCCACCCGGCGTTGTCGGTGGCGTACCCGAAGTCCTCCACCCCGTCGGTGGTGAGCTGGCGCGTTGCGTTGGTGGCCACCTCGCGCACCCACAGGTTGTGGTTGCGGATGAACACCGCGCGGGTGCCGTCGGGGGAGAGCACCTCCGGGGGCTGCCCGGCGGGGCGGCGCCCCGCCGCGGCGGGGGCGGCCGGTGCCGGCGGACAGGCGTTGGGGGTGACGGCGCAGTCCACCTTGGTGCCCTTGGCCGGGTCCACCAGCATCAGCGGCGAGGTGCCGTCGGCGCGGCGCACGCGGTAGGTGAAGCGGCCGTCGGGAAGCCACGCGGGCACCACGCCGGTGTTGGCCACCAGGGGCGTGGTGTTGAACGCCAGGAAGCGCTCGGCGCGGGCGTAGTCGGCGGCGGTGACTACACGCGCCTGCGCCGGGAGCGCGCCCGGCGCCAGGAGGAGGAGGGTCCCGACCGCCGCGCGCGGCGCGGGGCGGAGGGAGCGGAGACGGAGCGACGTCAGGCGCATGGCACGGGAGGAGTGAGGGGGAACGGACCCCCGAAAGCTGCGGCGGGGCCCCTCCCCGGGCAAATCGGGCCTTATATATTTGAATATACGCATATTCAACCACGCTACCTGGCTCCCCGGAGGGAGGTCATGGCATCGAAGCCGATGCGCCCCGAACTGCTGGCCCTGGTGGCCGACCGCTTCAAGGCGCTCAGCGACCAGGCGCGGCTGTGCCTCCTGCAGGCGCTGCGGGGCGGCCCCCTGACCGTGAGCGAGCTGGTGGCCGTCTCCGGCATGGGGCAGGCGAACGTGTCGCGCCACCTGGCCATCCTGCACGCCAACGGCCTCGTGGCCCGGGAGCGCGACGGCGTGTACGTGCGCTACTCCCTGGCCGACGAGGACGTGCTCAAGCTGTGCGACCTGGTGTGCGGGCGGCTGGAGGGGGAGCTGTCCGCCCGCCGCAAGGTCATCCGCGGGGGGTAGCGCGCGGGGGCGCCTGGCAGGGGGTGCACCCCGCCACCCCCAGCCGCCCCAGCACCCGCTCCAGCGGGCAGAAGCCCGTGAGGCTGGACTGGAACAGGTTCATCCCCACGAAGGCGGTGAAGGCCAGGAACCCGGGGTGCACCCACCACCCCAGCGCCACCGAGGCCATCACGAACACGCCGGCAATCCGGCGAATCAGCGCATCAGGACACATCGACGTCATCCTCCGTCCGTTGGAGTTCCCAGTAGAGCAGGGGCACCAGCACCATGGTGAGGAGCGTGGCCACCACCGCGCCGCTGATGAGCGCCACGGCGAGCCCCTGGAAGATCGGGTCCAGCACCATCACCGCCCCGCCCACCACCACGGCGGCCGCCGTGAGGGCGATGGGGCGGAACCGAACGGCTCCCGCCTCGAGCACCGCGTCGGTGAGCGCGCGGCCGCGCGCCTGCTCCAGCTGGATGAAATCCACCAGCAGGATCGAGTTGCGCACGATGATCCCCGCCAGCGCGATCATCCCGATCATGCTGGTGGCGGTGAAGAACGCGCCGCCCAGCGCGTGCCCGGGGAGGATCCCCACCAGCGTGAGGGGGATGGGGGCCATGATGACCAGCGGGATGGTGAAGCTGCCGAACCACCCCACCACCAGCACGTAGATCAGCAGCAGCACCACGGCGAAGGCGATCCCCAGGTCGCGGAACACCTCGATGGTCACCTGCCACTCGCCGTCCCACTTGACCGCCGTCTCGGTGGCCGAGGCGGGGGGCACCGCGTTGTAGCGGGCGATGGCGGCGCCGGCGATGCGCAGCGTGTCCAGGTCGCGGTTCATGGCCAGGATGGCGTACACCGGGGCCTCCACCTCGCGCGCCACATCGCCGGTGACGTAGATGGCGGGGCGCAGGTCCTTGCGCACGCGCCCCGGCTCGCGGGTGCCGCTCACCACGGTCACGAAGCGTCCCAGCGGCTGCGGCCCTTGGGCGGTGGCCACGGGGAGTGCCAGCAGCGCCTCCACGCTGCCGCGCTTGTCCAGCGGGAGGCGCGCCACGATGGCCGGCGTCTCGCGGGCGGCGGGCCACGCCGCCACCCCCGCGGGGGCGCCGGAGAGCGCGAGATACAGCAGCTGCGTGACCTGCTCCACGCTGGCGCCGGCCTCGGCGGCGCGCACGCGGTCCACGCGGAAGGTGCGCGTCCCCTGCGGGGCCTCCACCGTCCAGTCCACGTCCACCACGCCGGGGGTGCGCTCGAACACCGCCTTCACCGCCGTGGCCGCCGCCAGGCGCGTGCTGTCGTCGGCGGCGTATACCTCGGCCACCAGCGTGGAGAGCACCGGCGGCCCCGGGGGGATCTCCGCCACCTTGGCCGAGGCGCCGAAGCGCCGCGCCACCGAGTCCACGCCCGGGCGTACCGCCACGGCGATGGCGTGGCTCTGCCGCGACCGCTCCCCCTTGGGACGGAGGTTCACCTGCACGTCGGCCACGTTGCTGCCGCTGCGCAGGAAGTAGTGGCGCACCAGCCCATTGAAGTTGAAGGGGGCGGCGGTGCCGGCGTACACCTGCGTGCTCACCACCTCCTCCACCGTCCCCAGGTACGCCGCGACCTCGGCGGCCGCCTGGTGCGTCACCTCCAGCGGTGTCCCCTCGGGGAGGTCCAGCACCACCTGGAACTCGCTCTTGTTGTCGAAGGGGAGCATCTTCACCTGCACCGCGCGGAGCCCCACCAGCGCCACGCTCCCCGCCAGCAGCGCCAGCGTGCCACCGTACAGCGCGCGCCGGTTGCGACGCGAGCGAAGCAGCGGGCGCATGAGGCGGCGGTAGAAGCGGTCCACCGCGCCCCCCTCCTCGGGGGGGTGCGCCGCGGAGCCATGGTGGGCGCCCACGTGCCCGCGCAGCAGCCGGTACGCCAGGTACGGCGTGACGATGAACGCCACCGCCAGCGACGCCAGCATGGCCACCGACGCGCCCACCGGGATGGGGCGCATGTAGGGGCCCATCATGCCGCTCACGAACGCCATGGGGAGGATGGCGGCAATGACCGTGAAGGTGGCCAGGATGGTGGGGTTCCCCACCTCGTCCACGGCGTCCACCGCCGCCACGTCGGCCGGCCGGTCGCCCATGACCAGGTGGCGGTAGATGTTCTCCACCACCACGATGGCGTCGTCCACCAGGATGCCGATGGAGAAGATGAGCGCGAAGAGGGTGATGCGGTTGAGGGTGTACCCCAGCGCGTAGTACGTGAACAGGGTGAGGGCCAAAGTGACCGGTACCGCCACCAGCACCACCACCGCCTCGCGCCACCCCAGCACCAGCCACACCAGCGCGGTGACCGAGAGCGTGGCGATAAGCAGGTGCAGGATGAGCTCGTCCGCCTTCTCGGCGGCGGTCTCGCCGTAGTCGCGGGTGACCGTCACCTCGACGCCAGGGGGGAGGAGGCGCCCCTTGGCCGCCTCCACGCGCTGCCGCACCGCGTGCGTGACGTCGGTGGCGTTGGCGCCCTTGCGCTTGGCCACGGCCAGCGTAACCGCGGGCTCGGGGGGCTGCGTCCCCGCACGGTGCGTCACGTAGCGGTCCACCTCGCCGAAGTCCTCGCGCACGTCGGCCACGGCGCGCAGGTACACCGGCGCGCCGCGCCGGCTGGCCACCACCACGCTGCCGGCATCGCGGGCGGTGACCAGCGGCGCGCCGGCATGGATGCGCAGCACCTGGTTCCCCTGCGTCAGCTCGCCGGCATCGAGGCGCGCGTTGGCGCCACGCAGCGCCTGCAGCACCTCGCCGGGGGAGACGCCGGCGGCGGCCAGGCGCGCCGGGTCCAGCAGCACGCGCAGCTGCCGCGGCGTGCCGCCGGTGATGAACGTCTCGGCCACCTCGGGGACCGTGCGCACCTCCTCCTCCAGGTGCGCGGCCAGCTGCCGCAGGATGTTGGCGTCGGTGCCGCCGCCGTGCAGGGTGAGGGTGAGCACGGGGACGTCATCGATGCTGTGCGCCTTGACCACCGGCGGCAGGGCGCCCGGGGGGGCCTGGTCGGCGGCGCCGGCCAGCGCGCCGTGCACGCGCGTGATGCTGCGCTCCTGGTCCTCCCCCACCTTGAAGCGGACGGTGACCATGGCGTAGCCGTCGCCGGCCATGCTGTACACGTGGTCCACGCCGGGGAGCGCCATCATGCGCTGCTCGATGGGGCGTGCCAGCCGCTGCTCGGCCTCCTGTGGGGAGGCGCCGGGGAGCGCGGCGACCACGTCGATCATGGGGACGGAGATCTGCGGCTCCTCCTCGCGGGGGGTGGCCAGCATCCCCAGCAGCCCCACCACCAGCGACGCGACGGTCACCAGCGGGGTGAGCTTGGAGGTGAGGAACGCCCGGGCGACCTTCCCCGAGAGTCCCAGCGGGCGCGGGGCGTCGCTCATTCGCGCCCCGGCGCCACGGGCGCGGTGGCGGGGACGACGGCCGGGACCACCACCTGCTCACCGGCGGTGAGGCCGGCCACGACCTCCACCAGCGCGCCGTGGGCGGGGCCCAGGCGCACCCAGCGCCGCTCGTCCAGGGCGGCGCCGCGCACCACCACCCCGGTGAGGTCGCCCTCGCGCACGATGGCGCGGGCGGGGACCAGGAGGGCGGTGCGCGTGCCCTGCGGGAGTGCCACGGTGGCCGTGCTGCCGGCGCGGTGCGTGCCGCCGGGGTTGGCCACGAGGGCGTTCACGGCAAACAGGTTGCCGGCGCCAGCGGGGACGATGCCTTCGATGGTGGCCGTCACGGGCACGCCGTCGATGGTGGCGTCCAGTCGCTGGCCGCGCCGCAGCGCCCGCACGACGGCGCCGTCGGCGGTGACGCGCAGGCGCAGGCTGGACACCTCCTGCACGGTGACCAGCGGCATCCCCGGCGCGGCCAGCGCGCCCGGGTCCACGAGGCGCGCGGTGACCACGCCAGCAAAGGGCGCCCGCACGCTGGCATAGCCGCGCGATACCTCCAGCTCTGCCGCGCCGGCGCGCGCCGTGCGCACCCCCGACTCGGCGCGGGTCAGCATCACCTCGGCGCCCTCCAGCTGCGCGCGGGTGGCGGCGCTGTCGGCGAATAGGGCGCGGAAGCGCGCGGCGTGGCGCGCGGCCTCGGCCTGCACCGCCTCCGCCTCGGCGATCCCGGCGGCCACCTGCGCCGCCTTGGCGGTCAGGTCGCGCGCGTCGATCTCCACCAGCAGCTGCCCCTGCGCCACCTGGGCGCCTTCCTGCACCGGGACGGCCTGCACGGTGCCCATGAGGCGCGTGGCCAGCGTGGCCTCGCGCAGCGGCTCCGCCACCCCCGCCGCATCGATGGCGGCGGCGATGGTGGTGTCGGCCAGGGTCAGCAGCGTGCCGGGGAGGCGGCCGTTCACCGCGCCGGGGAGGGCCCCGGCCGCAGCACCGCCGGCGGGGGTGGCATGGTCGCCGCCACCACAGGCGGCGAACAGGGCAAGCGCCAGGGTGCCCGCCGCGAGGCGGGGGGCGGTGCGGCGCAGGGCGCGCGCGGTCGTGCGCGTGGACATGGTGGGGTGCGTGCTGTGGTGCGTGCTGTGGTGCGTGGTGGGGTGCGTGGTGGGGTGCGTGGGCATGTCAGCGCCCCTCCTCGAGGCGGGTCAGGTCGGCGGGGTCGCCGCCGGTGGCGCGGCGGTAGGTGGCGAGGGCGTCGATGACGGCATGCCGGGCGGCGGCGTGGGCCAGCGCGGCCCCGGTGGCGGTGGCGTCAGCGCCCAGGCGCTCGGCGATGGTGGCCAGTCCGCCGGCGTAGCGGCGCCCCACCAGCCGCTGCGCCTCGCGCGCCTGCGTGGCGGCCAGCGTGGCCAGCTCCAGGCGTTCCAGGGCCACCGCAATCGCCTGGCGGGCGGTGGTGGTCTCCACCGTGCCCGCGGCCTCGGCGGCCTCGGCGGCGGCGCGGGCGGCGGTCTGCCGCGCCGAGGCGCCCTGCCAGTCGGCGAGGTCCCGCGGGAACCCCGGCAGCGTCCAGCTGGCCATCACCCCCACCGTCCAGTTGGGGCGGCCGGCAAAGGGGGTGCCCGGGGCGTTCCAGTCCATCCGGGCGATGCCGTTGACCCGGGGGAGACGCGCCACGCCCGCGCGGAGGCGGTCGGCGTGGGCGGCCTGCTCGGCGGCGCGCGCGGCCTGCACGTCGCCGCGCGTGGTGACCGAGGCGGGGATCGGCGCCAGCGTGTCGCGCACCGCCAGGGCGCGCACCACGGTGTCGGCCGGCAGGGTGGCGGGGAGGGCGAGGGGCTCGCCGTCGCGGCGCCCCAGCAGGAGCGCCAGCTGGCGGGCGGCGGAGTACGCCTCCAGCTGGGCGGCCAGGCGCTGGGCGCGCACCTCGCTGGCGCGCACCTGCGCCTGCAGCGCGTCGGCGCGGGTGACCAGCTCCTGGCGCACCATGGCCTCCACCTGCGTCACGCCGGCGGTGGCGGCGGCTTCGGCCTCCTCCCACGTGGCGACAGCGGCGCGGGCGAGGATGGCGCCGTAGTAGGCGCGGACCACGTCGCCACGGATGCTGGTGCGGGTCCAGTCGCCGGCGGCCTCGCGGGCGCGGACGCCCGCCTGCGCGGCGCGCCAGCCGGCCCAGGCGTCGCCATTGGCGAGGGGGAGCTCCACGACGAGCCCGCCCTGCACGTTGCGGATGGCGTTGGGGGTGTTGAGGCGGGCGGGATCGAAGTCGGCGGGGCCGATGGCGCGCTGGCGCAGGCGGGTGCCGAAGGCGCCGATGGGGTCGGTGGTGTGCACGAGGGCGCCTTCCACGCGGGCCGCCGGGAGGATGCCGGCCAGGGGGAGGCGCGCGGTGGCACGCTCGGCCTTGATCTGGGCGTCGGCCAGGCGATTGCCGAAGGCTTGCGCGTCGGCCTCGCGGAGGGCCTGGGCCAGGGAGAGGGGCGGCTCCTGGGCGCCCAGCGGCGCGGCAACCATGCCGGCCACGAGGAGGGCGCCCACGCGCCGCGCGCGGCGGCGAAGACGGGAATGCATCGGAGTAAGCATATACAAATATACTTATATCTATGGGGCCGGATGTCAAGCGGCGGCGCTGGCCGCCCGCCCGCGGGTACATTCGACCATGGTCCCAGCGGGGTGCGTCCCCGCTCGCCTCCCTCCCTCCCCGCCACCTCCATGCCAGCCTCCCCGTCCGCCCGCCGCGTGGCCGCCGTCGCCCTGGCCGGCGCAACGATCCTCCTCGTGCCGGCGCCCACGCTGCGGGCCCAGGGGCACGTGCACACCCCCGGCATGACGCACCCGGCGCCGCCGGCCGCGACGGCGCGCCCCTCGCAGGCGGGGTCGGCCCCCTTTGCCGCCATCGCCGAGGTGGTGGCGCTGCTGGAGGCGGACCCGGCCACCGATTGGAGCCGGGTGCGCATCGACCGGCTGCGCGACCACCTGGTGGACATGCACCGGGTGACCGTGGAGGCGGAG
Organism: Gemmatimonas sp.; assembly: GCA_044376625.1. GTDB lineage: Bacteria > Gemmatimonadota > Gemmatimonadetes > Gemmatimonadales > Gemmatimonadaceae > Gemmatimonas. Next base: position 612 of record JBILKP010000095.1, on the reverse strand, counting down.
GTGGCCGTGCGCGTCGTGCCCGGGGGGGCGACCTACACGGTGACCGGTCGCGGCGCCACGGTGGGGGCCATCCAGCGGATGACCGCGGCGCATGGCGCCATGCTCAACGCCGGCGGGGCGCTGCGCGTGATCACCACACGGACCCCGGCCGGCGCGCGCGTGGTGATCACGGCGGCCGACCCCGGGGATGCCCGCGCGGTGGCGCGCGTGCGGGGGCTCGGGTTCCACGGGTTCCTCGTGCTGGACGACCACCATGGCGCGCACCATCTCGCGCTGGCGCGGGGCGATGCCATGCCGGATCATTCCGAGGCGCACGGGGGGCACACGCCGCCGCCCGCCCCGCGTCCCACCAGCCTCCCGCGCCGTCGCTGAGCGCGGTCCCACTCCGCCGTTCCCGTTCCGCCGTCCTCTCCTTCCCGCCCACGGCCATGTTCCTCCGGTTCTCCCCTCGTCCCCGTCTCCTTGGCGCCCGGTGGGGCGCCGCTTCCCGCGCCGCGCTGGCGGCGGCGCTGCTCCCCGGCGCGCTGGGCGCGCAGGGAGGCGCCCGGGGCGATGCCCTGCTGCCGCACGACTCCGTGCTGGTGCGCACGCTGGCGTTCCGCGACATCGGCC
>JBILKP010000337.1:0-3156 GCA_044376625.1 Gemmatimonas sp. | reverse complement strand
GTATTCGGCGCTCACCCGCGTGGCGGCGGCGGCCAGCGCCCCCGCGGCATCCCCCACGTTCCGCCCCGGTTGGCCAGAGGTGCGCACCTCTGCCATCAACTGCGCCTGGTACGCCGTGCTGTCGTAGCCCGCGTGGGGCCCGTGGTTCCAGGTGAGGCGCAGTGCATCGCGCCCGCGCATGGCCGCCCACGTGTTGGGCGCCACCACGGCCACCCCCCCCAACGGCATGAACCCGCCCGGCATCGTGCCATCGGGGAGGCGGATGATGCGCTGCACCCCGGGCACCGCCTTCGCGGCGCTGTCATCCAACGTGGCAATCGTCCCCCCCCACACCGGCGGGCGCGCGATCACCGCCACCTGCATCCCCGGCAACCGCACGTCGGCACCGTACACCGCCGTGCCCGTGGTCATCGGCACCAGGTCGATCCCCGGCATCTGCTTCCCTTCCCACCGGCGCTCGGCGGGGGTCTTCACCCGCACCCGCCCGGCGGCGGGCATGGCGAGCGTGCGCGCCGTGGCCACCAGCGCGCCAAAGCGCACGCGCCGACCGCTGGCGGCGTGCACCACCTCGCCGTTCCGTGCCGTCACCTCCGCCACCGGCACCCCCCACTGCGTCGCCGCCGCATCCTCCAGCAGCGCCCGCGCCGTGGCCCCCGCCTGCCGGTACTTGTCCAGGAAGTCGCGGATGCTGGTGGAGCCGTCGGTGTTCTGGCTGCCGTAGCGCGTCTCGTCCCCCAGCGCCTGCTCCACCCGGCACCGACTCCAGTCGGCCTCCATCTCGTCGGCAATGATCATGGGCATGGTGGTGCGGATCCCCTGCCCCATCTCCGAGCGGTGACAGATGATCGTCACCAGGTCATCCTCACCGATGCGGATGTACGCGTGCGCGTCCCACGGCTCGGCCGCGCCGAGGCCGGCCAGCGCCTGGGCCTCCAGGCGGCGCACCCCCAGCGCACCCGCTGACAGCACCAGCCCCCCCAGCCCCAGCAGCTTCAGGAAGTCGCGGCGCGCTGCGTCGGCGGGGGACGCGGAGAGCCCCTCGGCAGCGGGGGCGCCCTGCCCCGCGCCCAGCCACGGAAGTCGGGTGCGGGGGCTCACGGGGCCCCCTCCCCGGGCTGCGCCGCGCGCATCTGCGTGGCGGCCTGCGTGATGGCGGCGCGGATGCGCGGGTAGGTGCCGCAGCGGCAGAGGTGGCCATTCATGGCCGCCTCGATGTCCGCGTCGGTGGGCTGCCTGGTGCGGGCCAGCAGCGTGGCCGCCTGCATGATCTGCCCGCTCTGGCAGAAGCCGCACTGCGGCACGTCCACCTGGCGCCAGGCCACCTGCAGCGGGTGCTCGCCGCTGGGGTGGAGCCCTTCGATGGTGGTGACCGTGGCGCCGGCCAGCGTGGACATCCGGCGCTGGCAGGCGCGCACCGGGGCACCGTTCACGTGCACCGTGCACGCGCCGCACTGCGCGATCCCGCAGCCGTAGCGGGTGCCGGTGAGCCCCAGCTCGTCGCGGAGGAACCAGAGCAGCGGCATCGTGGGATCGCCGTCGAAGGAGCGCGGGGTGCCGTTGACGGTGAGCTGGAGCATGGGGGGCCCTTGGTGGTTGGAGACAGGGAATCTTCGCACCGGTGTCCGGTGGGCGTGAGGGGGCGTGAGGGGACGTGAGGGGACGTGAGCGAGCGCGAGGGGGCGTGAGCGAGCGCGAGGGGACGTGAGCGAGCGTGAGGGGACGTGAGGTTGCGTTGGGGGCGTTGGGGGGCCGTTCGCCGTGGCGGATGCCGGGCCATGGTCCGGCGGGAGCCGGCGGCTAGCTTTGGGGCATGCCTACCCCACGCCCCCTCACGGTCATCACCGGTGCCACGGCGGGCATCGGACACGTGTATGCCCAGCGTTTCGCCGCCCAGGGCCATGACCTGCTGCTGGTGGCCCGCGACGCCGAGCGCCTTGCCGGTGTCTGCGCCAGCCTGGCCAGGGAGCACGGGGTTGCCGCCGAGCCGTTCGCGGCGGACCTGTCCGACGAGGCGGACATCGCGCGCCTCGCCCACCGGCTGCGCCACGAGGAGCGGCTGGAGACGGTGGTGAGCAACGCGGGGTTCGGCACGCGCGGCACCATCCTCACCGCCGACCCCGACGGGCAGCAGCGGATGCTGCGCCTGCACGTCACGGCCACGCATGCGCTGGTGCAGGCGGCCCTCCCGGGGCTGGTGGCGCGCCGGCGCGGGACGATCATCGTGGTGGCCAGCGTGGCCAGCTGGAGCCCCACGGCCGGCAACGTGAACTACAACGCCACCAAGGCGTACCAGCGGGTGTATTGCGAGGCGCTCGCCACCGAGCTCGAGGGGACGGGCGTCCACGTGCAGGCGCTCTGTCCCGGTTTCACGTACACCGAGTTCCACGACCGTCTGGGCGGGGGGCGGCAGGGGATCCCCGGGTGGGCGTGGCTGTCCGCCGAGCGCGTGGTGGACACCAGCCTCGCGCAGGCGGCTGCGCGGGGGGCCGTGGTGTGCGTGCCGGGCAAGCGCTTCCGGCTGATCGTGTTCCTCCTCAAGCATGCGCCCTGGGTGCTGGGCTCGCTCCGGCAGCGCTATCGCCGCGACCGGTTGCGCGTGGATCCCACCTGACGGCGGGCGCCGCCCGGCTCAATCCACGATGAACAGCGTGGCGCCGGCCGGACTCGACGAGCGGTGCGGCGCCGCGTCGTCGGCCACCTGGTAGCTCATCCCCGGGCGCAGCACCACCGTGCGCCCGTCGGCCAGCTCGGTGTGCAGCTCGCCGTCCAGGCACAGGAGGATGTGCCCCTTGGCGCACCAGTGATCGGCCAGGTACCCCGGCGAGTAGGTCACCATGCGCACGCGCACCGCCCCGTGTTGCTGCGTGCGCCAGGTGGCCACCCCCCGCTCGCCGGGGTGCTCGGTGGGCGTCACGTGGGACCAGTCGGTGGTGGTGAAGGGGATGTCGCGGAGCTGCATGGTCCGGGATCGGTTGAGCGACGGACGGGAAGGGGCGTGCGCCGCAGTTGATGGAGCCCCCCCGCTTCCTCGCGGTGAGCATGTCCCATTGGTAGGCCTGGCCGCGTGCGGGATGGCAGTGCCACCGTGACCCGTCACCCCGCGCCCGTGACCCGTGACCCGGCACCCGGCACCCGACACCCGGCACCCGGCACCCG
>JBILKP010000094.1:0-10130 GCA_044376625.1 Gemmatimonas sp. | reverse complement strand
CCCGCGCGCTCCCGCACGGCGCGCCCCGGCACCACCCGCCACCCGGCGGCGTCCAGCAGGGCCTGTGCGGCCTGGCGGTTGACCACGGGCGTGTCCACCGGGGCAAAGGGGAGCCCTGGGGGGACGGCGCCGGCGGCCGGGGTGCCGTAGCCGGCCACCGCCGCCTGCACCAGGCGACGCCGGTCGATGGCCAGCGACAGCGCACGACGCACCCGTGGGTCGTCAAAGGGCGGGCGGGTGGTGTTGAAGGCGAGCACGGTGGAAAAGAGCGCCGGCGGGGTCTCCAGGGCGAGGGCGGGGTCGCGCCGCACCAGGGCCGCCATGATGGGGGACACGCCGGCCACGTCCAGTTCGCCGCTCACCAACCCCGCGAACTTGGTGGCGCTTTCGTCCACCACGGCGATAACCAGTTCGCGCAGCCGCGGTGCCCCTCCCAGCTCCACGGGAAACGCGTCCCAGCGGGCGAAGCGCCACTGCCGTCCCGGGGTGCGCCCGGCAAAGCGGAAGGGCCCGTTCCCCACCGGCGCCCCGCTGAAGGGGTGCGCGCGCCACCGGGCGCGTGGCACCGAATCCAGCAGGTGACGCGGCACCAGCGGCAACTCCGCGAGGACCAGGGGGAGCGCGGGCTGCGGGGCGTGAAAGCGCAGCTGCACGGTGCTGTCGTCCGGGGCGTGCACCGCGGCCACGGGCGCCAGCTCTGCGGCGCGCGGGGACCCCAGGGCCGGGTCGCGCGCGGCGTCCAGGGTGAACGCCACATCGTGCGCCGTGGTGGGCGCGCCGTCGTGCCAGCGCAGCGCCCGGGACACGGTCAGCGTGAGCGCGGTGCGATCGGGGGACCAGCGCCAGCGCCGCGCGAAGTAGGGGACCGGCTGCAGCTGGTCGTCCAGGCGCAGCAGCGTGACGAAGAGGGCGTGCCGCTGCAGCTGCCGCGAGAGGGGGTGGACGGTGACCAGCGGATTGGCGGACTCGAGGTCGGTGCCGGACGCCATGACCACCACGCCGGCGGGGCGCGCGGGGGCACCGCAGGCTGCCGCCAGCACCGCGCCGGCCACGGCCAGCCATCGTCCCCTGCGTCGCCCCCCCGGATGCGGTGCCATCCCCGGAATATGCGGACGGGGACGCACGCGGGGGCCGGGAAGGGTTGACGGGGAGGGTCCCACGGCCATTCTCCCTGCGTGCGATCGCTTGCCGTGCGCGCCCTGGAGGCGCTCCTGCTGCTGTGGCTGGTGGCCACGCTGACCTTTGCGCTGCTGCACCTGGCGCCGGGCGATCCGGCGGTGCTGCTGGCGGGGCCCACTGCCTCGGCGGCGGAGCTGGCCGGGCGGCGGGCGGCCTTGGGGCTGGATGCGCCGGTGCCCGTGCAGTACGCCCGTTGGCTGGGGGCGCTGTTGCAGGGCGACCTGGGCACCAGCCTGGCTCGGGGCGTCCCGGTGACCCGGGTGATTGCGGAGGCGCTCCCGGTGTCGCTGGGGCTGGGGGGGGCGTCGCTGGCGCTCAGCGTGGTGCTGGGGACGCTGGTGGGGGCGTGGCAGGGGCTTGGGCTGTCGTCGCGCGCCGATCGCTGGGTGACCACCCTGACGACGGTGGCGCAGGCCGTGCCGGGGTTCTGGTTGGCGCTGGCGCTGGTGGTGCTGAGCACCTCGGGGATGGCCGCGTTGGGGGCCCCGGGGTGGATGCGACTCCCCGCCTTTGGCATGACGGACCCGGCACAGCTCCCCGGGAGCGGCGGGGTGGCCGAGCTGCTGCGACACGCGGTACTGCCGGTGGTGACGCTGGCGGTGCCGGGGGTGGCCGGGATGGCGCGTTACGCCCGGGCGGCGGTGCGCGAGGCGCGGGAGGCGCCGCATGTGCGGGTGGCCACGGCGCGCGGGCTGGGCGGCTGGCGGCTGGCGCTGCGGCATGTGCTGGGGCCCGCCGCCGCGCCCCTGGTGGTGCTGACCGGGCTGCTGCTGCCGGGGGTGATTGCCGGGTCGGTGTTCGTGGAGCAGGTGTTTGCCTGGCCGGGAATGGGGCGCGCGATGCTCACGGCAATTGCCGCGCGGGACTACCCCGTGGTGCAGGGGATGACGCTGATGTACGCGGCCACGGTGATTGGCAGTTCGCTGGTAAGCGACGCGGCACTGGCGGCGCTGGACCCTCGGCGACGGCGGGGCGGATGACGGCGGCTGGACGGTGGGCCCTTGGGGGGCTGGCGGTGGCCGCGGCGGGCGCCGTGGTGGTGCCCTGGCTGGCGCCGACGCCTGCGCTGGCCATTGGCGACGTGCTGGCCACCCGCCTGGTGCCCCCGCTGGCCCGCGATCAGCTGGGGGGCTGGCACCTGCTGGGGACGGACGCCTTTGGCCGGGATGTGTTCCTGCGCCTGTGGGTGGGCGCGCGGGTCTCGCTGGGGGTGGGGGTGGCCGGCGCCCTGCTGTCCGGCGGCGTGGGGGTGGCGCTAGGGGCGGTCGCGGGGTGGCGGGGCGGCGTGGCCGACCGGAGCATCACGGCGCTGGCCGACCTGCTGCTGGCGGTCCCGCGGCTGGTGCTGCTGCTGGTCATTGCCGCGCTGTGGGGGCCGGGCACCGGGGTGGTCGTGGCCGTGCTGGCACTGACCGGGTGGATGGCGGTGATGCGACTGGTGCGGGCGGAGGTCCGGCTGGTGCGCGCCCTCCCCTACGCGGAGGGCGCCGAGGCCCTGGGGGTCCCCGCGGGGCGGTTGCTGTGGCGCCATGTGCTCCCCAACGCGCTGGGGGGGGCGCTGGTGGCCGTGACGCTGGGGGTGGGGAACGCGATGGTGCTGGAGAGCGGGCTCTCCTTTCTGGGGCTTGGCGTGCAGCCACCGGCTGCCAGCTGGGGGAACATGATCAGTGCGGGGCGCGACTGGCTGCTGGTGGCACCGTGGGTGGCGCTGGCGCCCGGGGGCGCGCTGCTGCTGGCGGTGCTGGCGTGCACGCACGCCGGCGACGGGCTGGCCGAGCGCGTGGGCGCAGCCCCTAGCCCCTCGGGGGATCGCGACGCACCTGCACCGTGACGATGCCGTGCGGGGGGAGCTCCAGCGGCACCACCCCGTTGTGCACCGGCACCACCGCGCCCTCTGGCGTGCCGTCCATCCGGCAGGGGACCACCCACCACTCCGTGTGAGCGCGCGGCGAACCGTGCTCGGCCACGTCGGGAAGCGACCACGCACCGCGAACCGGGCGCCCGGTGAGGTTGACGGCGCGGAGCACGACGGCCGTGCCGTCCTCGGTGAGCGTCACGGCGCTGGCCTCCAGCCCGTCGCCGTGCAGGCGGGGGCCAGCCAGCGTGGCCCCCCCCGCCTGCGCCCAGGCGGGGAGCGGATCACGCCATGGCGCGCCCACCAGCGGGAGCAGCAGGTCGTCGGCGTGGCGCGACAGGGCCGGCCACACCGTGTCCCCGTGCGGACCGTGCAACCAGAGCGCCACCTCTGCGGCGAAGCGGCCCTGCGCCTGCGCGGCCGGGGTGGCAGCCGGCCAGCCGGCGTGCCCCGGGCGCTCGGGGAGGCGTGCCCGCGACAGCTCGCCACTGGCGCGGAGTAACGTCACCCCCAGGCGCCCGGGCGCCACCACCGCCTCGGCGAGCCCGTCGGACAGGAGCGCCGCGCCGTGGTCCCCGCTGGCCACGCTGACCCACCGGTGCAGCGGCATCCCGTCCGGGACCGTCTCCCGCGCGTGCGCCGGCGGGGTGGGCGGGTCCCGCCGCACCGGACCGAAGGCGGCGTCGGCCACGACGGCGTCGGCGGAGAGGGCGGTGCCCCAGAACAGGCGCAGGCGGTGGTTCCGGCGACGGTTGGTGCCGGCAATGCGGCATCGAAGCAGCGGACTGCCGGCCACCAAGGCAAGGTCGGTCACCACCCGCACCGTCCCCTGCCGCCGTGGAGGCGGCCGTGTCGGGCGCCCCGTGCGCCGCGTTGATTCGGCGAGCGCCGACGGCACGGAGTCCAGGTCGCCGCCGGGGAGCTGCCAGTGCAGGCGCAGCGTGGCGCGCAGCGGGCCGCGCTCCACGACCTCCCCCCGGACCAGATCGAGCCGCCGTACCGCCCCCCGGGGGGACGGCGTGTAGCTGTCGCCGCCGTCCGCCTGCGTCTCCAGCCAGAGGGCGTCGGCCAGCTGCCGGGGCGCCCCGTCCCCGTGCGCGGTCAGTTTCACGCGTCCATCGCCGAACTCCACGCGCAGCTGGTCGTGTTCGATCCACAGGCTCCGGGTGCCCGGGGCATCCTCGCCCCCCTCGCCGGCGCGGACCTCGGGTGGAGGGCTCCCCATCGGCTCGTTGGGGCCCCCGGCCAGCCACCGCACCCCGAAGGCGGGGACCTCGGGGACCCACGCCAGCACGCGCCGGACCTGCACGAGGTCGTTGTCGGGGTAGTGCTGTGGCGACTCGCGCCGATGGTGGGCCACGCCGGCGGCCACCCGCTGCACCACGGGCAGCCCCAGGAGCCCGGTGTCGCCTTGGCGACGCCCCGCCCGGTCACCGGGGGGCGGTGGTTCGTCACCACTCCCCGGTCCCACCGGGGCGTCCCCGATCGTGTCGGCCACCGTGAGCAGTGCCACGCCGCCGCGGGGCGTTGCGGCCCGATTGCGAAGCAGCACCGTGGGGCTGGCGGGCGGCGCATGCCGGCGGGCGGCCACGGGATCGTGCCCCAGCGCCAGGGCGAGGGCGTCGGTGCGCAGCCCGCGCGCCTCAGCGGCGGCGGCGTCCTGTCGCGCCTCCATGGCACGTGCCACGGCATCGATGGAGCAGCCGCACAGGGTGTCGTGCGGGTGGGTGGCCAGGATCGTCTCCCAGGCGCTGGCCAACAGCGCCGGCCACTGCGCCAGCGTGGTGCGCCCGTTGGCCGCCACGCTCCGCCCCCAGGCGGGGGCGTGCCACCACGCCAGGGCACCCCACGGCTCCACGTCCCGCAGCAGCTGCCGCTCCAGCCGGGCATTGCGGCGCTTCTGGTGCGCGCGGGTGGCCAGCGTGCCGCCCAAGGTCCAGGTGTAGCCGTAGCTGTCACGCAGCTCCCCGGAAACCTCGGGGAGCGCCCGGCCCTCCCCGTGGCGCACCAGCGCGTCGGCAAAGCCCTGCAGGGTGCCGCGTCGCACCCGCGCCTCGGGCGCGGCGGCCTCGCCCAGCGCGGCGACGGCCTCGGGCAGCCCCAGCTGACGCGCATGGTGATCGGCCCCGTTCAGCAGCAGCCATGGCCCCCCGACGCACCGGTCGGCCACCACGGGGCGCAATGCCTCCCACCGGGCGCGGGCATCGCCACGGGTTGCGGGCAGGTCGCGCCCGATTTCGTAGCCATCCCGCGGGAGGTGCCACGCCACCACGCTGCTGCCGTCGGGGGCCCGCCACCGCAGCGCCGCCGCCGCGGGGTGCGCGGCCCCGCCGAGGCCGCGCCACACGACCGCCACTGGGAGCCCGAAGCCGGCGGCGATGGCAGGGAGCGCGGCCGGGTGCCCAAAGCTGTCGGGGCAATACGCCACCGCGGGCGCGGCGGCGCCCAGGCGGGCCAGCGTGCGCCGGCCGGCCTCGAGGTTGCGCACGAGCGCTTCCCCGCCGGGGATGAGGGCGTCGGCCAGCACGAACCAGGGGCCTGCCTCGATGTCCCCCGCCCGCAGGGCCGCCCCCAGCGCCCCCTGGGCCTCGGGGCGCACGGCGAGGTAATCCCGCAACGTGATGGCCTGCCCGTCCAGCAGGAACGGCTGGGGCGGCACGGGCGCGCCGCCGGGCGGGGGCAACGGCGGGTACGGCCCGACATCCAACACGGCGTCCAGCAGGGGCACCAGCCGCTGCCGGAACCGCTCGGCGGGGTGGTACCACTCGCGGTCCCAGTGGGTGTGGGCCACCACGTGCAGGTCCCACCGGGGAGGCGTTGGCGACGGGTCGCTGGGCACGGGGGCAACGTAACGCGCCCGGGGGCGGGGCGGCGAGCGCGCCGGAGGCGACCACACCGGCGCGTGCCGCGTGGCCGGGACGGCCTGCAGGCGTTGACCCCCGGGGGCCGCCCCGGCGAGCTTTCCCGCTTCGGGGCTGCCGACATCCTGTTGGCCGACCCCCGAAGCGCGGGGCTCCCCGCGACGACCCCAGCTGGTGCGTGCGTGGAATTCCTGTCGGAGTTTTTCGGGCGGCTGCGCGACCTGCCCGCGTTGGTGCAGTGGGCCGGCTACGTGGGGCTCACGGTGATCATCTTTGCGGAGACCGGGCTGCTGGCGGGGTTCTTCCTCCCCGGCGACTCGCTGCTGGTGACCGCGGGGCTGCTGGCCGCCGACCCGGCGTTCGGCCTCAACGTGTGGCTGCTGGGGGCGATCCTCACCGTGGCGGCCATCGTGGGGGACAGCGTGGGGTACGCCGTGGGCAAGGCCACCGGCCCGCGGATCTTCACGCGCGAGGATTCGCTGTTCTTCCACCGCAAGCACCTGCTCACGGCGCAGGCCTTCTACGAGCGGCACGGCGGGAAGACGGTGGTCATCGCGCGGTTCATGCCGATTGCGCGGACCTTCGCCCCGGTGGTGGCGGGCGTGGGGCAGATGCGCTACGCGGCGTTCCTGGCGTACAACGTGGTGGGCGGGGTGCTCTGGATCTGGAGCATGCTGCTCACGGGGTATGTGCTGGCCCGCACCGTGCCCGGGGTGGCGCAGCACGTGGAAAAGATCATCCTGCTGGTCATCTTCCTGTCCATCCTCCCCGGGCTCATCGCCTGGTGGCGGGAACGGCGCGCGACCACGGCGCGCTGAGCCTCCTCCTTCCGTCCCTCTCCTTCCGGAGTCATCCCATGGCGCATGTCCTCCCTGCCCTTCCCTACGCGTTCGACGCGCTCGAGCCGCACGTCGACGCGCAGACCATGCAGATCCACCACGGCAAGCACCACCAGGCGTACGTCACCAACCTGAACGCGGCGATCGAGAAGGCGCCGGAGCTGGGTTCGTGGTCGCTGGACGAGCTGTGCCGCCGCATCGCCGAGGTGCCCGAGGGGGTGCGCACGGCGGTGCGCAACAACGGCGGCGGGCACTGGAACCACGCGCTGTTCTGGACGCTGATGGCGCCCAACGCCGGCGGGGAGCCCGGCGGCGCGCTGGGCGCGGCGATCACCGCCTCCTTCGGCTCCTTCGCGGCCTTCCGCGAGCAGTTCCAGGCGGCGGGGATGGGGCGTTTCGGGTCGGGGTGGGCGTGGCTGGTGCAGCAGGACGGGGCGCTGTCCATCGTGAGCACCCCCAACCAGGACAACCCGCTGATGGAAGGGAAGCACGCACTCCTGGGGGTGGACGTGTGGGAGCACGCGTACTACCTCAAGTACCAGAACCGCCGCGCCGACTACCTGGGCGCGTGGTGGAACGTGGTCAACTGGGGTGCCGTGGCCGCGCGCTTCCAGGGCTGACACGTCCGGAGCTGCCACGGGGGCCGCGGCGCTGGTGCGCTGCGGCCCCCGTGGTGCAGGTGGAGCATGGTGGCGGCGCGCGCGGCCGGCTGGGGCCCCGCGCTTTGCGTGCGCTAGAACAGGACGGCGGGGATGCTGCTCACGATGGTGCTGAGCGCCCATGCCAACCCCGCCACCGCCCACCCGGTCTTGCGGGGCACCCCGGCGACAACCCCCACGCCGATGGCCTGCAGCGCCACCCCCCACAGCCCGAGCAGGTCGATCCGGGACACCATGGCCAGCAGCGCGGGGGCGGTGGTGGCCGGATCGAAGAAGCGCGCGGGGCCCAGCGAGGCGTCGGTCAGCCCGCGGATGGCGGCGGGATCGAGGAACGCGCCCTGCACGCCCATGGCGAGCATGGAAAACGGGACGGTGACCGCGGCAAGCGCCCCGATGACCACGGCGCGCTGGAAGGGAAGCGCGACCTTGAGCAGGAGCCCCGCGGCCCACAACGCGGCGCCACCGATAAGCGCGGCGAGCCCCACCGTGAAGGCGCTGGTGACGACAAACCCCCACCACGCAAAGCTCCCCATGGCACGCGCCGCCTCTGGGGGGACGGGCTGCCCCTTGGCCGCGGCCTGCCGCATGGCCACCGCCATGTTGGCCTCGAGGAACGGCTCCAGCAGCCCGCGCAGCGCGATCACCACCACCAGGGTGAGCAGCGACAGGATGATCACGTGCGGCCACGCACCCCGGGTGCGCAGCGCCGCGAAGGCGCGTGCGGGCGCCACCAGCATGTCCACCAGCTCCTCCAGCACATTCCCCCTGGCCGCTGCCGGGGCGCCTTCCATGGGCGTGTCGCTCATCGTGCCGCCTCCCCCTCGAGGTAGGTGTAGCCCTCCAGGCCGGCGACGAAGTCGGCGATGAAGGCGTTGGCCTCCTCGCGCGAGAGCGCCCCGGACGCGTTCACCTTCCGGCGGAAGGTGGCCAGCAGCTGCGAGGCGCCGAACTGCACGTAGTTGAGCACCTCGGTGACGGTGTCCCCCTCGACCAGGTCGGTGATCTCGGCCACGCCGTGCTCGTTGACGCGCACGTGGACGGCGTTGGTGTCGCCGAAGAGGTTGTGCAGGTCCCCCAGGATCTCCTGGTAGGCGCCGGTGAGGAAGATGCCGAGGATGTAGTCCTCGCCGTCGCGGAACTCGTGCAGCTCCAGGCTGGGGCGCCCGTTCCGCCCCCCCACGAAGCGGTCGATCTTGCCGTCGGAGTCGCAGGTGACGTCCTGCAGGGTGCCGCGGCGCTGCGGCTCCTCCCCCAGGCGGTGGATGGGCATGATGGGGAACAGCTGGTCGATGGCCCAGCTGTCGGGGAGCGACTGGAACAGCGAGAAGTTGCAGAAGTAGCGGTCGACGAGCGCCGCCTCGAGCTCGGCGAGGATGTCCTCGTAGGTGTCGGGGTCGGCCTTGGCGATGCGGGCGACGGCGTTCATGGTGGCCAGCCAGAGCTGCTCGGCCTTGGCCAGCCCCCGGAGGTCGAGGACCCCCGAGTTGAAGTACTGCCGGGCGCGGTCCTTGTCGAAGGAGGCGTCGTGGTACACCTCCAGCACCTTGCGCGGCTTGGGGTCGCGCTCGGTGAGGGTGCGCCAGTCCTCGTGCATCTCGTGGAGCAGCGAGTGGTCCTCGTCGAGCAGGGTGGGGACCCCGTCGCCGGCCTGCGACTCCACGTCGATCACCTTGAGCAGCAGCAGGGCGTGGTGCGCGGTGAGGGCGCGCCCCGACTCGCTGATGATGTGCGGCATGGGGAGCTCGGCCTCGCGGCACGCCTCCGCCAGGGTGTACACCACGTCGTTGGCGTACTCCTGCAGCGTGTAGTTCACGCTGGCCTCGTTGGTGGTGTTCGTGCCGTCGTAGTCCACCCCCAGCCCGCCCCCCACGTCCACGTGCGTCACGTTGACGCCCAGCGCGCGCAGCTCGAGATAGTAGCGCGCGACCTCCTGCAGCCCCGACTTGATGAAGCGGATGTCGGTGATCTGGCTGCCGAGGTGGAAGTGGATGAGCCGGAGGATGTCGAGGCGGCCCAGGGACCGCAGCCGGTCGATGAGCTTGACCAGCTCGGTGGAGCCGAGGCCGAACTTGCTCTTCTCGCCGCCGCTCTGGGCCCAGCGGCCGGCCCCCTCGCTGGCCAGCTTGATGCGCACGCCGCAGGTGGGGACGACCCCCAGCTCGTCGGCCACCTCGAGGAGCACGTCCAGCTCGCTCAGCTGCTCCAGCACGATGAACACGCGGTGCCCCAGCTTCTGCCCCATGAGGGCCAGCCGCATGAACTCGTGGTCCTTGTAGCCGTTGCAGACGATGAGGTGCTCGGTCCCCTCGGAGAGCCCCAGCACCGCCTGCAGCTCGGGCTTGGAGCCGCACTCGAGCCCCACCCCGTGCGCCTGGCCGAAGGCGACGATCTCCTCCACCACGTGCCGCTGCTGGTTGACCTTGATGGGGTAGACGGTGGTGTACCCCCCCAGGTACTCGAACTCCTGGATGGCCGCCCGGAAGCGCTCGCTCAGCGTCTCGATCCGGGAGCGCAGGATGTCGGAGAAGCGGAGCAGCACCGGCAGGGCGATCCCCTGCTCCTCGAGGTCGCGCGCGAGCTCGCGCAGGTCGAGCGCCACCTGCGGGCGGTGCGGGTCGGGGCGGACCACCACATGGCCCGCGTCACTGATGTCGAAGTAGCCGGCCCCCCACCCCTCGATGTTGTAGAGGGCGCGCGCGGCGTCGATGGACCACGGCGGGGCCGCGGGGACGCGGGC
>JBILKP010000336.1:0-3165 GCA_044376625.1 Gemmatimonas sp. | reverse complement strand
AGAGTGGACGAGCGATTCGGTACGAGAGGGGGTTCTGGTCCCGATCACCTCGCCCCTCTCCCTCATCTCGAGGGCCCCTCGTCACTGGACCCCAGGCAGTTCAGTGGGAAACTGTTTCACGTGAAACAGCTGTGATCTCCCCGAGGGGCCATGGCGGCGGAACGCCATGCGCCCCTCGGGGTGTTGTGTGATCGGCACCCGAATGCGAACAGCGCCCCGCCGTTTCACGTGAAACCAAGCGGAGCGCCCCGATCTCGCGCGCCGGAAGGGCGCAACGCGCGGTTGCCCCCTATACTCCCTCCACGGGCGCCCTATACTTCCCGCCCCCGACCGCTCCTCGCTCTCCCCCCTGCCCCACCCCGCCGTGGCACGCATCCTCGCCATCACCAACCAGAAAGGCGGCGTCGGCAAGACGACCACGGCCGTCAACCTGGCCGCCTCCCTCGCCGTCGCCGAACAGCGCACCCTCCTGGTGGACATGGATCCCCAGGGGAACGCCTCCTCGGCACTGGGCATCGCCCGCGAGGACATCCGCAGCGGCACCTACGAGGTGCTGCTGGGCGATGCCCCCATCGCCGACGCGATTCTGCGCAGCGTCCAGTTCTCCCACCTGGACCTCCTCCCCACCACGCAGGACCTCGCCGGCGCCGAAGTGGAGCTGGTGGACGACGACGCCCGCGCCACCCGCCTGCGCGACGCCCTCCACACGGTCCGCGACCAGTACGACGTCATCCTCCTGGATTGCCCGCCGTCGCTGGGACTGCTCACCCTGAACGCCCTGGTGGGCGCCGATGCGGTGCTCATCCCCCTCCAGTGCGAATACTTCGCCCTGGAAGGGCTGTCGCAGCTGCTGGAGACGGTCGACCGCGTGCGCGCCCTCAACCCGGCGCTCGCCGTGGATGGCGTCCTCCTCACCATGTACGACGCCCGCCTCAACCTCTCCCGCCAAGTGGCCGCCGACGCCCGCGCCCACTTCGGCGACCGCGTCTTCACCACCATGATCCCCCGCAACATCCGCCTGGCCGAAGCCCCCTCCTTCGGCAAGCCGATCGTGGTGTACGACCTGGCCTCGGTGGGCGCCCAAGCCTACATGGCGGTGGCCCAGGAACTCATCAGTCGCCTGCGCGGCACCCCGGCACCCGCCACGGAGCCCGCCCCGTGACCCCCCCGCCAGAACCGTCGCGCCGCCTGGGACGCGGACTCGACGCCCTCCTGGGGAAGCGCGAAGCCCTCCTGCAGGGGACGGGAGCCACCGCACCCGCCTCCGAACAGCCCCCCGGGGGGAGTGCCGCCGCCGGTGCATCCGCGCAGACGGGCGCCACGGTCGGCACCCCGGTCGCCGCCCCCTCGGAGACGGCCACCACCTCCGCCGCCGGCACCCTCCTCACCCTGTCGCTGGGGCAGATCAAGCCCAACCCCTTCCAGCCCCGCCAGGAGTTCCGCCCCGACGAGCTGGCCGACCTGGAAGCCTCCCTCCGCGTCAACGGCCTCCTGCAGCCGGTCACGGTCCGCCCCGCCCCCAACGGCATCGGCTACGAGCTCATCGCCGGCGAACGGCGCTTCCGCGCCGCCACCCGCCTGGGATGGACGGAAATCCCCGCGCTGGTCCGCCGCGTGGACGACCGCACGCTGCTCACGCTGGCCATGATCGAGAACCTCCAGCGCAGCGACCTGGACCCGATCGAAGAGGCCGACGGCTACCAGCGGCTGGTGGACGACTTCGCCCTCACCACCCAGGAAGTCGCCGACGTGGTGGGGAAGGACCGCTCCACCGTGGCCAACGCCCTCCGCCTGCGCGCCCTCCCCGCCTCGGTCAAGCGCATGCTGCAAGGAAAGCAGCTGGCCCCGGGACACGCCCGCGCCCTCCTGGCGCTGGCCAACGAACGCGCCATCGTGGACATGGCCCGCGAAGCCGCCGCCAACCACTGGTCCGTCCGCGAAGTGGAGCGCCGCGTCAACGCCGCCAAGCCCGGCAGCAAAAGCGCCAAACCGCCCGCCACCACCACCACCCCGGCCGGCGCCTCCGCCGCCGTGGTCGCCCGCCTGCAGGACACGCTCCGCACCGCCCTGCAAACCCAGGTCAGCATCACCCTCACCGGAAAGGCCAGCGGCGACATCCGCATCACCTTCCACTCCAACGACGACCTGGAACGCATCCTCCAACGGCTGGGCGTGTCCCTGGACTAAGAAGGGCAGCCACGCCCCGCGACAACCGCGGGGCACAGCGCATCAGCTACGCAGCATGTACGAAGCATCTACGAAGCACCTACGCAGCATATACGCATCACATACGCGCCATCATACCGGCATACCGCACACCATGACCAGCACCACCCGCCACCTCCGACGCGCAGCCGGTACCGCCGCCGCGGCCTGTGCCCTCCTCGTCGCGGCCTGCGGCGGTGACAAGGCCCCCAAGGCCGACCAGCCGGCCACCGCCGCCACCCAGCCGCTGCGCGTGGCGCTCCTCACCCCGGGGCCGGTGTCCGACAAGTCGTGGAACGGCGGCGCCTACCAGGGGCTCCTGGCGCTCCGCGATTCGCTGGGCGCCCAGATCTCCCACATCCAGACCAAGACCCCCGCCGAGTTCGAGGAGAACTTCCGGCAGTATGGGGCGCAGGGGTACAGCCTCGTCATCGGCCACGGCTTCGAGTTCCAGGACGCCGCCGCCCGCGTGGCCCCGCAGTACCCCAAGACGGTCTACGCCATCACCTCGGGGCGCGTCACCGCCCCCAACCTGGCCGGCATCTCCTTTGCCTTTGAGGAGGCGTCGTACCAGGCCGGGATGGTGGCCGGCGCCCTGACCACCACCAACGTGCTGGGGCTCATCGCCGGCACCGAGCTCCCCCCGGTCAAGCTCTCCTTTCAGGCCTTCGAGCGCGGCGCACGTAGCGTCAACCCCAAGGTCCAGGTGCTCACCTCCTACATCGGCAACTGGGACGACGTGAGCGCCGGCAAGGAACAGGCGCTGGCGCAGATCGCGCGTGGCGCCGACCTGATCTTCCAGAACGCGGACGCCGCCGGGCTGGGGGTGTTCCAGGCCGCCCGCGAAAAGAAGGTCCTGGCCTTCGGCTCCAACGCCAACCAGAACGACGTCGCCCCCGACGTGATCATCGGCAGCGTGGTCATCGACCTCACGCACGCCCTCCTGCTCCTTGGCAAGGA
>JBILKP010000335.1:0-3173 GCA_044376625.1 Gemmatimonas sp. | reverse complement strand
GAGCACGCCGCGCTGCACGACAGCTTCCTGGGGGACCACGTCACCGTGCGGCACGCGCGCGGGGCGCTGTCACTGGGGGACCACGCCGAATGCCGGGGGGACGCATGAGCGACACGGGACGCGACAAGGGACGCGACACGGGACCTGACACGCCGCGGGAGGCCGGGCTCTCCCGGCGCGAGCTGCTCACCGGGGCGGCGGCGCTGGCCGCCACGGCCTCGCTGGGGGCGCCGGCACGGCTGCTGGCCAGCACCGACGCGTGGCGCGCCGACCTGGCGCCGCCGGTGCCCTCCGGCAATGGCCGCATGCTGGGTGTCCCCTTCGCCAGGCACGACACGGTGCGCATCGCCATCGTCGGGACCGGGCTGCGCGGGCGCTCCATGCTGAACGAGTGGCTGGCCGTGGAGGGGGTGCGCATCACCGCCCTCTGCGACGTGGTCCCCGAGAAGGCCGAGCGCGCCGCGGCCATGGTCGTCAAGGCGGGGCAGCCGGCCCCGCGCCTGTACACCGGCGGGGAGCGCGACTTCGAGCGGCTGGTGCGGCAGGAGGACATCGACTTCGTGTACACCGCCACCCCCTGGCGCTGGCACACGCCGGTCATGCTGGCCGCCCTCCGCGCCGGCAAGCACTGCGGCAGCGAGGTCCCCATCGCCCTCACGGTGGACGAGTGCTGGGAGCTGGTGGACACCTCTGAGCAGGCGCAGCGCCACTGCCTGCTGATGGAGAACTGCTGCTACGGCGAGAGCGAGCTGACCGTGCTGCGCATGGTGCGCGAGGGGGTGTTCGGCACGCTGCTGCACGCCGAGGCGGCGTACCTGCACGACCTGCGCGCGATCCTCTTCGAGAACCGGGACGAGGGGCTGTGGCGGCGCGAGCCGCACACGCAGCTGGACACCAACCTGTACCCCACGCACGGGCTGGGGCCGGTGGCGCAGTACCTGGGGATCCACCGCGGCGACCGCTTCGACTACCTGGTGAGCATGTCCTCCCCCGAGGCGGGGCTCACCGAGTGGCGCGAGAAGACGGAGCCCCGGGACAGCCCCAAGTGGCGGGAGCGGTACGTGGCCGGCGACATGAGCAGCACGCTCATCAAGACGGCGCGGGGCCGCACCATCCTCCTGCAGCACGACGTGGCCAACCCGCGCCCCTACTCGCGCCTCAACAACCTGCAGGGCTCCAAGGCGGTGTTCAACGACTACCCGGCGCGGCTGTACATCGACGGCGCCAAGGGGGGCGAGCGGTGGACGCCGCTGTCGGAGTACCGCGCGCAGTACCAGCACCCGCTCTGGCGCGCGCTGGGGGAGCGGGCGCGCTCGGCGGGGCACGGCGGGATGGACTTCCTCATGGCCTACCGGCTGGTGCAGTGCATGCGCGAGGGGACGCCCCCCGACTTCGACGTGTACGACGCGGCCGCGTGGAGCGTGCCGTACGCGCTGTGCGCGCAGTCGGTGCGCAAGGGGAGCGCGCCGGTGAAGTTCCCCGACTTCACCCGCGGGGCGTGGCGCACCGCCACCGCGCCGTCGGGCCCCGCCACGGGGTGAGCGCGCCGGCGCCGCTCCCCACGGCGGGCATCCCCTCGGCGGGCATCCGCACGGCGGCGATCCTGGCGCGCGGGCTGGGGACGCGGATGCGGCGCGCCGATGCCGCGGCACCCCACGGTGCCCCCGCGCTCACCGCGGCCCAGGCGGCGGTGGCCGCCACGGGGATCAAGGGGATGATCCCTGCCGGGGCGGACGGCCGCCCCTTCCTGGCGTACCTGCTGTCGGCGCTGGCCGACGCGGGCGTGGATGATGTGGTGCTGGTGGTGGCCCCCGAGCACGAGGCGATCCGCGGGCACTTCACCCGGGAGGCACCGCCGCACCGCGTGCGCCTGCGCTGGGCCGTGCAAGCCGAGCCACTTGGCACCGCCGACGCCGTCGCGGCCGCGGCCTCCGTCATTGGCGACCGCCCCTTCCTCGTGCTCAACGCCGACAACCTCTACCCCGTGACGGCGCTCCGGGCGCTGGCGCACGCGGGCGGGGCCGCCACCGTGGCCTTCGATCGCGACGCGCTGGTGGCCGGGGGGATCCCCCCGGAGCGCGTCCGCGCCTTTGCCGTCCTCGCGGTGGACGACGACGGAGCGCTGCGCGGGATCGTGGAGAAGCCGGGTGACGCGCTCAACCTGGACTCCCCGGCCGCCCGGTGGGTGGGGATGAACTGCTGGGCCGTCACCCCGTCGCTGGTGGACGCCTGCCGTCGCGTGCCCCCCTCCGTGCGGGGTGAACTGGAGCTCCCCGAGGCGGTCGCCCTCTTCCTGCGCGAGGGGGGGACGGTGCGCGCCATCCCCTCGGCGGACCCGGTGCTGGACCTGTCGCACCAGGGGGATATCCCGGCGGTGACGGCGCGCCTGGCCGGCGTCACGCCGCAGCCATGACGGCGGGCATGGCGCCCGATCCGGGTGGGTCGGTGCTCACCCCGGTGCTCCTGCGCCAGCCGCTGGCGGCGACCAGCCCCGCCCCCGAGGTGGTGGCGCGCTGGGAGGCGCTGTTGGGGGAGGCGCATCGCGCGCTGGATGACGCCGGGGTGCCCGCCGACGGGCGGCGCGCCTGGTGCCTGCCGGGGCGCATCGAGGTGCTGGGCAAGCACGTGGACTACGCCGGCGGGCGATCGTTGCTGTGCACCGTGGAGCGCGGGATCGTGGTGGTGGCGCGCGGGCGCGACGACCGCCGCGTGGTGCTGCGCGACGGCCATCGCCGGGAGGCGCTGGAGCTGCCGCTGGACCAGCGGGGGCGCAGCCATGTCCCGTGGGCGGTGTATCCGCAGACCGTGGTGCGGCGCCTGGTGCGCAACTTCGGGTCGCGCGTGCAGGGGTGCGACCTGGCGCTGGCCAGCAACCTGCCGTCGGCGGCGGGGGTGTCCAGCTCCAGCGCCCTCACGGTGGGGCTCACGCTGGCCATCGCGGGCATGTCCCACCTGCATGAGCACCCGTGGTGGAAGGGGGCCCTCCCCGACCGGACGGCACTGGCGGGGTACCTGGGGGCGCTGGAGAACGGGGGGGACTTTGGCAGCCTGCGCGGCGACCGCGGGGTGGGCACCATGGGGGGCGCGCAGGACCAGACCGCCATCCTCTGCAGCCGTCCGGGTACGCTGGAGCAGTTCCAGTGGGCGCCGGTGCACCACGAGCGCTCGGTGCC
>JBILKP010000334.1:0-3192 GCA_044376625.1 Gemmatimonas sp. | reverse complement strand
GAGGCGCCAGATGCCCCGGGCGTCGGTGCGCGCGGACTGCCCGCCCACCGTGACCACCGCGTCGGCCAGCGGGCGCCCCTCGCGCCCGGTGCGCACCTCGCCGGCCAGCCGCACCGTGGCGCGCCCCGCTGTGGTGCCAATGGACGTGGACCCACCGGCGGCGCCCACCAGCAGGGGCTGCCGCAGCACCATCCCCTGAGGGAGCTCCAGCTCCAGCCGGTCGGTGCTGTCGGCGCCGGCGTGCGCCTGCAGCACCACCGTGCCCGGGGCCGGAAGCTGGCACAGCGCAAACCAGCCGCCGCTGCCGGTGGTGGCCGTACGGCTCGGCAGCGCGCGGGCAAGCCCCCCGGCCCCCAACACCAGCTCCATCCATTCCGCCTGCACGGTGGCCCCCTCCAGCGGGGCCCCCGTGGCGGCGTGCTGCACCATGCCCACCAGCACCACCTGCCGCTCGGGGTGCGGCGAGGGACCGCACAGCGTGGTGGACACCGTGGCGGCGGAGGGGACGGCCAGCAGCAGGCGATCGGCGCGCCCGTCCTGCACCGTGACCGTGCGGGCCGGGGGCTCCACCCCCAGCGTGTCCAGCAGCGGGTGGAAGAAGCCGATGGTGTAGCTGCCGTCGGCCACGTCGGCAAAGGCAAAGGTCCCGGTGCTGTCGGTGACCACGGTGGCGCCAAAGGGGCGCGTCCGGGTGCGCCCCACCAGCTGCACCGAGGCCCCCGCCAACGGGAACCCCGTGAGGCTGTCGTGCACCATCCCGCGCACGGTGGCCCCGCTATCGGCGGATACGCGATCGGCGGACACGCCGGTGGCCCGCGTCGCCAGCAGCGGCGTGGCGAGGAGCATCAGCAGGGCGAGGGCGCGTCGCATGGGGGGCGTGGGCGTGGCGAGGGGGCTTTCCGCAAAGGTACGTTCGGTGGGTCCTTCCCGTGTCCCCCTTCGCCGCCCCTCATGACCTTCCGTCTCGCCCCCCTGCTGCTGCTGGGCCTGGTGGCCCGTCCCTCGCTGGCGCAGGCGCCCGCGCTCACGCTGGACCAGGTGGTGAACGCCGGCCCCATCACCGGCAGTGCGCCGGGGGCGATGGCGTGGTCCCCCGATGGGCGCACGCTGGCGTTCACCTGGGACAGCGCCGGGGGTGGGGGGCGCGCGGTGTGGGTGGTGGGGCATGACGGACGCGGGCGCCGGGTGCTGCGGCCGGCCGCCGGGGGGAGCGCGCGCGAGCTGGCCTGGGTGCCCAGGACCCCGGCAGACGCGGCCGCCCTGCTGATGCTGCGCGGCGAGGCGCTGGAGCGGGTGCGGGGGACCGATGGCGTTGCGGTGCGCGTGGCGGCCGTGCCGCGCGACGCGCACGCGCTGGGGGTGTCCCCCGACGGGCGTCACGCGTCGTACCTGTCGGCGGGGGACCTGTGGGTGGTGCCGCTGGACTCCTCCCTGGGGGCGCCGCGCCGGCTCACCGCCGTGGGGGTGCCGTCGATTGCGTTGGTGCCGCTGGGCACCTATGCCCGGCTGGACCGCGAGGTGGGGGATGCCACCTGGGCGTCCGCGGCCCCGCCCTACGCGTGGGCGCCCGATGGGCGCACCGTGGTGGTGCAGCTGGTGGACCGGCGCCAGGTGCGTCGTGCGCCCTTCCCCTATCCGCTGGGGCGTGACCCGGCGCGCGAGGCGGTGGACGCGCCGCCGGCGAACGTGCTGCGCCGCAGCTACCCCGGGGACGTGAACGAGTCGCGCACCGTGGCCCTGGTGGACGTGGCCACCGGGGCGATGACGCCACTGCCGTTCCCCGAGCCCACCGAGGTGCAACTGCTCAACCTGGCCTGGTCGCCGCAGGGGGCGCTGCTGGTGGACCGCGAGCGGGACGACGCCACCGAGCGGTGGGTGCACGTGGTGGCGCCCGGGGCGGCGCCGCGGCTGGTGTACCACGACCGCCGCGCCACGCGCATCTACACCGAGCACGGCTCGGCGTGGAGCGCCGACGGTGCCACGCTGCTGCTTACCACTGATCGTGACGACCGCTACCGCGTGTTTGCCGTGGGGGTGGGAGTGGGGGTGCGCGACACCACCCCCGTGCCGCTCACGCCGGCCACGTCGGACGTGCAGGGGGCGGCGATGGCGCTCCCCGGCGGGGGCTTCGCCTGGCTGTCCTCGGCGCCGGTGGTGGCCGAGCGGCAGCTGTGGGTGCGCCGAGGGCGGGGGGCGCCGGTGCAGGTGACCCGCCGCGCGGGGACGCACCGCGTGGTGGTGGCGCCCGACGGGCGCACGGCGGCCTCGGTGGTGAGCGACGATGTCACCCCGCCGCAGCTGCTGCTGGTGCCCCTGGACGGGGGCGCTGAGGTGGCGGTGACCTCGGCCGGGGGGCCCGGGCTGGCGGCGGCGGGGCTGGTGGCGCCGCGGTACGTGCGCTTGGCGGGGGCCGATGCGGGGGACACGCTGCACGCCAAGGTGTGGCTGCCGGCGGCGGCGGCGCGCGGGGCGCGGGTGCCGGTGGTGTTTGGTCCCGTGTACTCCAACACCGTGCGCAACCGGTGGGGGGGGACCTACGGCCTGCTGCAGCAGCTGCTGGTGCAGCGCGGCTACGCCGTGCTGCAGGTGGACGTGCGGGGGTCCACCGGGTACGGGCGCGCCTTTCGCGAGGCGTTCCTCTTCGAGTGGGGGGGGCGCGACCTGGACGACCTGGCGGCCACGCGGGCGTGGCTGGCCACGCAGCCGTGGGCCGACACGGCGCGGCTGGGGATCTTCGGCTCGTCGTACGGCGGGCTGATCTCGGTGTACGCCATGCTGCGGCGCCCGGGGCTGTTCCACGCGGCGGTGGCGGGGGCGTCGGCGGTGGACCCGCGCTTCTTCGGCAGCGACGACGTGGCCATCACGCGGCGCCCGGGCTCACACCCGGCGGCGTTTGCGCGCGGGGCGGCGCAGCATGCCGGGGGGCTGGCGGGGCACCTCATGCTCATCCACGGCCTGATGGACGACGTGGTGCCCTTCCACACCGTGGCCGACCTGGCGGAGGCGCTGATGCGCGAGGGGAAGACCTTTGACCTGGTGGTGGCGCCGGGGGCCACGCACGGGTGGACGCAGCAGCCGCACCATGCGCGCTACCTGCTGGGGAAGCTGCTGGACCACTTTGCGCGGTGGTTGCCTGCCGCCCCGTGAGGGGGGCGGTGGCGCCACCCCCCCTTACCGCAGCCGCACCACCAC
>JBILKP010000333.1:0-3195 GCA_044376625.1 Gemmatimonas sp. | reverse complement strand
CGCTGCCGCATCCCCTGCAGCAGCGACGCGTTGATGACCGCGTCGAACGCGAGGTTGTGCCGCGGCGTCAGGCGGGGGAACAGCCCCGTGTGGCCGAAGCTCACGTGCGAGAGCTCGTGCAGGATGAGGAAGGCCAGCGCGCGCGGCGTGGTGCAGTGGCGCGCCACGAAGTCGGGGTTGAGCAGCAGCCGCGGCGCGGTGCGGCACTCCACGCACGCGCTGGACACCGCGCGGCTCCACTCGATGGAGGACAGCCGCAGCAGCGCCTCGAACCCCAGCGCGCGGGCCTGCAGCAGCCCCAGCACGCCGGCCACGACCGCGTCGGCCGGCGGCAACGGGGGCGTGGGGCTCGCGTCGTCCGTGGCCCCGCTCGTCCCCGCGCTCATCGTCCCCCCTCCGTCCCCAGCAGCGCCTGCCACCGGCGGCGTGCGTCGTCAGCCGCCTGCGCGGGGCGCAGCCACCGCAGCGGCACCCGGCGCGCCTCGCGCAGCCGCTCCAGCGCGGGCTCCGCCCCCCACAACACCATGGTGCCGTGCAGCAGCGAGGCGGCCACCAGCGCCAGCGCCACCTCGTCGGCGTCGGTGGGACAGTGCCAGTCCGTGGGAGCCAGGTCGGTCGCCTGCCCCGGCGGCGCCGCCATGAACACGATGCCGGTGGTCCACCCCAGCGCGTTCACGCGGTCGCGCAGCCGGGCCAGCTCCACCAGCGCATCGGGGCGCACGGGCAGCTCCTGCGTGCCGGTGCCGGGCACGCCGGCCTCGCGCAGGGCATGGGCGTGCGCCTGGTCCACCGCCAGGCGCGCGCGCGCGGCCACCAGCCCCAGCAGCGCCAGCGGCACGGGGCGCGGGCCGTACGGGTTGCGCACCGCGCGGATGGCCTGCTGCAGCGCGATGCGCTCGGCGGGCGGCGGCCCCTCCCAGGCGCCCAGCAGCAGCGGCAGGTCCAGCAGCCTCGCCTGTCCCAGCACGGGGGTGCGGTACTGCTCGGGCGGGCGCCCCCATCCGCTGTTGTGCAGGCGGTCCATGGTCCCCTGCGGGGAGGGCGCGTCGATGGCCGCGTGACCGCGCGCCCGCGCCCGGGCCCGCGCCCCGCTCATGCGGCCCCCCGCGTTGCACGGGGCGCGCGGCTGCGCTCCTGGCGCCGTGCGGACGGTGGGGACGGCGCGGGCGCGGCCGCCACGGGCACCCCCAGCGCCGCCGCGCACGCGTGCCAGGTGGCCAGCGCCGGCGCCACCAGCTGTTCCTCGATCGCTTGCGGGCGCACGCCGGCCGACTGCTGCGGCGGCACCGGTGTCAGGGTGCAGATGGCGTTGCACACGTACTCCGCGTCCTCGGCGGCCAGCGGCGACCGGGCCACCGCCGAGCGCACGGCGCCCACCCACTGCGCGGCGGCGCCCCATCCGCGCACCGCGGCGCCGCCGTTGGCGATGGGGGCCACGATCGTGGCCAGCGTCTCCACCGCGGTGGCGGGGATGGCGCCATGGGCCGCCTGCAGCCGTGGCAGCAGCTGCCACGCCACGAGGGCCGCGTCGGTGGGGGAGAGCTGCGCCAGGGCGCCACACAGCGCCTCGCCGCGCGCGGGGGCGGGGATGCCGGCCAGCGTGACGGCCAGCGCGGCGCGGCGCACCGGGTCGTGCACCGCCAGCAGCTGCCGTTCGGGGGTCTCCTCGGGGGCGGTCACCTGCTCCCACGCCTGGCGGTGCGCCGCCAGCAGCCGGGTGCGCGGCACGGTGCGCCGCACCACGTCGGGGATGGAGGCCAGCAGCGCGGCCAGGAAGGCATCGCCGTCGCGCGGGCGTCCCAGCATGACGTGCGCGGCCCACACGGCCACCAGGTTGCGCGCCAGCGTGGCGGCGCGGCGTCCGCCCACGGTCACCCTGGCCTCGCGCAGCCTGGGCGCCACCGCCAGCACGTACTGCGCGGCGCACTCGCGCAGCGCGGGGGAGGCCGCGGCGATCAGGTCGCGCGTCCCCTCCACCAGCACGCGCACCATGGCGGGGGCGTCGGGGTCGGCGGCCTCCCCCACGCCGCGCACGATGGCCAGCCGGTCGGCGTCGGCCAGCTGGTCGAAGCGCGGCAGCGTCACGATGTAGGCGAAGCGATCGGCCAGCGCGGGGTCCAGCGGCTCCACCCCCTCGTAGGCGTCGTCCTCGCGGTCGGCCTCCTGGGCTTCGGGGGGCGGGTTGGTGGCGGCCCACCGATAGCGCAGGCGCTCCAGCGCGATCCCCTGGATGCGCCGCTCGTGCACGATGGGGAACAGCTTGTTGGCCACCTCGGGGCGGCAGCGGCCGATCTCGTCCAGGAACACCGCCTCGGCGTCCCAGATGGCGCCCGGGGGCGCGGCGTAGCGGATGGCGCCGGTGTGCTCGTCGGGGATGGGGAATCCGGCGAGGTCGTCGAACTGCAGGAGCGACGCGTTGTAGTGCCGGTGGGCCAACCCCAGCGCCTGCGCGAGGCGCAGGAGGAGGAGCGTCTTGGCGGCGCCGTGATCGGAGACGAGGAGGAGCGGCTCCTCGGTGGCGAGCGCGGCCAGGAGGGCGGGCTCGAGGGCGTCGTAGCCGACGACGCCAAGGGGGCGCAGGAGCCCCGGGGCGGTGGAAGCCATGATCCTTTCGGGTGAGCAAGCCGTCTCACTCGCACATGGATCCGGGGCCCGGGGCGGGACCGGTCGGCTGGGCCACCGTGAGGATCACGGCGTGGCAGGCGGGTCAACGAGCCGAATCTCTCGCCGCCTTCTTCATGCTGGCCGCCGAGACGGAGGCGGCCGTTCTCAGGGAATCTAGTGCCTGCGCGGTGGGGGGGGAGGGGGGTCTGACAGTCGCACGGCCACGACCAGCTCCCCCCGCCCCCGCCCGTTCAGCGCGCGACCTTGTCCAGGATGGTGTATCCGTAGATGCGGTCCAGGTGCAGCTGCGCCCCGCGCTGGCCGGTGGTGAAGCGCAGTTGGTGCTCGTCCAGCGCCCAGCGGTCATCGCCCAGGTACGTGGCCGCCTTGGGGGTCGGCGCGGCGGGCGAGGCCACCATCAACCGTCCGCTGTCCACCGACACCACCACATCCACCGTCTTGCCGCGGGCCGCGCCGCTGAAGCTCTCCAGGCCGCGGTAGGTCCCTGCCAGCGCGTCCAGGTTCCCCGTGAACGCCACCGGCGCCTCCTCGCGCGTGCCCAGGATGGCCAGCGCGATCGCCTTGGCAATG
>JBILKP010000010.1:0-28561 GCA_044376625.1 Gemmatimonas sp. | reverse complement strand
GTTGCCGCACTCCGCCGTGCCGTCGAGCCCGGCCCGTACGGTGGAGGCGTGTTGGCAGCGGTACGACGCCGTGGGGGGCGGTCCCGAGGGGCTCAACGCCTTCCTGGCCGTCGACCGGGAGGCGCGTTCGCCTGACCCCCACGGTGGGGCGCTCCACGGCGTTCCGGTGGCCGTCAAGGACAACCTGGTCACCCTCGGCCTCCCCACCACCTGCGGCTCGCGCCTCCTCGAGGGATATGTCAGCCCCTATGAGGCCACGGCCGTGCGGCGCTTGCGCGCTGCTGGTGCGGTGATCGTTGGCAAGACCAACCTCGATGAATTCGGCATGGGGTCCACCACCGAGTTCAGCGCCTTCGGCCCCACGCGCAACCCGCGCGATCGGTCGCGCGTCCCTGGGGGGTCGTCCGGTGGATCGGCGGCGGCCGTGGCGGCGGGGATCGTGCCCATCGCGCTCGGCTCGGAGACCGGCGGCTCGGTGCGCCAGCCTGCCGCGTTCTGCGGGGTGGTGGGGGTCAAGCCGACCTACGGTCGGGTGAGCCGCTATGGTCTGGTCGCGTACGCCTCCTCGCTCGACCATGTCGGGGTGTTCGGCGCCACCGTTGCCGATGCCGCGCGTGCCTTGGCGGTCCTGGCGGGTCCCGACCCGCGCGATGCCACCGCGCTGGCTGCGCCCCCCCCGGATTACCTCGCCGCCGTGGCCGGCGTGCCCGCCGCCCCAGGGGCGCGGTCGCTGGTCGGGCTCACCGTCGGCGTGCCCACGGAGTACTTCCCCGAGGGGCTCGACGCGCGGTTGCGTGCCCGCTGCCATCAGGCGCTGGAGTGCCTGCGGGAGCTCGGGGCCACGGTGCGCGAGGTGTCGCTCCCGCACACCGCGCTGGCCATCCCCGCGTACTACATCATCGCGCCGGCAGAGGCTTCCTCCAACCTGGCGCGCTTTGACGGGGTGCGGTACGGCCAACGGGTGCCTGCCGAGTCGGTGCGCGTCATGCTCGAGCGCACGCGCGCCCAGTTCGGCGCCGAGGTCACCCGCCGCATCCTGCTGGGCACCTATGTCCTCAGCGCCGGCTACTACGACGCGTATTACCGGCAGGCCCAGCGGGTGCGGGCCGCGATCACGGCCGACTTTGGGCGCGTGTTTGCGGACGGCGTCGACGTGCTGTTCACCCCCACGGCGCCCACGGTCGCGCCCCAGCTGGGAGCCCTCACCGATCCCTACACCATGTACTTGGGCGACTGCTTCACCGTCCCCGCGAACCTGGCGGGGATTCCCGCCCTCTCCGTGCCGGTGGGGCGGGTGGACGGGTTGCCGGTGGGCGGACAGCTGATGGCGCCGCACGGTGCCGATGCGCGCCTGCTGGAGGTGGCGGCCCATCTCGAGGCCGCCCTGGGGACGGAGGCGCACCAATGAGCCCGGTGGAGGCCGCGGGCCCCTGGCGCGATCGGTGGGAGATCGTCGTCGGGCTCGAGGTGCATTGTCAGCTCAAGACCGCCACCAAGATCTTCTGTGATTGTCCCACCAGCTTCGGGGCGCCACCGAACACCTATACGTGTCCGGTGTGCCTCGGGCTGCCCGGCGCGCTGCCTGTGCTCAACGAGGTGGCGGTGCGCCTGGCCGTGCGGACGGCACTGGCCCTGGGGTGCACGGTGCACCGGCAATCGGTGTTCGCCCGCAAGAACTACTTCTACCCCGACCTTCCCAAGGGCTACCAGATCTCGCAGTTCGACCGCCCCGTGGCCACGGATGGGGCGGTGGCCGTCGGTGGCCCGGGCATCGAGCCGGGACGCGTCATTCGGGTCCACCGCGTGCACATGGAGGAGGACGCCGGGAAGTCGATCCACGACCGGTTTCCGCAGGCGACCGGCATCGACCTCAACCGGGCGGGGACGCCGCTGGTGGAGATCGTCTCCGAGCCCGACATCCGCTCGGCCGCCGAGGCCGGCTGCTACCTCCGGCGCATGAAGCAGCTGCTCGAGTACGCCGAGGTGTCCGACGCCAACATGGAAGAGGGCTCGCTGCGGGTGGACGTCAACCTCTCCCTTCGCCCGCGCGGCTCGGCGGTGCTGGGGACCAAGACCGAGGTGAAGAACCTCAACAGCTTCTCCGCGGTGGAACGGGCCATCGAGCTCGAGGCCACGCGGCAGGCGGCCATCCTGGAGGCGGGGGGCGTGGTGATCCAGTCCACGCTGCTGTATGACGACCGGCGGCAGACGGTGCGCCCGGCACGCGCCAAGGAAGGGAGCCACGACTATCGCTATTTCCCCGAGCCCGACCTTCCCCCCCTGGTGTTGGGGGAGGCGCTCATCGCGGAACAGCAGGCGGCGCTCCCGGAGCTCCCGCCGGTCCGGCGCGCGCGCCTGGCGCAGCGCTATGGGCTGGGCGAGGGGGAGATCGAGCAGCTCCTGGTGTCGGCGGCGTGGTGCGACGCGTTCGAGCGGCTGGCCGCAGCCTGCGGCGATCCACGGCGTGCCTGCGCCTGGATGTTGGGACCGGTGACCGCCTCGCTCCACCAGGGAGGCTACACGCTGGACGCCCATCCGGTTGGTCTTGAGCGGTTGGCGGTGCTCATCCGGCTGGAGGCTGAGGGCGCCCTGTCCAACACGGCCGCCCGCCAGCTGTTCGGGCTCATGGAGCGGGACCCCGGGGAGCCGGCCGAGTTGGCGCGCCGCGAGGGGCTGCTCCAGGTGCGCGACGACGACGCCCTCTCGGCCTGGATCGATGCGGTCCTCGCCGAACATCCGGCCGAGGCGGCGCGCTTCCTGGCGGGTGAGCGCAAGCTTCTGGGGGTGCTGGTGGGACTGGTGATGCGAAAGTCCGGAGGGGCGGCCGACCCCCGTCGCGTCAACCAGCAGCTGAGCGCTCGCGCGGGGTGAACAGCGGCGCCGGGAGCGAGGCGGCGTGGATCAGCGGCGTGGTGGGCATCCCGAACTGCCGGTCCGCCGTAAGGGCCGCCCGCACGTCACCCCCCTGCCGTCGGGCCTCCCGCCGCACCCGCTTGGCCTCCCGCAGCGGCGCCTCGCCCGAGGGGTCGAACCGGAACGGCTCGCTGGCGTCCCATCGCTCGAACAGGTCCACGATGTAGTCGAAGGACCGGGCGAGATAGCGCCCCACCTCGGCATCCGCGAGGTCCCAGCGGCTCTTCTCCAGCACCAGCTGGAAGATGCGCTGCCAGGAATCGGAGTCCGCCGCTACCACCATCCCCCGGAAGATGCGTCGGTTGGTGGGGGTGCCGAACAGCGTCGGGCTGAGGATGCGGTCGAGGTGGGCATCGGCGACCCCGTGATCCAGCAGGAGCAGTTCCCGGGCCCGTCGCGGCCAGGGATCGCCCAGGTGGGTGTCGATCCGGCTCTCCCAGTAACTGTGGCCGATGGACGTCGTGCTGGACGTCACCGCCAGCTGACGCGGGACGAAGAAATTGTGCGCCACCACGTCGGCCGCCAGGTGCGCCAGGTATCCAAGGGCGAACGCCCGGAGCGCCGGCGGCTCGGCCTCGTCGTGGATCTCCAGCCCAACCCGCCAGGAATGGCAGTGGCGCCCCACCTCGGCGTACTTCTTGGCGATGCTGGTGTCGGCGGCGATGGAGCCGTACAGGAAGTCGGCCGGGTAGGCGGCCAGCAGCGCGGCGATGGGCGATGGGAGCAGCGTCAGGTGGCGCAGGATCGCATCCCCGAGGAACACATGCGTCCCCGGTGTCCACGCCCACGCCGTGGAGGGGAGCACCAGCAGCAGCAGGGCCGCCGCCAGCCCCACG
The DNA here is from genome assembly GCA_044376625.1 of Gemmatimonas sp. Classification (GTDB taxonomy): domain Bacteria; phylum Gemmatimonadota; class Gemmatimonadetes; order Gemmatimonadales; family Gemmatimonadaceae; genus Gemmatimonas. Next base: position 24,812 of record JBILKP010000010.1, on the reverse strand, counting down.
CGCCACAGCGCCGGACCGAATCCCCCGCGCCGCGGGTCAGCGATCCTGGTCACGCGACTCCCGAGGGGGGGGCGTGCGCCGGCGGCGACGCCGCGCCCCCAGCAGCCGCCGCAGCAGCTGGGCGCCGCCACGGACCGTCCGCAGCAGCCGCACGGTGGCGCGCACGCTGCCCTCGAACTCCTCCTGGAGCGTTTCCAGCGCCGCATTGAGGCGGGCCACGCGCTCCCCGGCCAGCGCCGCGGCATGCCGCACATCCGTCCCCAGCGCCGCCACCGATCCCGACAGCACCTCCACGTCGGCGCGGACGACTCCCACGGTGGCCCGCGTGTCCGCCACGATCCCCTCGGCTTCAGCGACCACCGGCAGCAGCGCGCGGCTGACCTGCTCGACGGCAGCACCCATCCGTTCCAGCACACGGGAAATCTGGAAGACCAGCCAGATCAGGGCTGCCACGAGGAGCCCACCCCCAAGAAGCAGGAGCAGCGCCAGCACGTCGGACGCCCATGCCAGCCCGTCACGCACCGGCAGGGTGTACGCCACGACGGTGTCAGCAGACGTCAGGGCCAGCGCCGGCACCCCGGGGAGCGGAAGGATCATGGCAGGGAATCAAATGCGGGCGGGGCGATGCGGGAATGGGGGGAGGCGTGGCAGGCGGTGGGGCGCTAAGCTTCGCCGTCCCGAGTTCTCCCGTCGCCTGCCTCCGTCCACATCGCATGTCCGCCGTCCAGTTCATCGTCGAAGGAGGGCAGCGCCTCCAGGGGACCATCCGTCCGGCCGGCAACAAGAATGCCGCCCTCCCCATCGTGGCAGCGGCCCTGCTCACCGACCAGCCGGTGCACTTGCGCAATGTGCCCCGGATTCGGGACATCGAGACGCTGGTGGAGCTGGTGCGCACCACGGGCGCCCGGTGCGAGTGGACGGGGCCGAATGACCTCACCATCGAGGCGCGCGAGCTCCGGGCGGCCGAGCTGGACCCGCAGCTGTGTGCGCGCATTCGCGCGTCCATCCTCCTGGCGGCGCCGCTGCTGGCGCGGTGCGGCGAGGTGACGCTGGCGCCGCCGGGGGGCGACGTGATCGGCCGCCGCCGGCTGGACACGCACTTCCACGTGCTGCAGGCGCTGGGGGCCAGCTACACGCTGGGGGACCGGTTCCGTTTCGAGGCGGCGCGGCTGGTCGGTGCCGACGTGTTCCTGGACGAACCGAGTGTCACGGCGACGGAGAACGCGCTGATGGCGGCGGTGGCCGCGCGCGGGCGCACCGTCCTTCGCAATGCCGCCAGCGAGCCGCACGTGCAGGACCTGGCGCGGTTCCTGGTGGCGCTCGGCGCCCGCATCGACGGGATCGGCTCCAACGTGTACACCGTCGAGGGGGGGCTGCCGCTGCATGGGGCCACCCACGCCATCGGCCCCGACCATATCGAGGTCGGGTCGTTCATCGGCCTGGCGGCCGTCACGCGCTCGCCGCTCCGCATCGCCGGGGCCGGGGTGGAGCACCTGCACAGCACCTTGCTGGGCTTTGAGCGGCTGGGGATCCGCTGCCGCGTGGAGGGGGACGACCTGGTCGTGCCCGCCGAGCAGGAGCGCGTCATCCAGGCCGACCTGGGCGGGCATGTCCCCAAGCTCGAGGACCAGCCGTGGCCCGCCTTCCCCGCCGACGTCATGTCCATTGCGATCGTGACGGCCACGCAGTGCGAAGGCATGATCCTCATGCACGAGAAGATGTTCGAGTCGCGGCTGTACTTCACGGACAAGCTGGTGGGGATGGGGGCGCGCATCGTGCTGTGCGATCCGCACCGGGCCATCGTGTCCGGGCCCACGCGGCTGCGCGGGGGAACGGTGGAGTCGCCGGACATCCGCGCCGGGATGGCCATGCTGCTGGCCGCGCTGTGCGCCGAGGGGACCAGCACGATCAACAATGCCCAGCAGATCGAGCGGGGATACGAGCGGATTGAGGAGCGGCTGGGAGCGCTTGGTGCGCGCATCGAACGCCGGGTCCTGAGTGCCCGGTAGCGCCTCGGCGGACGGCGGCATGCTGGTGGCCGCGGGGGGCGAGGAGGTGGTCGAGGGGATGCCGGCGGGGGTGTTGGCATTTACCACCACCCGGCAGTGGGGCAGTTTCGGGCTGGGGAGCGACGAGCCGGTGGGCCCGGTGATGGACCGTTGGCGCGCGCTGCAGCGGCGCCTGGCCGACGAGGGGATTCCGCGGCTGGCCTCGGCGCACCAGGTGCATGGCGCGGTGGTGGCGCCGCATGGCGACCAGTGGACGGGCTGGGTGCGCCTGGAGGGGGTCGACGGGCATCTCACGGAGCGTCCGGGGACGGCGCTGGCGGTGACCATTGCCGATTGCACCCCGGTCCTGGTCGCCCACCCGCGCGGGGCGGTGGCCGCGCTGCATGCCGGGTGGCGAGGCACCGCCGCCGGGATTCTGGAGGTCGGGTTGGCCGCGCTTGATCGGCGGGGGTACCCGCCGGCCGACTGCGTGGTCCACCTGGGGCCCGCCATCTGCGGTCCATGCTACGAGGTGGGCCCGGAGGTGCTGGCGGCGGTGCACGGGCGGTCCGTCAGCGGGAAGGGGCACCTGGACGTCCGTGGTGTGCTGGTCGAGCAGGCGCGGCGGGCCGGGGTCTCCGCGGTCTCGGTCAGCCCGTGGTGCACCCGGTGCCACGCCGCCCGGTTCTTCAGCCACCGGGGCGGCGATGCGGGACGCCAGCTGGGCGTCATCGCCCTGCGGTAGCCCCTGCCGAAACGCGGCCGGTCATCTTGACCTGCTTGCGGCCCACCCGTAGGTTGAACGTGTTAGGACACATCAGCTCCGGACCCGGGCCCGCCCTGCGCAGGCCGCTGAAGTGTGGGGATGCTCCCCGCACTTTTTTGTTCCCCGGTGGTCAGCTTGGCAGGGGCCATCCGTTCGGCGCGGCGTGGGTGTGGTGGCGGTGTGGTCCGGGAGGGGTGGACGGGTTCGGTGTGGGAGGCGGTGGCGCCTTCGGACCGAACCGGAGTGAGGGAACGCGGGAACGGTTCGGGCCGGGAGGCGCAGTGGGCGAGACGATCGAGGCGCTGGTGGCCGGAGAGTTGGATGCGCTGGGATTCGACCTGGTGGAGCTGCGCCGGGGGGGGTCCCGGGCTCGGCCGTTGCTGGAAGTTCGGATGGACCGCCGGGACGGGACCAAGGTGACCTTGGAGGACTGTACCCGGGCGTCACGGGCGCTGGAAGCGCGTGTGGAGCAGGCGGCGATGATGGGGGAGCGGTACGTGTTGGAAGTGTCGTCCCCCGGGGCGGACCGTCCGTTGCGGACGCCGGCGGAGTGGCGGCGCTTCGTGGGGCGGCATGCGGTGGTGACCAGTCCCCTGGTGACCGGGGGGAAGCAGGAAGTCGAGATCCTTGCCGTGGACGGCGAGGACGGCGCGGAGGTGGCGCTGTTGCGCGAGGCCAAGGGGCGGGAGGTGGCGGTGCCCCTGGCCGACGTGACGCAGGCCCGCCTTGCGTTTCACTGGAAACGATGAGGGAACCCAGGATGGTCGGCTCGGCGGAAATTCTCTTGGCGTTCCGTGAACTGTCCCATTCGAAGCAACTCGACCGGACGGAACTGCACGGGCTGCTGCAGGACGGCATTCATGCCGCCCTGGCCAAGAAGCACGGCCCGACGGTGCAGGCCGAGGTGGAGATCCAGGAGGACAAGGGCACCATCCGCATCGTGCTGCTCAAGACGGTGGTGGAGGAGGTGACCGACGCCGCCCGGGAGGTGCTGCTCGAAGAGGCGCGGTTCGAGGACCCGGAGTTCCAGGTGGGCGATGTGATGGAGATCCCGGTGGAGTTCGCCGAGTTCGGCCGTGCGGCCGTGCAGGCGGCCAAGCAGCGGATCCTCCAGCGCGTCCGCGAGGGAGAGCGCACGCGCATCCGCGACGAGTTCGCGGGGCGGGTGGGCGACCTGCTGTCCGGTGAGGTGCAGCAGATCGAGCGGGGCAAGCTGGTGGTGATGCTCAACCGCTTTCGGGAGGCGGAGGCCCTCGTCCCCTATCGGGAGCAGAACCACCGGGAGCACTTCCATCAGGGCGACCCCATCCGGGCGGTGCTCAAGCGGGTGGAGGACTCCCCCAAGGGACCGCGCCTGATTCTCAGTCGCTCCGACGCCCTGTTCGTGCAGGCCCTGTTCCGCCTGGAGGTGCCGGAAATCCAGCAGGGGCTGGTGGAGATCAAGGCGGCGGCCCGCGAGGTTGGAAGCCGTACCAAGATCGCCGTGCAGTCGCGCGATGAGGCGGTGGACCCGGTGGGCGCCTGCGTGGGGCTCAAGGGCGCCCGGGTGCAGGCCGTGGTGGCGGAGCTCGGCGGCAACGAGCGGATCGACATCGTCCCTTGGTCCCCCGACCCGGAACGGTTTGCCAAGCTGGCGTTGGCGCCGGCGCGCGTCGCGCGGGTCTTCAGCGACGTGGCGTCGCGCACGATCCAGGCGGTGGTGGACGAGGACCAGCTGTCGCTGGCCATCGGCCGCAACGGCCAGAACGTGCGGTTGGCATCCGAGCTCACCGGCTGGAAGATCGACCTGTACAGCAGCCGCGAATGGCTGGAGCGGGGCGACAGCCCGTTCGCGCCGCTTCCGGGCGAGGAAGAGGAGGCGGATGTGCCGCTCTCCGAGATCCGCGGCCTGGAGACGGCCACGGTGGCGGTGCTCGGCGAGGCGGGGTATCGCACGCTGAACGACATCATCAACCTGGAGCGGGACGACCTGCTGCGGCTCCCCGGCATCGCGCCGGGGGAGGCTGACCGGATCATGGCGTTCATCGACGAGCTGACCACCGAGGACGAGGACGGGGAGGCGGCATCGTCGTGACCGAGGCGGGGACGGGGGAGCTGGCCCTGGATGAGCCGCGGCGCCGAAAGGTGCTGGGGCTGCTGGGGCTGGGCGCCCGCGGTCGCCTGGTCGTGGTGGGGGCGGAGCGTGTGCACCATGAGGCGCAGGGGGGGCAATTGCTCCTGGCGGTCGTGGCGCAGGATGCGTCCCGGCATTCGCTGGACAAGGTCGTGCCGCTGCTCCGGGCACGGCGGGTGGACATCGTGGAGTGGCCGAGTGCGGCCGAACTGGGGGCCGCCGTGGGGCGGACCACCACGGCGGCCGTGGGGATCGTGGATCAGGGACTGGCGCTCGGGATACGTGGCGCCGTGGCCGGGACGACCCGGCCGGCGACACCAGGCGCCGTTCGCGGCGGGAGGAAGGGGTGAGCAAGCTTCGCGTACATGACTTGGCGGGGGAGTTCGGCATCTCGGCGGACGAGGTGCTGGCCCTGCTGCGCCAGATGGAACTTCCGGTCCGCAGCCACCTGACGGTGCTCACGGACGACCAGGTGTCCCGGATCCGCGTGCGGTGGGAGCGCGAGAAGCGGGTGCGCGCCGAGAAGGCGCAGCCGGCCCCGGCCGCCGGTGCGGCGCGTCGTCGGCGCGCCGGGGCGCCCGAGCCGGCGGCGCCGGCGACGGCCGAAGCGGAGGCGCCGTCCCCCGCCGTGCGCCGGCGGCGCGCGGCCGATGTCATGGCGGAGCAGGGTGAGGAGGAAGGGGGGGCGTCGGGCCTCCCCGTGGAAGCCGCCGAGGAGAGGGCGCCCGCGGCGCCGTCGGCGGTGGAGCTCCCCCCCGCGGTCCCTCAGCCGTCTCCCCGCCCGGTGGTGGCTGCCGAGGCGCCGATGACCGAGCCGGTGGCGGAATCGCCGGCGCAGCCGGCCATGGCCGCGCAGGCGTCTGCCGAGCCCCCGGTCGCGGCGCCGGCGCCGGTCGCCGCCGCCGTCCCCGCGGTGGCTCCGGCGGTGCCGCCCAAGGTTGAGCCGGTCGTGGGCTCCCCCCCGGCGGCAGCGGCCTCGGTGGCTTCCGTGCCGGCCGCGGCGGAGTCGAAGGCCGAGGTCGTGACGCCCCCGGCCCCCGCCGTGGGATCGGTGACGACCGCTGCCGACGCCTCGTCGGCGTCCGTCGCGGCGCCGACTGCGCCGCCGGCGTCGGTGCCGGCCGCTCCGCCCCCGCCGCCGCCGCTCTCGCTTCCCCCCGATCGGCAGCGTCCGCGTCCCGTGGTGCCTGGGGCGCCGCGTCCGCGCCCCGTCGCCAGTGCGGCCCCCGGGCTCGGCTCCGCGCGTCCGGTGGCCTCGGCGGCCCCGGGCGGCGGCCTGTCGCAGGGGCGCCGTGACGACCGGCGTCCCCCCGCGATGGGCGGTGGCGGCGCGCCCCCCAGTCTCCCCGCGGGCGGGCAGGGCCCGCGCCGTGGCAAGAAGGGGAAGCGCGGCGCCGTGGATCAGGAAGCCGTGTCGGCCAACATCTCCAAGACCATGACCGCCATGCGCGGGGCGCCCACCCGCGGCCGCGCCGGACGGCGTTTCGGCGCGGAGATGCGCGAGGAGATGGAGGCGCAGCGCGTCGCGGCGGCCGAGCGCGAGCGCAAGACGGTCCGCGTCAACGAATTCATCACCGTCTCCGAGCTGGCGCAGATCCTCGGGATTCCGGCGCCCCAGATCGTCGGGTTCGCCTTCAAGACGCTGGGGCTGATGGTCACCATCAACCAGCGCCTCGACTTCGACCAGATCGAGCTGATCGCCGGCGAGTTCGGCTTCCAGGCGGTGGCGGAAAGCGAGTACGCCGCCGATCTGCCGGAGGCGCAGGAGACGGATGACGAGGCGGATCTCCAGCCGCGTCCCCCGGTGGTCACCATCATGGGCCACGTCGACCACGGCAAGACGTCGCTGCTGGACTACATCCGCAAGGCCAACGTCGTGGCCGGTGAGGCGGGGGGCATCACGCAGCACATCGGCGCCTACCACGTCGAGGTGGCCGGCGGGCGCACCATCACCTTCCTGGACACCCCGGGGCACGAGGCGTTCACCGCCATGCGGGCCCGCGGCGCCCAGGTCACCGACATCGTCGTCATCGTCATCGCCGCCGACGACCAGGTGATGCCGCAGACCGTCGAGGCGATCTCGCACGCCAAGAGCGCCGGCGTCCCGATCATCGTCGCCATCAACAAGGTCGACCTGCCCACCGCCAACGTGGACAAGGTCAAGCAGGACCTGCTGCAGCACGACGTCGTGCTCGAGGACTTCGGCGGCACGGTGCTCCACTCGGAGATCTCCGCCAAGAAGGGCACCGGCGTGCCGGAGCTGCTCGAGCAGATCCTCCTGCAGGCCGACATCCTGGAGCTCAAGGCCAACCCGGCCCGCAAGGCCACGGGGTCGGTGGTGGAAGCCCAGCTCGACCCCGGCAAGGGCCCCGTGGCCACCGTCCTCGTCCAGTCCGGCACCCTGCGGGTGGGCGACGACTACATCTGCGGCATCCACGCCGGGCGTGTGCGCGCCCTCCTGGACGAGCGCGGTCGGCAGGTCAAGGCGGCCGGCCCGGCCATCCCGGTGCAGATCCTGGGGCTCGCCGGCGTCCCCATGGCCGGGGACCAGCTGGTGGTGGTCGAGGACGCCACCGCGGCCCGCGAGATCGCCCAGCGCCGGGAGCGGCTCGACCGCGAGGCGAAGAGCCGGCGCACCTCCCGCGGCATGGTCTCCCTCGAGGACTTCATGTCGCAGGCGCAGGCCGGCCAGAAGCGCCAGCTGCGCCTGGTCATCAAGGCCGACCAGGGCGGTCCGGCCGAGGCGCTCGCCGACGCCCTCGGGCAGCTCTCCAACCCCGAGGTGCAGGTCGACATCCTGCATCGCGGCGTCGGGGCCATTGCCGAGAGCGACATCCTGCTCGCCAAGGCGTCGGGGGCCATCATCATCGGCTTCCACGTCCGCCCCGACAACAACGCGCGCGCGGCGGCCGAGCGCGAAGGCGTCGAGATCAAGCTCTATCGCATCATCTACGAGGCCGTGGCCGACGTGAAGGCCGCGCTCGAGGGGATGCTCCGCCCGGAGCAGCGCGAGGTGGTGTTCGGCGAGGCCGCGGTCCGCGAGACGTTCAAGGTCGCCCGGGTCGGCACCATCGCCGGGTGCATCGTGCGCTCCGGCACCGTCAACCGGAAGGGACGCCTGCGCGTCATTCGCGACGGCATCGAGATCTACGACGGCGGCATCGCCTCGCTGCGGCGCTTCAAGGACGACGTCAACGAGGTCAAGGAAGGGTACGAGTGCGGGATCGGGGTCGAGAACTTCAACGACCTCAAGATCGGCGACGTCCTGGAGTGCTACCGCACCGAGGAGGTGGCCCGCACGCTCGACCAGGCCACCAAGGGGTGAGGCGGCGGCATGGGTGAACCGCGGCGGCCAGACCGCGTCGCGGCGGCGATCCGCGAGGAAGTGGCCTCCTTCCTCGCGGAGGGGGCCAAGGACCCGCGCATCCGCGCCTTCGTCACCGTGACGGGGGTCGAGGCCACCCGCGACCTCCGGCATGCCAACGTCTTCGTGAGCCTCATGGGCGACGAGGCCACGTGCGAGGCGACCCTCGAGGGGCTCCGCAGCGTGGCGTCCCACCTGCGCCCCCGCATCGGGCGCGCGCTGCGCCTGCGCAACGCGCCGGAGCTGCACTTCAAGCTGGACGAAAGCGTCGCGCGCGCCTCCCGGATCGAGACGATCCTCGCCGACCTGCGTCGGGAACGCGAGGGGGCCGATGAGGCGCAGCCCGATGAGGCGCAGCCCGCCGGCGGGGCGGGGGATGGCAGCGCCGGTGCGGTCACCGGCTGAGCCCGTCGCGCCTCCCAGCGCACACGGCGCCGCGGAACTGCCCGCAGGCCTCCTGCTGGTGGACAAGCCGGCGGGCGTCACCTCGCATGATGTCGTCGCCGCCGTGCGGCGGGCCGTGCGCTCCCGGCGGGTAGGGCACGCCGGCACGCTCGACCCCTTCGCCACCGGCCTCCTGGTGGTGGCCGTCGGTCCGGTCACCCGCTTGCTGCCGTGGGTCGTTGGTGAGCCCAAGGTGTACCTCGCCACCATCCGGTTCGGCGCCGCCACCGACACCGATGATGGCACCGGCACGGTCATCCGGGAGGCCCCGGTGCCCGCCGCCCTGGCGCATGACCCGAGCGACGACGCATCGGTGCGCCGGGCCATGGAGGCGCTCACCGGCCCGCTGATGCAGCGCCCGCCCGCCTACTCGGCCAAGCACGTGGAGGGAACCCGTGCCTATGCGCTGGCTCGCCGCGGCGCCCTCGTGGAGCTTCCGCCCGTTCCCGTGACCGTCCACGGGTGGGAGGTCGTCGGGCAGGACGGCCCCGACCTCCAGGTCCGCATCACGTGCGGCGGCGGCACCTACATCCGCGCGCTGGCGCGGGACCTCGGGGAGGCCTTGGGCTCTGCGGCCCATTGCGCCACCCTGCGGCGGGAGCGCAGTGGGCCGCTGTCGGTGGAGGACGCCGTGCCGTTCGCGGCGCTGGCGCCCGGCGCCCTCTCCGCCGGGGCCATCCGCCTGGCATCGCCGCTGGAGGCGCTGGGCGCGGTGGCCCATGAGCCGTTGGAGGCCGCGCAGGTGGCGGCCGTGCGGCAGGGGCGCATGGTGTCCGCCACCCAGCCAGGTGAGCGGGCGGCGCTCCTGGACCGGGGGACGGTGCTGGCACTGGCCGAGCGGCGCCCCGGCTCGTGGTGGCAGCCGCGGGTGGTGCTGGCGGGCGGGCAGGACGGCCCATGAGCCGGGCGGCCGAGATGGATCCGCGCGGCCTTCCGTTGGCCGATCGCAGCGCCGTCGTCACCGTGGGCAGCTTTGATGGCGTGCATCGTGGGCATGTGGACGTCCTCCAGCGACTGGTGGCGCGCGCGCGCGCGGTGGGACGCCCCAGCGTGGTGGTGACCTTCGAGCCGCATCCTCTCGAGGTCGTCAACCCGGCCGCGGCCCCACCGCGCCTGACGCTGCGCCCGGAGAAGCTCGAGCAGTTGGCCGCCGTGGGGGTGGATTACGTGGTCGTTCTCCCCTTCACGCCCGCGCTGGCCGCGTGCGAAGCGGACCGGTTCGTGCGGGAGATCCTGCTGGCCCGGCTTGGGATGGCTGAGCTGCTGGTGGGGCACGACCACGGCTTTGGTCGTGGCCGTCTAGGGGACATCGAGGCCCTGCGGGCGCTGGGACGCGTGCTGGGGTTCGGGGTCACGGTATTGGCGCCGGTGTGCACCGCGTCGGGGGTGGCCATCTCGTCCACGGGCATCCGGCGGTCGGTGGCCGGCGGCGACCTGGGGCGGGCCGCCGAGGGGCTTGGACGCCCGTACAGTGTGGCGGGGCGGGTCGTGCGGGGGGATCAGCGGGGGCGCACGCTCGGCTTTCCGACCCTGAACATCCCGCTCCCCACCCCGCGCAAGCTGCTCCCACCCGATGGCGTCTACGCGGTGGTGGTCCAGACCCCGCAGGGGCCCCACGGCGGGATGTGCAACCTGGGCGGTCGACCGACCATTGGCGACGGCGCCCGGCTGCTGGAGGTGCACTGTTTCGACGCCGCCCACGACTGGTATGGCGCCCAGGTCCGGGTGGACTTCGTGGCGCGTGTGCGGGACATCCGGCCGTTTCCGGGGCTGGAGGCGCTCCGCACCCAGTTGGTCGAGGACGAGCGCACCGCCCGGGCCCTGCTGGCGGATACGCGACCGGCCGGGCTGGCTACCGCCAACCCGGCCCCCCCCCTAGGTTAAGGGGCTTGCCAGCAGGGGCCACCCCCGGGCGTCCCGCCCGAGTGCCCCCACGGTCCGTGCACGAACCCTCCGCCACCGGCATCGATGGCCAACCTGAAGTACCGCCTCCTGCTCATCGCCGGCCTCTTCCTGGCCGCCCTGTGGGCCCTGTTCCCGCGCACCGTGGTCGAGCGCATCAAGCGCGACGGCGTGTTCGTGTATGACACCGTGCAGCGCGTGCCGCTCAAGCGCGGCCTCGACCTCCAGGGCGGCATGCACCTCACCCTCGAGATCGACGAATCCAAGCAGGCCGTCGCCAACAAGGACGAGGCGCTCGATCGCGCGCTCAAGGTGGTGCGCCAGCGCATTGACGAGTTCGGCGTGGCCGAGCCGGTGGTGCAGAAGGTGGGCACCGACCGCATCATCGTCGAGCTGCCCGGCATCGACGACGCCCAGCGCGCCCAGGACGTGGTCCAGAACCAGGCGTTCCTCGAGTTCCAGATCGTCGACAAGACCCAGGCGCTCGACCGCGTGATCCCCCGTATCGATGAGCTGGCCCGGGCCGCCGGGATCTCCGGGGCTGCGGCGGCGGGCGCTGCGGCGCCGGGCGACACCGCGCGTGCCGCCGGCACCGCGGGGCTCCTCACGCAGCGCGCCGACAGCGGGACCGACTCGGCCAAGGCGGCCGGCACCGTGGCGGCGGACAGCGCCAAGCCGGCGGCCGGGGGGCTCTTTGCCACCAGCCTGCAGCCGGGCCAGATGCCCGGCCAGTACATCGTCGCCGAATCGGCGTTCCCCGCCATCGACCGGGCCCTCGCCCTTCCCGCCATCCGCGATGCCATGCCCCCGGGCAAGGTGATCCGCTGGGGCGTGGACTCGCTGGCCGTGGGCACCGTGCGCTATCGCACGCTGTACGTGCTCGACGCGCGCCCCATCATCACCGGGGAGGTGCTGACCGACGCCCGCCCCAACACGGATCCCGTGGAGGGGAACGTGGTGCAGTTCACCCTCAACAACGAGGGGGCGCGCCGCTTCAAGTCCGAGACCGGCAAGCACGTGAAGGACAACATGGCCATCGTGCTCGACCAGCGCGTGGTCACCGCCCCGGTGCTCAACAGCGCCATCGGGCGCAACGGCCAGATCACGCTGGGGGGGGGCACGCTGCAGGCCGCGCAGGACCTGGCGCTGGTGCTGCGCGCCGGCGCCCTGCCGGTGCCGCTCAAGGTGGCCGAGGTGCGCAACATCGGCGCCAGCCTGGGTGAGGATTCGGTGCGCCGCGGCGTGCTGGCCCTCGGCATCGCCCTGGCGCTGGTCGCCCTCATCATGATCGGCTACTACCGGTTCGCCGGCATGCTGGCCGTGGCGTCGCTGGCGCTCTTCATCGCGTACACGCTGGCCATCCTGGCCGGCTTCAACGCCGTGCTCACGCTCCCGGGGCTCGCCGGCTTCGTGCTCTCGGTCGGCATCGCGGTCGACGCCAACGTGCTCATCTTCGAGCGGATCCGCGAGGAGCTGGACCACGGCAAGTCCGTGCGCCTGGCTGTCGAGGAGGGCTTCCGGCACGCCATGAGCGCCATCGTGGACACCTCGGCGGCCACCATCCTCTCCGGCATGGTGCTGTACCAGTACGGCACCGGACCGGTCCGCGGCTTTGCCGTCACCCTCATCGCCGGCCTCGTGGCGTCGCTCTTCACCGCCATCTTCGTGGGCAAGACCTTCTTCCTGCTCTGGCTCAACCGCTCGCGCGGTGCCCAGACGCTGAGCATCTGAGGACCGCATGCTGCGCATCTTCCACAACACCAGCTACGGCTTCGTCCGGTGGTGGCGGCAGGCCGCCATCGCCACGGCCGTGTTCATCGCCGCCGGCCTGGCCACCTTTGCCATCACCGGCGGGGTGAACTACAGCATCGAGTTCACCGGCGGCACCCTCATGCAGGTGCGGTTCACCCAGGCGCCCGACGTCGCGGTGGTGCGCTCCGCGCTCGACCAGGCGGGGATCACCGGCGCCGAGATCCAGCAATTCGGGTCGCCCACCGAGTTCACTATCCGCGCCCGCGACGAGCGGCAGGTGGAGGCGCAGGCGGCCGGTGCGGAGGGGATCGCCAAGTCCATCCAGGCCGCCCTGGACCGCCAGTACGGTGCCGGGGCGGTGGAGATCGTGCGCACAGAGGCCGTTGGGCCCAAGGTGGGTGCCGAGCTGCGCAGCGGCGCGCTGACGGCCATGCTCATCACGGCGCTCTTCACCATGATCTACCTCGCCATTCGCTTCGACTGGCGCTTCGGCGCGGCGGCGGTGCTCTCCACGGCGCACGACATCCTGGTCACCGTGGCGTTCATCAAGATGGTGAATCTCGAGGTGTCGCTCACCGTGGTGGCGGCCATCCTCACGCTCCTCGGCTACTCGGCCAACGATACCATCATCATCTTCGACCGCGTCCGGGAGAACCTCAAGAAGGCGGGGAAGAGCGTCAGCCTGTCGTCCATCCTCGACCGGTCCATCAACGAGACGCTTCCCCGCTCCATCATGACGCACGCCACGACGCTGGCAGCCACCCTGGCGCTGCTGCTCATCGCGGGCGAGGTCATCCGTCCCTTTGCGTGGGTCATGACCTTCGGCGTCTTCGTCGCCACCTTCTCCTCCATCTACGTCGCCGGACCGCTGCTGCTCTGGATCGAGTCGCGCTATCCGCGTGGAGCCGAGGAGTCGCGCGGTCGCGCGGTGCAGGCCGAGGCGGAGGCCCCGGCCCGTCCCGCGACGCGCCGCCCGGAGCGCGCCGGCGCCCGCTGACCTGCGTCCCGGTACCGCGGTGGAGTTCGCCGACAGCCATGTCCACCTGGCCGACGCCGCCTTCCGGGACGACGTCGATCTGATCATCACGAGGGCCCGTGCCGCTGGCGCACGGGCCCTCGTGTGCATCGGCGAGTCTCCTGAGGCCGCCAGCCGCGCTCGAGCCGTCGCCGGCGACTATCCCGGGCTGGTGTTCCACACCACCGGGTTGCATCCGCATGCCGCGGCCGAGTGGGATCCGCGCCGTCACCCCGAGGCCATACGCGAGGGGGTCGCCCTCGGGGCCGTCGCCATCGGCGAGTGCGGCCTCGATTACCACTACGACGTCGCCCCCCGGGACCGGCAGCGCGCGGTCCTGGATGCCCAGGTGGGGTTGGCCGCCGAGACGGGGAAGCCGCTCATCATCCACACGCGGGACGCGGAGGACGACACGGTGGCCTTCCTGCGCGCCGCCGAAGCCGCCGGTGTGGGCGGGGTGCTGCACTGCTTCACCGGGACCCCGCGGCTCGCGGCGGCGGCCCTCGCGGCCGGCTGGCTGCTCTCCTTCAGCGGCATCGTCACCTTCAAGCGGTGGACGGACGATGCCCTGGTGCGCGAGATTCCGGCGGACCGGCTCCTGGCCGAGTCGGATGCGCCCTACCTGGCGCCGGTCCCGTTCCGCGGCAAGCGCAATGAATCGTCGTGGGTGCCCCACACCGTCGCCCGTCTGGCGCAGGCGCGTGGCATCACCCCGGAGCAGTGCGGCCGGGAGACCATGGCCAACTGTTGCGCGCTGTTCGGCCTGCCGGTGCATGTGATACCGCAGGCCCACGACCCACTCTCCAACGCGTGAGCCACGCCATGCAGACGCTGTCCACCGACCAGGCACCCGCCGCCATCGGGCCGTACGCCCAGGCGGTCATCGCCAACGGGTTCCTCTTCACCGCCGGGCAGATCCCGCTGGATCCGGTCTCCATGGAGGTGGTCGGGGACGAGGTCGCCGCCCAGACCGAGCAGGTGCTCCGCAACCTCTCGGCGGTGCTCTCCGCCGCTGGCGTCGACTGGTCGCGCGTGGTCAAGACCACCGTCTTTCTGCGCACCATGGACGACTTCCCGGCCATGAATGCCGTGTATGCGCGCGTCCTCGGGGAGTCCCGTCCGGCCCGCTCCACCGTGGCGGTGGCCGGGCTCCCGCGGAATGTGCGGGTGGAAATCGAGTGCGTGGCGGCGCTGGGTGCTGGCTGATCGCTGGCGGGCGGCGCGCGCCGCCTTCACCTGGGCGCTCCTGGCCTTCTGGCCTGCCACCGCGGCGACGGCGCAGGGCCCCCCGCCGTCACGGCGCGCAGATTCCGCCGAGGTGGTGCCGGTCAGCCCCCCGGGCAATCAGCCTCCCATCGCCCGGGCGCCGCGCCCCGCGCTGCTGGTAGGTACCAAGGGGCCGTTGCCGCTGTCGGCGCGTCGCGCGTTCCTGTATTCGCTGGCCATGCCGGGGCTGGGGCAGTCGCGGCTGCAGCGCGGTACCGCCGGGGCGCTGTTTGCCAGCGTCGAGCTGGCGGCCGTGGTCATGGTGCGTCGCTCGTCGGCAGACCTGCGGGAGGCGCGCCGCTACCAGACCGATTCGCTGCCGTCGCAGTTCACCGTGCAGGGGGCCACGCTTGGCAAGAGCGGGACGGTGTTGCCCCGGTTTGGCGCCGACCTGGTGCGCACGCGCCGCCTCCACGTGGAAGACTGGCTGGCGGCCATCGCCTTCAACCACCTGCTCTCGGGGGCCGACGCGTTCGTGTCGGCCCAACTCTGGGACATGCCCGTGCGCATGGCGGTCGCCCCGATGCAGGGCGGTGCCGGGGTTGTGGCGTCGGTGTCCTTCTAGGGCGACGGCAGCACGAGCCGCGCAACCAGGCGGCGTGTCCGCCTGCGCAGCAGGGTCAGGCTGCCCCAAGGGCCCCGGAGGCCACTACCGGGTCGTGCGCGGAGCCCGTCCACTGGCGGAGGCGAATGACCTGGTCGTCTACCTCGAGGTAGTTCCGATCGAGGTACCACGCCCCGGCATTGGCGTACCAGCCGGCGCCAGCCGGTTGCAGGGTGGGGACATGCGAATGCCCGTGCACCACCAGCCTGGGACCTCCGGGGGCCGCCAACGCCTGGGTCGCCACGGCCAGCAGGCCGCGCCCCTCGTCTCCCGCCCGCCGGTGCCGACTGGTGCCCGACGATGCCAACGCCACCCGCGAGGCAAAATCGGGGTGCAGCTGCTGGTACCCCCAGATGGCCGCCGGATGCCGCAGCACCCGGCGCAGACGGCGATAGGGCGCGTCTTCCACCTCCCGAAGGCCATCCCCGTGAGCCAGCAGGGCATCCCAGGCACCCAGCCGGCCTCGCCACGGCGCAAGGGTATACGTCACCCCGGTCTCCGCCTGCAGGACGTCGCCCCCCCAGCAGTCGTGGTTGCCGCCAATCCACACCACCGGTACCCCGGCGTCGCGCAAGTCAGCCAGCGCGGCCAGCACGCGAAAACCCGCGCGCGGCATCACATGGCGCCACCCGAACCAGAAATCGAACAGGTCGCCCATGATCACCAGCGACCGGGCGCGATCCGGAACCGACCGGAGCAGCGCCCGGAGGGCGTGCTCGGCGTCGGCGGGAGCGATCCCCAGGTGGGCGTCCCCCAGCAGGATCGTCGGGGTGGGCAGGAGGGGTGGAGTCACGGGCGAGGCCACGGTCGGAGTCTAACGGCGGGCTGGAGTGTCCACAAACGCCCCCTGCGGCTTCCCCCCGTCCTGGGGCATCTTTCAGGCATGAACTCACCAGCCCAACGCGAGCAGCACACCGACCTGCGCGTCCGGTACGCCGAGACCGACCAGATGGGGGTGGTGTACCACGCCAATTACCTCGTCTGGTGCGAAATCGGACGCACCGACTTCATCCGGGCGCTGGGCCGTCCATACGCCCAGCTCGAGGCGGAGGGCGTGCGACTGGCGGTCGCCGAGGCGTCCCTGCGCTTCCATGCCGGGGCCACGTACGATGATCCCATCCGGGTGCGCACGCGGCTCACGGCGGTGCGCTCCCGCGCCATCACCTTTTCATACTGGATCGAGCGGGCAGACCGGGAGCAGCTGCTCGTGACGGCGCAGACGACCCTCATGGGCATGGGGGAGGACGGCCGGACCCGGGCACTTCCGGCCGATCTGCGGCAGCTGATGGAGGGGGCGCTGTGGGTGGACCGCTGATGCGATCCCCGGCATCGGGCCATGGGGGCGCGCCGCGGCGCAGCGCCTACGGCGTGGGCGCCCTGGCGCTCATGGGCCTCTGGGCCTGTGCCCCGGTGAGGGTGGGGCCACTGGCATGGCGTGGTGGATGGGACGACCGGACCATCACGCGGGAAGCCCGACGGTTGCAGATGGTGGATGTGCGGCGCATCGACACCGTGCTGCTGGACACGTTGCTGGCCGACACGGACCCCCACCTGAGGGCGCGGACCGCCTTGGCCGTGGGCCAGCTGCGGGCGCAGTCGCGCTATGGCGTGCTGCGCGGCTGGCTCACGGACCCCGACTCGGCGGTGGCGGCGACCGCGGCGTTCGCGCTGGGTATTGGCCGCGACACGGCTGCCGTACCCGCCTTGCGGGCCACCGTGGTCGACGCGGGGCAGCGCGGGGCCCCCACGGTGGCGGCTGAGGCAGCATGGGCGCTTGGGGAGATCGGCGAGCCCGCCCGTGCCGCGCTGGAGGAGATCCTGCGCTCGGGAGGCGTGTGCCCCGGGGACCGGCGCCGGCCACAGGGGCGGGACGCGCCCTCTCCCTGTGCCATGGCCCTGCTGGCTGCCGCCAAGTTGCGCCCGGTCCCTGCCGCGCTCGTCATTCCGTGGCTCCGCAGCGCCGTGGTGTCGGAGGCACGGGCTGCGGCCTATGCGCTGTCTCGCAACCGCTCCGGTGCTGCGGTCGGGCCCATGCTGGCGATGGCCGGGAACGCGGACGAGGAGGTGCGTCAGCATGTGGCTCGTCTGCTGGTGCGCGCCCTGGTCCCCGATACGCTGGCCGGCGGGGCGCGCGAGGTGCTGGAAGCGCTGGCCAAGGACCCCAGCGAGCGCGTGCGTGCCAACGCGGCACGGTCGCTCACCACCTTCGGTCCGTCCACGCTGGCAACGGTGTGGAGGCTGCTGGCCGACTCCGCGCGCAATGTGCGCGTGGCCACGGTCGACAGCCTGCACCTCGTCTTCGGGGCGGACGGGGCCGCGTGGCGCCAGGCGTGGGAGGCCGATTCGACGGAGGCGGTGCGGCGTCCGCTCGCGGCGCTGGCCAGGCGGGTCGGCGTGGCGCTCCCGGCGGGGGCACCCGTCCCCTCGTCGGCTCCGGCGGGGGCGGCCGCGCAGGCGCCACGGCGGGCATGGCCGGCATCGTGGGGCGCGATCGGGGCGCGCGATCGCCCCCTGGCCGACTACGAGCGGCTCGTGCGCCAGTGGGTGCGCCCGGGCGCTCGGCAGCCAAGGGCCGTGGTGCACACGGAGCGCGGTCCGATCGAGGTCGAGTTGCTGGCGCGCGAGGCGCCGCTGGTGGTGGAGGCGTTCCTGGCGCTGGCGGAGCAGGGGTGGTATCGGGACACCCGGTTTCACCGCGTGGTGCCCAACTTCGTGGCGCAGGATGGCGATATCGCCCGTGGCAGCGGGGAGCGGTTGGGCTTTGCGTTGCGCGAGAGCTGGACCAGGCAGCGGCATGGGCGCGGCTGCCTGGGGTTGGCGACCGCTGGGCCGGACACGGGTGGGAGCCAGTTCTATTTTTGCCACAGCCCGCAGCCCCACCTGGATGGCGCCTACACGGTCTTCGGGCGGATACGGCACGGGCTCGATGCCATGGACGCCATTGCCCAGGGGGACCGCATGGTGCGGGTGGCCCCGAGGTGATCCGGTTGGCACTGGGCGGTGCCTTGCCCCACGGGCGAACTGATCGACCGGGACGGTCCGGGGCCGGGCGCGTGGGCCGCGCGCTGCTCCTGCTCGTGGCAGCGGTGACGGTGGAGGGATGCGCCCCGGCCGTGCGGGCCCTGGCGGGCACCTCGCGCCCGGTCGCGCTGCCCGCCGAGGGGGGCGCGGCATCGCCCCAGCTGATCCGGTTTGCATGGCGCTACGAGGACGAGACGTTCGAGGCCCATGGGGATGGGGCCGTGCGCGTGCAGCCGCCGGATCGGGCGCGGCTGGACTTCTTCCTCGCCAATGGCCTGGCGGGCGGCTACGCCATCCTGGAGCGGGACTCGCTGCAGGTCCCCGGGATCGACCTCGTCCGGCGCTTTCTCCCGCCCGTGCCGCTCCTGTGGGGGACGTTGGGCCGCCGGGTGGTGCCCGCCGCCCCGGACACGATCGTGCGGCAGGATGGGGACACCGTGCGGACGGACATCGGCGTGCGCCCGCCGGGAACAGCGGGGGAGCGCGGCGGTCGCGTCTGGCGCATGCATTATGCCCCGGAGGGATTGCGTCGCATGGAGCGCATCGAGGACGGGCGCGTGGTCGAGGCCATCTGGCGGGAGCCCGAAGTCGATGCCCTGTGGCGGATGCGCTATGTTCATGAGCGGGGCAAGCGGCGGCTGACGATCACCGTGCGCGACACCACTGTCACGGAGGGGTTCGATGAGGCGATCTGGCGACGGACGCCGGCCCGCTGAGGGGGCAGGGGGGCGCATGGTCCGGTCCCTCTGGCGGGGGGCGGCGCTGCTGGCGGTGGGGGCCGCCCTGACGGGGTGCTACGGCTTTTCGGGCGGCGGGGGGCTGCCGCGCAATCTGCGCAGCGTGGCCATCCAGCCGTTCGACAACCAGACGGCCGTGCCCGAGCTGCAGCGCGAGCTGTTCGAGCAGGTGCGCAACACCCTGCGCGACCGCCTCAACCTGCGGGAGGCGCCGGAAGCCAAGGCGGACCTGGTGGTGCGCGGCACGATTGCGAAATACGAGGTCGACCTGCCGGCCGGCGCGAGCGCGGATGGCCGCCAGACGGCGTCGACCCGGCGCCGGTTGCAGCTGGTGATCGACCTGGAGATCGTCGACCAGACCACGGGGCGGACGCTGCTCAAGCGCGCGGGGATGTCCCGCGAGGGGCAGTATCCCGAGGGCGGTGAGGCGCAGGGGCGCCGCAATGCCATCGAGAGCCTCATGGCCGACCTCGTGGAAGGGGTGCAGTCGCAGTGGTAGCCTCGGTGCGCCTTCCGGAGGACAAGGTCATGACGTGGACGGCCGCCGCGGCATGGCGGGCCGCGCAATCGTCGGGGGTGGTGTTCACCAACGGCGTCTTCGACCTGGTGCACCCGGGGCACGTGGCGGTGCTGTGGGCCGCACGGCGCGAGGGGCGGTCGCTGGTGGTGGGGCTCAACAGCGACGCGTCCGTGCGGCGCCTCAAGGGCCCCGCGCGGCCGGTGCGGCAGGAGGCGGAGCGGGCCTGCGTGGTGGCGGCCTTCGAGGCCGTGGACGCGGTCGTGGTGTTCGACGAGGACACCCCGCAGGCGCTGGTCCAGCTGCTGCAGCCGGACGTCATCGTCAAGGGCGGCGATTACGCGCCGGAGACGATCATCGGGGCGGACATTGTGCGGGCGCGGGGGGGGCGGGTGGTGGTGGTTCCCCTTGTGGCGGGACAATCCACCACCTCCATCATCGCGAGGCTGCGTGACTGACGAAACGGGCGGGACGCCGCGGGGCCCTGCTCCCCGGCGGGAACGGGACAACCTGGCCGTGCGCCGCGTGCAGCTCGAGGTGGGCGCGGTGCCCTACGCGGAAGGCTCGTGTCTGGTGGCCTTTGGCAACACCCGGGTGCTGTGCGCTGCGTCCGTGGAGGACGGCGTGCCCGGGTGGCGTCGCGGGAGCGGGCTGGGCTGGCTGACGGCGGAGTATGCCATGCTGCCGCGCGCCACCCAGACGCGGAGCGGGCGGGAGCGGTCTCAGGTGGGTGGCCGGACCCAGGAAATCCAGCGGCTGATCGGGCGCAGCGTGCGCGCGATGCTGGACGGATTCGGGTTCGGCGAGCACACGATCAAGGTGGACTGTGACGTGCTGCAGGCGGACGGTGGGACGCGGACGGCCGCCATCACCGGTGCCTGCGTGGCGGTGCACCAGGCGTTCGACTGGATGGTCGGCACCGGTCGCCTCGCGGCGTCACCGGTGCGCCGGCGCGTGGCGGCGGTGAGTGTGGGGGTGGTGGACGGCGAGGTGCGGGTGGACCTCGACTACGCCGAGGACGTCCGGGCTGCGGTGGACATGAACGTGGTCATGAGCAGCGAGGGGCGCTTTGTCGAGGTGCAGGGGACGGGTGAACAGGGCACCTTCAGCATGGAGGAGTTGCAGGCGCTGCTGGCGGCGGCGCGCGGCGGCATTGCCATGCTGGAGGCGGCACAGCTCCGGGTGCTTGGGGGCGCGGCGCGCGTGCCGGTGCCGGGCGAGGGTGGCGGGTGAACGGACGCCCGGTGCTGCTGTTGGCGACCCGCAGCATCGGCAAGCTGTCGGAACTGGCCCCCCTGGCCGCGGCCCACGGATGGCAGGTGGAGTCGCTGGCGCGTGCCGGCGTGCTGGAGCGTCCTGAGGAAGCCGGGCTGGAAGTGGCGGAGACGTTTGCCGGGAACGCCGTGGCCAAGGCGCGGTACTTTGCCGCCCGTACCGGACGCCTGGTGTTGGCGGAGGACTCCGGCTTGGAGGTGGACGCGCTTGGGGGGGCGCCCGGGGTCCGGAGCAAACGATGGGCCGCCGATGTGGGAGTGGGGGGCGCCCTGGCGGCCCCCACGGTCACGGACGGTGAGGTGGACGCTGCCAATGTGCAGCGGTTGCTGGCTGAGCTGGCCAGGGTGGGCGCCGATGCGCCGGAGTCGCGACGGGCCCGGTTCGTGGGGGTGGCCGTGGTCGCGGTGGGGGAGCACGTCTGGCAAGCCGAGGGGGAGGCCCCCGGCCTGATCCTGCCGGCCCCGTGTGGCTCGCGGGGATTCGGATACGACCCCGTGTTCTGGAGCACGGAGCTCGGCGCGTGCTTTGGCGAGGTCCCCCAGGAGGCGAAGAATCGCGTGAGCCATCGCGCGCGCGCCGTGTCGGCGGTGCTGGCGGCGCTGGGGGCCGAATGGGGCCACCGCTGACAGCTGGGGTGAGGACGTAGGTAACGGCTGGGGTGGGGACGCCGGTGACGAGGGGATCAGGCGGTGGGGGCATCAGGGAGAACTCCGGCGAGAACGCGCTGGCCCCCCGTTGACCCACGGTCTCGAGGTCACTAGGATAGGGGACTCGGCGCTCATGCCTTGGCATGGTACCGCCGATCGCGGCGGTCGCGCGATGCGGTTATCCGCAGGGTGGGGCATCCGCAGGGTGGCGATATCCGCGGGGCGAGGTCCTCAGGGGCGGAGTCCGGCGGGCTGGTGTGGGAGGGTGGCACGGGGCGTAGCGTAGCCCGGTATCGCGCCTGCTTTGGGAGCAGGAGGTCGCCGGTTCGAATCCGGCCGCCCCGATGGACGTGCAGCCGACCGGTGTGAGGTGCGGGCGGTTTCGGCGGGTTGAGTGGGGCCCGGTTCGGTGCAGCGGCAGGCGCCAGTAGCTCAGTTGGACAGAGCGGCAGCCTTCTAAGCTGCGGGTCGGGGGTTCGAATCCCTCCTGGCGCGCTGGGAGGGATGGTGATGGAGGCAGGCACCCTTAGCTCAATGGTAGAGCAGCTGACTCTTAATCAGTAGGTTCTAGGTTCGAGTCCTAGAGGGTGCACTCTCGTAGTTGTGGTTTGGTGGTTGTGGGACCGGCAGGGATGTGTGAAGGGGGGTTGCGCAACGGTGTTCAGTTCGCTACCTTCGAAGACTCCAATCCGGACGGGCGGACCTGCGACTGACATGTCGCCGAGGTCATGGACCTGGAGCCCCTCTCTCGCGAACCGCTTGCCGGTTCTGCGAAAAAAAGAAAGAAGAGAGGGGTTGACGCGGAGAGGAAAACAGGTTAAGATGTGAGTCTGCTGCCGAAACGGCGGCGAAAAAAAAGACAGAAACGTGACCTGCGGGTCGCGGATCGATAGAGCAGGAAGACACACGCTGTTTGACAATCGAAATCGAGATCGACGGATGTGCGGGGCGGTTTCTATGACCTGCAGCTGTTCAGGGCTGCGGCGAGAAATCAACCTGAAATTCTGTGATCCGTGCAGAGTCCTTAGCCGGCCTGCACGAGAGAGCCATCAAGTTTCTTCAATCATTGGAGAGTTTGATCCTGGCTCAGGACGAACGCTGGCGGCGTGCTTAACACATGCAAGTCAAGGGGGCCCGCAAGGGCAACCGGCGAACGGGTGCGTAACACGTGAGCAATCTGCCTCGATGTGGGGGATAGCCGGCCCAACGGCCGGGTAATACCGCATACGCTCACCGGGTGGCATCGCCTGGTGAGGAAAGGTTTTTCGCATCGAGAGGAGCTCGCGGCCTATCAGCTAGTTGGTGGGGTAACGGCCTACCAAGGCGATGACGGGTAGCTGGTCTGAGAGGATGGCCAGCCACATTGGGACTGAGATACGGCCCAGACTCCTACGGGAGGCAGCAGTGGGGAATATTGCGCAATGGCCGAAAGGCTGACGCAGCGACGCCGCGTGGGGGATGAAGCATTTCGGTGTGTAAACCCCTGTTGCTCGGGACGAACAAGCGGATTTTTCCGCTCTGACGGTACCGGGTGAGGAAGCACCGGCTAACTCCGTGCCAGCAGCCGCGGTAATACGGAGGGTGCGAGCGTTGTCCGGAATCACTGGGCGTAAAGGGCGCGTAGGCGGTTGGCTAAGCGTGCGGTGAAAGCCCGGGGCTCAACCCCGGGTCTGCCGTGCGAACTGGCCGACTAGAGCACTGTAGAGGCAGGCGGAATTCCGGGTGTAGCGGTGGAATGCGTAGAGATCCGGAAGAACACCGGTGGCGAAGGCGGCCTGCTGGGCAGTAGCTGACGCTGAGGCGCGATAGCGTGGGGAGCAAACAGGATTAGATACCCTGGTAGTCCACGCCGTAAACGATGGGGACTAGGTGCTTGGGGGAGCGACCCCCCGAGTGCCGGCGCTAACGCATTAAGTCCCCCGCCTGGGGAGTACGGCCGCAAGGCTGAAACTCAAAGGAATTGACGGGGGCCCGCACAAGCGGTGGAGCATGTGGTTTAATTCGACGCAACGCGAAGAACCTTACCCAGATTTGACATGTACGGGAAAGCCCCTGGAAACAGGGGCCCCTCTTCGGAGCTCGTGCACAGGTGCTGCATGGCTGTCGTCAGCTCGTGTCGTGAGATGTTGGGTTAAGTCCCGCAACGAGCGCAACCCTTGCCCTTAGTTACCAGCGAGTCATGTCGGGGACTCTAGGGGGACTGCCGGTGCCAAACCGGAGGAAGGTGGGGACGACGTCAAGTCATCATGGTCCTTACGTCTGGGGCTACACACGTGCTACAATGGCCGGTACAGAGGGCTGCGAAAGGGCAACCTGGAGCCAATCCCCAAAGCCGGCCTCAGTTCGGATTGTCGTCTGCAACTCGACGGCATGAAGCTGGAATCGCTAGTAATCGCGGATCAGCGACGCCGCGGTGAATACGTTCCCGGGCCTTGTACACACCGCCCGTCACGCCATGGAAGCTGTGAGCGCCCGAAGTCGGTGCCGGAACCCGCAAGGGGCCAAGCCGCCTAAGGCGAGCGCAGTGACTGGGGCGAAGTCGTAACAAGGTAGCCGTAGGGGAACCTGCGGCTGGATCACCTCCTTTTCGGAGCAACGAGTAGGACGGCCCCTCGGGGCGCAGTCTGAAAGTTCCCGGAGTGTCGTCCGCACCGCACATCCGCGATCTCGAATCGATTGTTCACCCTCGGCTTGGCCGCGGGTGCGCTGTTTGACAACGGAACGGGTAGTGATCGTGGAGACTACAGGGCGGTCGGCTTCGGCTGATCACCCTGCTAGGACGAAGAACCTCAGTGAGGCGTAGTACCGATTCCGTCACCTCGGTGGCGGTTTCCGCAACGCATCACTCGTTCTTATGCGCGTGCTTTGCTTGGACCAGTTGGGATGGGTCAAGCGAACGAAAGTATGTGGGGGATGCCTGGGCACATAGAGGCGATGAAGGCCGCGGTAAGCTGCGATAAGCTCGGGGGAGCGGCACACACGCATTGATCCCGAGATGGCCGAATGGGGAAACCCGGCGGGGCGCGAGTCCCGTCACCGCGCAAGCGGAGCAAACCTGGGGAACTGAAACATCTAAGTACCCAGAGGAAGAGAAATCAAACGAGATGCCCTGAGTAGTGGCGAGCGAAACGGGCACAGGCCAAACCGTCCTCCTTGTGGGGGCGGGGTTGTAGGACCCACGGACGCGTCAATCGAAGTCAGTCGAAGTCCCCTGGAACGGGGCGCCACAGACGGTGATAGCCCGGTAGACGAAGACGAGGTGGTTGACGTAGTGGAGTTCCTGAGTAACGCCCGACCCGAGTAATCGGGCGTGAAGCCGGGGGGACCACCCTCCAAGCCTAAAGACTCCTATGTGACCGATAGTGGACGAGTACCGTGAGGGACAGGTGAAAAGCACCCCT
>JBILKP010000332.1:0-3201 GCA_044376625.1 Gemmatimonas sp. | reverse complement strand
GATGCAGACCAACGTCGTCATCCCCGACGGCCCCGACCGGTGCCGCGTGGTGTTCGACTGGTACGCCACCACGCCCCCCGCCGACCCGACCACGGACCCCGCATGGACGCGGCTGACGGAGTTCAGCGCGCTGGTGCAGGACGAGGACATCGCCATCTGCGAGGCCGTGCAGCGCAACCTGCGCTCGCGCGTGTACGACCGCGGGCGCTACGCGCCGCGCCATGAGAATGGCGTGCACCACTTCCACGGGCTGCTGCACGAGTTCCTGACCTGACGGGGGCCGCCACGCCGGGGCGGGTGCCGGGCCCCTGGCGGGCGCCGGACGCTGTGCCCTTCCCCGGCGTTCGGGCGTCTTGTGGGGACCGGCGGGCGCCTCCCGCCCCCCGGCACGCGCCCTGTCCCCCGTCCGATGCCCCTCAATCGTCGCAACCACTACCGGATGCTGTTCGTGCAGCCGGACGCCCCCCAGTCGGTCATCAAGGCGGCGTACCGCGCCTTGGCCGCCGAGCAGCAGCGGGTGTCGGGGAGCGTCTCGGCGCTGGTGACCGAGGCGTACACCGTGCTGGCCGATGCGGCGTCGCGGGCGGCCTACGACGCCCAGCTGGCGACGCAGCTGGGGACACAGCTGGGGGCGCAGGCGGCGGTGCGGGCGGGGGACCCGCCAGTCGCGCCGCTGGCCGGGGGTGCCCCTACGACGACGGTCGCTCCGGCGGCAGCCCCTCCGGCGGCCCCCCTGCTCCCCCCCACCCCGTACCCGGGGACCACCGTTACCCGGACACCGGTGGCGGTGGCCGCCGCGGCAGTGCCCGTGGCAGTGCCCGTGGCTGTGACCGCCGTGCCCGTTCCATCAACGCCGTTCCCCGCCACGCCATTCCCCGCCACGCCATTCCCGGCCTCGCCGGCCAAGGGAGCGGTCGCCGCACAGGGCGCACCGGCAGCGGTACCCGCAGCGCCGTTCCCGGCCACGCCATTCCCGGCCACGCCGGCCAAGGGAGCGGTCGCTCCCCAGGTCGCGGCACCGACGATCCCCTCCGCGCCGTTCCCATCGGTGCCATTCCCCGCCGCCCCCGCCGCGGGCACGGTGACGGCCCAAGTCGGGGCGCGCAGCAAGGGGACGAGCGCCAGCGCCGTGTACACCGCCCCATCGGCCCCGGCGCACGCCGTGGCCACCCCGGGCGCCGCGGCAGGCGCGGCCACCTTGCCCGTGCCCACGACGGCGTGCCCCATGTGCCAGGCGCCGCGGGAAGGGCGCATCTCCGTGGACACCCGCTGTCACCGGTGCGGAGCCCCGCTGGCCCCCGTCCCCAAGGTGGCCCGACCGCGTGCCACGGCGGGGAACGAGCGCCGCACCCTGCCTCGCGTGGGGCGCTCCGACTGGGCCACTATGCACGCCCCGTGGAACGCCGAGCCCGTCCGCGTGCGGCTGCGCGACCTCTCCGCCGACGGCATCAGCGTCTACAGCTCGGCGCGCGTGGCCACCGGCGCGCGCATCCGCATCGGCAACGAGCGCTTCGACCTCGTGGCCACCGTCGTGGGGTGCCGCGCCGTACGGCACGTCTTCTCGCTGCACGCGCGCGTGGAGACCGCGTGGGTGGCGCCCAAGACCAAGCAGGGGTAGCGCGCGGGGGGCCGCGCCACGCCGCCGGGGCACCACCCGCGTCACCCCGGCGGCGTGGCCGCGAACCGCACCCGCACCACCTGGTCGTCGGCCTCCTCGCTGCGCTGCACCGCCCACACCGTCCACCGGTCAATCCAGGGGAGGCCATTGAGCAGGTCCAGGGCGGCGGGCCACGCCACCTGACCAACCAGCGTGCCGCGCTGGTCAAACACGTCGGCCTCGCGCAGGCGCCCGTCAGCCACGGCGCGCTCCACCCACAGGTGGCCATCCCGTGACCAGGCCAGTGCCTGCACCGGGGGCTTGGTGGACGGGAGCGACGGGAAGGTGCCCGCCTGCAGCCCCCCCCACTGCTCCCGTTTGGCCGTGGCCTCCCGCCAGGAGATCCCCACCCGGGGCGGGGTGCGTCGCACGGTGGTCAGCAGGCGCTCCTGGCGGTCGTAGATGCGCACCTCGTACCGGGAGGTGACCACGTCGGCCCGCAGGCCATCGGGACCGTACGCGCGCAGCCAGCGCGCCCCGAACGGCAGCAGGAGCGTGCGTTCGCTCACGCCCACCACCGCGCCCGTGGCATCGCGCTGGGGGATGCGCGTCTTCTGCACCCCCTCGTCCGCCCCGGGCGGTACGACCAGGGTGTCCTCCCGCAGGATCTTGCCGTTGGCGCCGCGGTGCAGGCGGCTGGGGCGGAGGGCGCCGTCGCGGTGGTGCACCACCAGCCCCTCCTCGTAGGAGCTGCCGTCAGCCAGGAGAAACAGCGGGCGACCGGCGCCGGCCAGCAGCTCCGGCAACGGCACCGACCCGGCATACGTCGCCTTGGCTCCTGCCAGCGCAAAGCGGTGCAGCCGCATGCTGCCCTCGTCACGCACCAGCAGCTGCTGTCGGTGCACGGCCAGCACCCCCAGCCGCCGGAACTCCCCCGGGCCGCCCCCCGCGCGCCCGATGACCGTGGGGGCACCGCCGCCGGGCGGATACACCAGGATGTGCGCGTTATCGCCGTCGGCCACGAACAGCTGGCCGGCCGCGCTCACCGCCAGCCCCACCACGCGCGTCACCGTGATCCGCTCGTCTGCCGTGCCCCCGCCCACCGACCACTCCACGGTGCCGCGGCGCACCGCGACCGCCGGCTGGGCGGGCAGTGGGGACCATGACGCGGATGCCGCCAGCACCAGGCACGGTGCCACGTGCCCTCGCAGCGTGGCCGTCAGCCTCCAGGCAAGCGTTCCCATGGATATCTGTCTCCGTCGGAAAGTGAACCCATTGCGACTGGCCATTGCGCTGGAGGTACGGCGCAGTCTGGTCAATGTCGATTACCAAGAACCCGAGGCGCCGAGGTCCACCCCTCGGCGCCTCGGGCAGCGTGCCCCTACCGCCCCGTCCCCGCCTTCACCGCCGGCCGCTCCGGCCGGTTGGGCACCACCGGCCCCGGACGCGCCGCCGGCCACTGCTCGGCCAGCGTGTCGCCGTCATACAGCCGCCCGTTCTTCATCACGTGGCGCACGGTGTTCGTGTTCCGCACCGCCTCCAGCGGGTTGCCGTCCAGCACCACCAGGTCGGCCAGCTTGCCGGGCTCGATCGACCCCAGGTCA
>JBILKP010000331.1:0-3203 GCA_044376625.1 Gemmatimonas sp. | reverse complement strand
AACATCCCGCGCCTGGTGCCGGGGTGGACCAAGCCCATCGTGGTGGGGCGCCACGCGCACGGCGACCAGTACAAGGCCTCCGACTTCAAGGTGCCGGGCCCCGGGACGGTGACCATCACCTACACCCCCGCCGACGGCAGCGCGCCCATGCAGTTCGAGGTGGCCAAGTTCGGCGCCGACGGCGGCGTGGCGATGGGGATGTACAATTTCAACGACTCCATCCGCGACTTCGCGCGCGCCAGCTTCCGCTACGGGCTGCAGCGCCACTACCCGGTGTACCTCAGCACCAAGAACACCATCCTCAAGGCGTACGACGGGCAGTTCAAGGACCTGTTCCAGGAGGTGTTCGACGCGGAGTTCGCCGCCGAGTTCCAGGCGAAGGGGCTCACGTACGAGCACCGGCTCATCGACGACATGGTGGCGTGCGCCCTCAAGTGGGAGGGGGGCTACGTGTGGGCGTGCAAGAACTACGACGGCGACGTGCAGTCGGACATCGTGGCGCAGGGGTTCGGGTCGCTGGGGCTGATGACCTCGGTGCTGCTGTCCCCCGACGGGCGCACCATGGAGGCGGAGGCGGCGCACGGCACCGTCACGCGCCACTACCGCGAGCACCAGAAGGGGCGGAAGACCTCCACCAACCCGATTGCGTCCATCTTCGCGTGGACCCGCGGGCTGGCGCACCGCGGCAAGCTGGACGGCACCCCCGAGGTGACGCGCTTCGCCGAGACGCTGGAGCAGGTGTGCATCGAGGCGGTGGAGGCCGGGGAGATGACCAAGGACCTGGCCATCCTCATCAGCAAGGACACGCCGTTCCTGCACACCGAGGAGTTCCTGGACGCCATCGATCGGCGCCTCCAGGCCAAGATGGCCTGATCCCACCCATCCGGAGCCTTCCCATGCGCCGTCCCCGCGTTGTCCATCCCCTGGCCGCCGCGGTGGCGGCGGCCGGGCTCCTGCTGGGTGCCACCGCCCCCGCCGCCGCCCAGCGGCGGGGGAGCGCCTCGGCCCCGCCCCCGGCGTCCGCCGCGGCGGTGTCGCCGGCGCAGTATGCCGCGCTCCCCTGGCGCCACATCGGCCCCGAGGGGAACCGCTTCACCTCCGCCGCCGGCATCCCCGGCGACCCGTCCACCTACTATGTGGGGGCCGCTTCGGGGGGGATCTACAAGACCACCGACGGGGGGGTGCACTGGACCGAGCTGTTCGACGACCAGCCGGTGCAGTCCATCGGCGCGCTGGCGGTGGCGCCCAGCGACCGCAACGTGGTGTGGGCCGGCACCGGCGAGGCGCACATCCGCAGCCACATCTCCCTCGGGCAGGGGATCTACAAGAGCACCGACGCGGGGAAGAGCTGGACGCTGATGGGGCTGGAGAAGACCGGGCGCATCGGCCGCGTGGTGGTGCACCCCACCAACCCCGACATCGTGCTGGCGTGCGCACTGGGCACCGCCTACGGGCCGCAACAGGAACGCGGGGTGTTCCGCACCACCGACGGCGGCGCCACCTGGACGCGCGTCCTGTTCACCTCCCCCGACGCGGGGTGCTCCGACCTGGCGATGCACCCCGGCAACCCGCGCATCCTGTACGCCGGGATGTGGCAGATTGTCATCCACACCTGGGGGCGCAGCAGCGGCGGCCCCGGGAGCGGGCTGTTCAAGAGCACCGACGGCGGCGCCACCTGGACGCGCCTCGTGGGGAACGGGCTCCCCGGCAAGGTCACCGGCAAGCATGCGCTGGCCATCGCCCCTTCCAACCCCTCGCGCGTGTACGCGCTCATCGAGACCGGGGACGGTGTCCCCTGGAACGGCGAGGCGACGGAGAGCGGGCAGCTGTGGCGGACCGACAACGACGGCGCCACCTGGCAGCTGATGACGCGTGACCGCAACGCGATGGGGCGCGCGCACTACTACTCGCGCACCGCGGTCACGCCGGACAACGACAACGAGCTGGTGTTCCTCACGGCGTCGTACAGCCGCTCCATCGACGGCGGGCGCACGCTGCAGGTGCTGTCGGGACGGGAAGCCCCCGGCGGCGACCACCATGATGTCTGGATGGACCCCACCAACGCCAACCGGCAGATCGTGGCGCACGACCAGGGGCTGTCCATCACCACCAATCGCGGGCGCACCTGGTTTCGGCAGCGCCTGTCCAACGCCCAGATCTACCACGTGACGGTGGACAACCAGGTCCCGTACAACGTGCTGGGGAACAAGCAGGACGAGCCCTCGTACCGCGGCCCCAGCAACAGCCGGGTGCAGGGGGGGCGCAGCGCGGGGATCTCGCGCGGGATGTGGCACTCCGTGGGCGGGGGGGAGAGCGGCTGGGCCACCCCTGATCCGGTGGACCCCAACATCATCTACAGCACCGCGTCGGGGAGCGGGATGGTGGGGGGGATCGTGGTGCGCTTCGAGGAGAACCGGCGGCAGTTCCGGCACGTGGAGGTGTGGCCGCAGCAGGCCAACGGCCCCGCGGAGGGGCAGAAGTTCCGCTTCGTCTGGGATGCGCCGCTGCTCATCTCGCCCCACGACCACCAGACGCTGTACACCGGCAGCCAGCACGTGCACCGCACGCGCGACGGCGGGCACAGCTGGCAGGTGATCAGCCCCGACCTCACCCGCAACGACCGGAGTCGCATGAAGAGCTCCGGCGGGCTCACCCCCGACAACATCGGCGTGGAGTATTCGGGGGTGGTGTACGGGATCGCCGAGTCCCCCCGCCAGAAGGGGGTGATCTGGGCGGGGACCAACGACGGCCAGTTGCAGCTCACGCGCGACGACGGGCAGACGTGGGTGAACCTCACGGCCAACATCCCGGGGATCCCGGCGTGGGGGTCGGTGCGCTCCATCGCCGCCTCCAAGTGGGACGACGGCACCGCCTACATCACGGTGGACGCGCACCAGGAGGACGACCGGAACCCCTACGTCTACCGCACCACCGACTTCGGGGCGACGTGGGTGAAGATCGTGGCCGGCATTCCGGTGAGCATGCTGAGCTACGCCAAGATCATCATCGAGGACCCGGTGCGCCGCGGGATGCTGTACCTGGGGACGGAGAACGCCATCTACGTGTCGTACGACGCGGGCGACCGGTGGCTGCCGCTGCAGAACAACCTGCCGCATGCGCCGGTGTCGGGGATCGTGGTGCAGGAGCACTTCAACGACCTGGTGATCTCCACCTACGGGCGCGGCTTCTGGATCCTGGACGAC
>JBILKP010000330.1:0-3230 GCA_044376625.1 Gemmatimonas sp. | reverse complement strand
GGTGGGGGCGGGTGCTCGCCATCACCTCGCTCGCGGTCAAGCGGCCGCAGGGGAACCTGGTGCTCAGCAACACGCTGCGCGCCGGGGTCACCGGTTTCCTGCGCACGCTGGCCGACGAGGTGGCCGCCGACGGGGTGACGGTGAACACGGTGCTGCCGGGGTTCACCGCCACCGAGCGGCTGGCGTCGCTGGCCGAGGCGAATGCGGCGCGCGCGGGGACCACGCGCGAGGCGGTGTACGCCGGGTGGACGGCGGAGACCCCCGCCGGGCGGCTCGGGCGCCCCGAGGAGGTGGCGGCCGTGCTAACTTTCCTCGCGTCGGTCCCCGCCGGGTTCGTCACCGGGCAGGCCATCCTGGCCGACGGCGGCGCGGTGCGGTCGCTGCTGTAGCGCCCGCCGCGCCCGCCCTGCGTCCTCCCTTCCAGCCTCCAGGCACTCGCCATGAGTCGCATCTCGGAAACCCAGTGGATCTGGCGCGACGGGTCGTTCATCCCGTGGGCCGACGCCACCATCCACGTCCTCAGCCACTCGGTGCAGTTCGGCTCCTCGGCCTTCGAGGGGATCCGCGCGTACGCCACGCCGCGCGGGCCGGCCATCTTCCGCCTCCGCGAGCACCTGCAGCGGCTGCTGCACTCCTGCAAGATCTACCGCATGGAGGTGCCGTGGACGATCGAGCAGCTCACCGAGGCGTCGCGCGAGCTGGTGGTGCGCAACGGCGTGGAATCGTGCTACCTGCGCCCCATGGTGGTGCGCGGCTACGGCACCGCCGGCATGGTCCCCATCGGCTCGCCGGTGGAGACCTACCTCCCCTGCTGGCCCTGGGGCGCCTACCTGGGTGACGAGGCGCTGGCGCAGGGGGTGGACGCCTGCATCGCGTCGTGGCACCGGGTGCAGCCCAACACCATCCCCGCGATGGCGAAGATCGCCGGCAACTACCTCAGCGGGCAGCTGATCAAGATGGAGGCGCTGGCCAACGGCTACGCCGAAGGCATCGCGCTGAGCCCCTCGGGGATGGTGAGCGAGGGGTCGGGGCAGAACGTGTTCATCGTCTCCGACGGGGCGCTCATCACCACCCCGCTGGACGGGAGTATCCTGGGGGGGATCACGCGCCACACCATCATGCAGCTGGCGGCGGCGCAGGGGATCCCGGTGCGGGAGCTGCACATCCCGCGCGAGATGCTGTACATGGCCGACGAGGTGTTCTTCACCGGCACGGCGGCGGAGCTCACCCCGGTGCGCAGCGTGGACCGCATCACCATCGGCGCCGGGAAGCCCGGCCCGGTGACGCAGCTGCTGCAGCGGCAGTACCTGGGGATCGCCAAGGGGGAGCTGGACGACTCCTACGGCTGGCTGACCTACTGTCGGTGAGGCGCGCGGGCGGGGCGCGGCGGATGCCGCCGTGTCCCGCCCGTCCACCGGCCGGCTAGGCCGGCCGCCCGCGCCCGCGCCGGCGCCCCTTGGCGCGCCGGGCCACGCTCACCGCCTGCGCTGCCCACTCGGCCAGCGCCTCCTCGTCCTCCAGCACGTCGGCCGGCACCTCGTGGTAAGCCAGCGCCTGCCCGCCGTCGCCGAAGGGGCGGAAGGGGGACATCCCGCGCCGCTCGTACGCCGCGCGCGTCTCGTCGTCCACCTTGAAGTACAGCGTGTCGTTGTCGATGAGCGCGAAGAAGGCGGCGCCGCTGTACACCCCCACCCCCCCGAACATCGCCCGCGCCTGCACGGACGGGAGCGCCCGTGCCAGCTGCTCCAGCACGAAGCTCCGGTAATTCGGGGAGACCGCCATTGCCGCTTGCTCCGGTGGGGGGATGCCGCGTCCTGCCGCCACCGTCACTATTGACCCGGGACCACGCCGCGTCAACGCGGAGTTCCCGCAACCCGCGTGGGTCAATCCCCCACAGCCCCGCCGGCATCCTGCACCCCGCCGGTGGTCACCGTGCCGCTGAACACCGCCCCTCCCAGCTCCACGTACAGCGTGCCGTCGGTGACCGTCACCGTGAGCGTCCACCGCCGGTCCAGCCGCTCGGCCAGCGCGGCCACCAGCTCCCGGTCCAGCACGTGCACCCGGATCGCCTCCGCGCGGTGGATGCGCGCGCCCGCCAGCTGCCGGCGCCACGCGGCGGGATCGCGGTGCGTCACCACCTCCACCCGCGGCGACGCCTTCGCGGCCTTGTGCAGGCGGTCGGCGTCGGGGGCGCCAATCTCGATCCAGCAGCGCACCGTCCCGGTGAGGTCGCGCACCGCCAGCGGCGGCTCGTCGGGGTCGGAGAGCCCGCCGCGCGAGAAGGCGATCCCCTCCTCGTAGGCCAGGCAGTACGCCAGCAGCCGCGCCACGAAGTACTCGGCTGTCTCCGACGGGTGGCGCGCCATGCGGAACGCCAGCGTCTCGTACACGCCGCGGTCCACGTGCGCCAGCGTGACGTCCAGCGTGTGGACGGTGGAGGGGAGGGCCATGGCGGCTACCGCTTGCGGGCGAGGATGGTGCCGCGGCAGGTCACGGCGCCACACCCGCAGGGGTAGCGGCGCTTGGCCGCCGGCGTGTGCCGCTCGGCCAGCACGTAGGCGTAGTCGTACACCAGCTCCTCCCCGGGCTCGATGTCATGCACCGTCTCCAGCCAGATGCGCCCGTCCTCGATGACGGCGTCGCAGTTGGGGGCGCAGGAATGGTTGAGGTAGCGCGCGGCGTTGCCGCCGACCGCAGCGTCCACCACCACGGCGTCATCAATGGCGAACAGGTAGGTGTGGTGCCGCGTGCCGTCGTCCGGGTAGCGCGCCTCGGCCTGGGCCGGGGTCAGCCGCTCGCCGGCGTACTCGACCAGGCGCGTCCCCGCGGGGATGGCGACGGTGGCAAAGGCCCCCAGCCCCTGGATGGGGGACGGGCGGATTTCGAAGGGGAGCACGGGAGCGGGCCCGGGGGACGGCATGGAGAGGCGGAACCGGTTAGGTTTCGGGGTTCCCCCCGCTGGAATTCCCGCCGCTGATCCGCGGGGAGCCCCGCGGGGGGCCATTCCCAACTTAAGCGCCCATCCGGAGCCGCATGACCATCGACCGCGGCTTCGCCGCCCTGGGGTTGGACCCCCGCCTCACCGACGCCCTCTCGGCGCTGGGATACGAAGAGCCCACGCCGGTGCAGCTGGAGGCGATCCCGCCGTTGCTGGCAGGGCACGACGTGCTGGCACGGGCGGCCACCGGGACCGGGAAGACCGCGGCCTTCGCGCTGCCGCTGCTGCACCG
>JBILKP010000329.1:0-3237 GCA_044376625.1 Gemmatimonas sp. | reverse complement strand
GTGGGGACCACCCACACCTCGCTGTGGCGCCGGTTCTCGGCCTCGACCGCGCGCGTGACCGTGACGGCCACGCGCTTGCCGTCGGGACTCACGGCGGGCGTCCCCACCGAGACCACGCGATACCAGTCGCCCAGCGTCATGGCCCGCCCGCTGGACGCCGGCTGCGCCGGCAGCGACGCGCCTCCCCCCAGCAGGAGCAGGGCGCCCGCCAGCGCCGGGACGGCAGAGTACGTGAGGGAACGGCCTGACATGGGGACAACCTCGCAGGGGTTCAGGTTTGTGACATGGCGGACGGCCATCCGCGCCGGAGGTGGGACGCTGCCCCACCGTCACCCGAGCGGAAGCTACCGCCGGAGGTCACGGTTCGCCCCGGCTCCGCCGGGGTGCTTGCCGAGGACCGTGCGCGCCCATAACATCCCCGCACGCGGAGGAGCGGCCGCGTACCCTCGCGCACGTCCGCGGGTCCGGCATCCAGCCGGTGCCTTCACGCGTGCCGATCGCAGGTCCCACAGGCGAGTCTGCCCGATGTCCCACCCTAACGCGAGGAGGTGATCAATTGTCTAGTTCCAGTCCCTTTGCCGGCCCGGCCTGGGCAAGCGATCTCCTGATCGACGCCCGGTAACACGGGAATCCGGTCTGGGATCGTCCGGGCCGGCAGGGAACAGAAGCGGGGGGTCCTGGTTCGCCAGGGCCCCCCGCCGTTCGTTGGTGGGGCGGCGCGCGCGGCGCCGTCCCGGATGACGATGTGGGTCAGCGAGGCCCGGCGCGGTGGGGCGGCATCGCCGCGAGACGGGCATCGGCCTCGCGCACCAGCGCCTGCAGCACCTCCACCACCGCGCCGAAGAAGGCCGCGTCCACCTTGTCCGCGTCATCCCCGGGCTGGTGGTAGTCCGGATGATCCTCGACCCCCAGATACAGGAACGGGATGCCGCGCGCGTGGAACGCGCCGTGGTCGGAGGAGGCGGTCCAGTCGTCCCCCGGCTTGCCCCCCGGGGTGTCATGCCCCAGCCGCACCGGGATGCGTGCCGTGGCCGCCACCCGCTCCACCAGGGGGCGCAGCGGTGGCGTGTGCGCCGTGCCGGCCACCCACAGGGCGCCGGCGTCCTGGCGGGCCACCATGTCGGCATTGATCACCAGCGCCACCCGCGAGAGCGGCAGCGGGGGCGCCGCCACGAACCCACGCGCGCCCTGCAGCCCCGCCTCTTCCGCGTCGAAGAACGCCAGCACCACGTCATGCTGCGGCGGCGTGCGCCGCAGCTGCTCGGCCACGGCCAGCAGCGCCACGCACCCCGAGGCGTCATCGTCGGCGCCATTGTACGTGATCCCGTTGCGGATGCCCAGGTGGTCGGTGTGCGCCGACAGCAGGAGCACCGGCCCACCCGGCACGCGCCCGGGGATGCGGGCCACCAGGTTGACCGCCTCCGCGTCCTCCGGGCTTCCGCGGCGGCGCCAGCGCACCGGCACCGCATAGTCGGCGCCCAGCGGGGCCACGCCCATGGCCTGCAGTTCGCGCACGATCCACCGCCGCGCACGGGCGGCCCCCGGGGTACCGGTGCCCCGCCCTTCCATCGAATCGGCGGCCAGGGCGCGCAGGCGGGCCATGAGGCGCGCGGTATCCGCGGCGGTATCCGCGGCGGGGGCCGCCGCGCCCACGGCAGCGCCGAGGTGCTCCGCCTGGTCGACGCGCGCACCGCTGCCCGGCCGCGCGCACGCCGCCACCCCGATCGCCATGGCCGCCAGCCCCGCCAGACGTCGTGGTCCCCCGTGCCGCGCCCCGGTGCGCGCGCGGCCGCGGCCGGCGTGCGCTACCATGGCCGCTCCGCTCCCGTCCAGTCGAGAAAGCTGCCGCTGCGCTCGCGCGGGAGGCGGTCGATCATGGACAGCAGCCCGGCCGCCGCGTCATCGGCACCATGCCGAAAGGCGGGGCCCTCGGGCGAGGTGCTGAAGTGCCCGGGATTGCCGAGCGCCACCAC
The DNA here is from genome assembly GCA_044376625.1 of Gemmatimonas sp. GTDB lineage: Bacteria > Gemmatimonadota > Gemmatimonadetes > Gemmatimonadales > Gemmatimonadaceae > Gemmatimonas. The sequence goes on along the minus strand of JBILKP010000329.1, from coordinate 1,264 downwards.
CAGGCCGTCCTCCGCCACGTCGTGCGCCAGCGCCCGCCCCAGCATGTTGAGCGCGGCCGTGCTGGCACAGGTGGCATAGTCGCCCCCCTGCGACTTCCCGGCCAGCGACCCCAGCCAGCTGGACACCAGCAGCACGCGCGCCGCCTCCCCGCGCGCCAGCAGCGGCAGCAGCGTGCGCACCAGCAGCACGGGGGCGACCGCGTGCCGGCGGTAGTGCTCCACCACGCCGGTCCCCGTGAGGGTGGCCAGCACCTCGTCGCGCGCCTCGTCCCCCGCGCGCCCGTGGGCGGGCGGCTCAGCCGGGGCCACCACCAGCAGGTCGAGCGAATCGGTGAGCCCCTCCAGCACCGGGAGCGCCGCCGCCACCGAGGCCGGGTCGGCCGGGTCGAGCGCCAGCAGCTCCAGCCCCGCATACTCCGCGCGCAGGTCGGCCAGCACCGGCACGCGCGCCGGGTTGCGCGCGGCCGCATACACGCGGTCGCCGCGTTGCAGCGCCTGCCGCACCAGCGCCACCCCCAGCGGACGTCCGGCCCCGGTCACCAGGGTCCGTCGGTTCGGGATCATGCCGCCCCCGCCAGCACCGCGGCCACCGCGGCCACGGTGGGATCGATCTCGACGGGGGCATTGGCCCGCGGGTCGCGCCCCTGCTGGTGCATGTCGAGGAGGATGCCGGGGTCCTTGAGCACGTGCCCCGTGAGCACCGCCACCACGCGGTCCCCCGGGTGGATGGTCCCGTCGGCCACCAGGCGGCGCACCCCCGCCACGCTGGCCGCGCTGGCCGGCTCGCACCCCACCCCCGCCGCGTCGATGGCGCGCTTGGCGTCCAGGATCTCCTCGTCGCTGCAGGCGAGGACCAGGCCGTTGGTGTCGCGGATGGCGCGCACCGCCCGGTCCCACGAGGCCGGGTCGCCGATGCGGATCGCGGTGGCCACCGTCTCCGCGCGCACCCGATGGCGCGTGGCAAACCCCTCGGTGAAGCCGCGCGCAAAGGGCGCCGCCCCCGCGGCCTGCACCGACACCAGCCGGGGGAGGCGGGTGATGAGCCCCAGCGCGTGCGCCTCGCGCAGCGCCTTCCCGAAGGCCGCCGTGTTCCCCAGGTTGCCGGCGGGGAGCACCAGGAAGTCGGGCGCCTCCCATCCCAGCTGCTGGAGGAGCTCCAGCACGATGGTCTTCTGCCCCTCCACGCGCCACGGGTTGATGGAGTTGGCCAGGTAGATCCCCAGCTCGCGCGACGCCTCCTGCACCAGCTGCAGGCAGGCGTCGA
>JBILKP010000093.1:0-10353 GCA_044376625.1 Gemmatimonas sp. | reverse complement strand
GCGGCGGGCGGGAGGAGGTCCTGCACCACGGGGACCAGGGCCCGCACCGCGGCGGCGGTCTGGATGGCGTCGGCCCCCGGGTGCCGCGTGACCTCCACCACCACCGCCGGCTGCCCGTCCACGCGGAAGAAGCGCCCGCGGGCGTCCTCCTCGCCGCGCACCGTGGCCAGCGTCCCCAGCGCGAAGGTGCGCCCCGCCGGGCCGCGCACCGGCAGCGCCTCCAGCGCGGCCAGCGACCCCGGCACGTCGCGCAGCACCACGCGGCGCTCGGTCCCCCCGCGCGGCTCCACCCCCAGCGCCTGCACCAGCCGGGCCGAGGCCAGCGCCTCGGTGAGCCGCGGCGGCGCAATCCCCAGCGCCCGCAGCCGCGACGGGTCGTAGGTGACCGCCACCCCTCGCGACGCCCCGCCCCGCACCGCCACGCCGGCCACGCCGGGTACCGCCGACAGCCGCGGCCGCACGCGCTCTTCCAGCAACTGCTGCAGGGCGCCGCTGGTGTACGGCCCGGTGAGCAGCAGCGCCAGCAAGGGGGCCTCCTCCAGCCCCTCGGGGACGTAGTTGGACACCGCCGGGGGGATCACCCCCGGCGGAAGTTCGGGGCGCAGCAGTTCCAGCCGTTCCAGAATGGCCAGCCGCGCCAGCTGGACGTCGGCGCGAGGCTCGAGCTCCACGGTGAGATACGCCTGATCGTCGCTGGAGGTGCTGGAGACGCGCCGGACGCCGCGCACCCCCTGCACCGCGGCCTCGATGGGGCTGGTGACCGCCGCCTCGATCGCCTCCGGCGCCGCACCGGGCCAGCTGGCCGACACCGACAGCCGCGGGAGCTCCACCGTGGTGCGGGTGGCCAGCGGCAGCCGGCCGAAGGCCATCACGCCCCCCAGCAGCACCGCGACCGCGGCGGCCCACGCCACCGACGGCCGGCGCACGATCCAGCCAATCACCCGAGCGGCTCCGCGCCGGCAGGCCGGGGCCGCTCCGACGCCGCCTGCGCCCCATGCCCCAGCGGATGCGGCCGTCGCCGGTCCTGCCACCGCTCCAGGACGGCGTACGCCGTGGGGAGCAGGAAGAACGTCACCAGCAGCGCCGAGAGGCTGCCACCGATGATGCCGGCGGCCAGCGGCTGGTAGAGCGCGCCGCCGCTTCCCCACCCGAACACCAGCGGGAGCACCCCGGTGACGGTGGTGATGGAGGTCATCGCCACCGCCCGCAGGCGTTGCGCCCCCCCCAGCCGCACGGCCTCGTCCACCGGGTGCCCCGCCTCCCGGAAGGCCCGGATGGCGTCCAGCTTGACGACGGCCTCGTTGTCGGCCATGCCGATCATGACCACGATGCCGATGAGCGACACGGCGTTGAGGGACTGCCCGGTGAGCCACAGCCCCAAAACCGCGCCCGCGCCGGCGAGGGGGACCGTGAGCATGACCACCAGCGGGATGGTGAAGCTGGCGAACTCTCCGGCCAGCACGAGGAACACCAGCGCGGCGGCCAGCACCGCCACCAGCGCCAGCTCGTCGCTGGTGCGGGCGCGCTCGGTGTCGGCGCCAGCCACGGTGGCCGTGACCCCCGGCGGAAGGGGGAGGGCGGTGACGGCGGCGCGCACCGCGTCGGTGGCCCGGGCGGTGCCCCCCGCCTCGACGATCCCCTCCACGATGGTGACGGGGCGCTGCCCCACCCGCACCACCTCCAGCGGCGCGCGCCCCTCGCGCACGCGCACCAGCTCCGCCACGGGGACGCCCCGCACCAGCGTGCCCAGCGCGGTGGCCAGCTCCTCGTTGGCGCGCCCGGCGTAGCGCACCCGAATGGGGGTGCGGCGGTCGGTCTCACGCAGGTCGCTGGCGGCCACGCCGCCCAGCGCGCCGGCCAGCGCCGCGGCCACCTGCGCGGGGGGGATGCCACGCTCCGCCAGGCGCCCGCGCTCCAGCGCGACCTCCACCACCGGCTGCTCGGCGGCGTACGCCTCGCGCACATCCGCGAGCGCCGGGAGCGCGCGCAGCACGCGGCGCACCGAGTCGGCCCACGGACGCGCCGCCACGGCGGTGGCCGATGACAGCTCCACCCGCACCGCGCGCCCGGCGCGCCCCAGCAAGGCCCCGAACTCCGACTGCCCTGCCACCTCGAGTGCGAGGGCGCCGGTGGCCAGGTCGGGGAGGCGCGCCCGCAGCTGCGCGGCCAGCGCACCGCCATCGCCCCCGGAGGGGACGGGGATGAGCAGCTGCGCGGTGGCGCTGGAGCCGGGCGATTCCCCCGCCAGCACCTCCTCGTTGGTGGCCTGGCCGATGCGGGCATACACCCCGCGGGCCCCCAGCGCCGCCGCCGCCCCCTGCACGCGCGCCACCTGCGCCGCGGTGGCCTCCAGCGCGGTCCCCTCGGGGAGCTGCAGCTGCGCCACCAGCAGGCCGTCGTCCACGCGCGGGAGCACTTCCTTGGGGAGCCGCACCAGCAGCACCGCGGTGAGCGCCACCACCACCCCGGCGGCGGTGAACACCGCGCCGGGGTGCGCCAGCGACCAGGTCACGCCGCGCTCGTACCCGCGCGATAGCCGCGCGCCCACCGCATCCAGCCACGCGCCCACGCCAGAGGCGGAGGCGGAGGCCGAGGCGGGCCGCAGGGGCGCCGCCACGGCGCGCCCCCGGCCGCCGCGGCGCCCCGCGATGAGCACCGGCATGAGCGTGAGCGACAGCAGCAGCGACGCCGCCACCGTGGCCACCACGCTCAGCGACAGGTCACGGAACAGCGCCGCCGCCAGCCCCTGCACGAACACGATGGGGCCGAACACCAGCACCGTCGTCAGCGTCCCCGCGAACAGCGGGGCCGCCACCTCCTCCGTCCCCGCCACCGCGGCCACCCGCAGCGGCTCCCCCGCCGCGTGCCGGCGCCCCACGGACTCCGCCACGACAATTGCCGTGTCCACCAGCAACCCGGTGCCCAGCGCCAGTCCGCCCAGCGACAGCACGTTCACCGTGACCCCCAGCCCCTGCAGCGCCACCAGCGCCACCAATACCGACAGCGGCACCACCAGCCCGATCGCCAACGCCATCCGCCAGTCGCGCAGGAACAGCAGGATCACCAGCAGCGACAGCACCCCGCCAGCGACGATTTCCTGCCCCAGGTTCCCCAGGGCATCCACCACGAAGTCCGCCTGCGCCGCCACCACCGTGGGGCGGATGGCGGGGAACTCGCGCCGCAACGTCCCCACCGCCTCCATCATGGCGCGGGTCACCGCCACCGTGTTGGCGCCGGCATCCTTGTACACCACTAACCCCACCGCGGGCGTGCCATCCAGCGTGGTGCGCGTGCGCGGGTCGGCCACCCCCAGCCGTACCGTCCCCACATCCCGCAGCGTGACGCCGCCCCCCGGCGCCCCCAGCGGCGTGGCCAGCAGCTCGGTGGGGGTGCGGAACTCGGTGACGGCGCGCACCGAGAAGCGGAACTGGCCGCGCCGCACGGTGCCGCCCACCCCCAGCGCATTCTCGGTCCGGATGGCGGCGGCGACGTCCTCGGGGGTCAGCCCCAGCGCGCGCAGCCGCGCCGGGTCGAGCTCCACCCGCACCTCGTCCTCGGGGGCGCCCACCACGGCCACGCTGGCCACGCCGGCGATCTGCTCGAGGCGGCGCGCATGCACCTCCAGGGCGGTGCGCGCCAGCGCCCGCAGCGCCCCCTCGCCATCCGCGGCGCCGGTGCCGCCCGGGCCCGCCGCGTCCGCGCGCAGCGCCAGCACGGCGATGGGGCGCTCCCCGGGGTCGCTGGTAAGCAGCACGGGGCGCTCCGCCCGCTCCGGGAGCGTGCCGCGCGCCGCGTCGAGGCGCTCGCGCACGGCCAGCACCGTGGTGCGCATGTCGGTCCCCCACGCGAAGCGCAGCGTGGTGGTGGCCTCGTCGTTGCGGCTCACGCTGCGCAGCTCGACGAGCCCCGGCGTGGCCGCCACGGCCTCCTCCACCGGCTCGGCCACGAAGCGCGACACCTCGCTGGCGGCGGCGTCGGGGTAGGCGGTGCGGATGGTCAGCACCGGGAGCGCCACGTCGGGGAGCAGCGACACCGGCAGCCGCGCCAGCGACACGCTCCCCAGCAGCACCACCCCCAGCACCGCCGCCACCGTGGCCACGGGGCGGCGGACCGCCGCGGCGGCCAGGCTCATGCGGCGCGCCTCACGGGCGCACGCGGCGGCGGCGGGCGGCATCACCGGCCGTGCCGGTGTCCGCGGCCGGCTCCTGCACCCGCACCGGGGCGTCGTGCGTGAGCGTCAGGTGCCCGTCCACGATCACCGGCTCGCCGGCCGCCACGGGGATGACGCCGGTGACCGAGTCGGGGAGGAGCTCGGTGTCCGTGCCGTTGCTGCGCCCCGGGGTGACATAGGTCCACTGCGCGCGCCCCTCGCGCACCACGAACACCAGCGGCCGGCCGTCGCGCTCGATCACGGCGCGCGCCGGCACCAGCCGGCGTCCGGAAAGGCGCGTGGCCTCCAGCGCCACGTCGGCGTGCACCCCCGGGCGCACGCCGCCGTCCCCGGTGAGGCGCACGAGCGCGCGCCCCGCGCGGGCCACGGTGTCCACCAGCGGCAGCACGGCGGCAATGCGCCCCCGCCGCGCGCCGCCGGGGACCCCCGCCCCCGACACCATCGCCTCGCCCCCCACGCGCACCAGCGGCAGGTCGTGCTCCAGCACCTGCGCCTCGACGCGCAGCCGGCGGGTGTCCACCACCGTGACCACCGGCTGCCCCGCCGAGAGCTTCTCGCCCACCGCCACGGGCATCGCGTCCACGGTGCCGTCCACGGGGCTGCGCAGCACGGCGCGGGCCTGCTCGAAGCGGGCCCGCTCCAGCCGGACGCGCGCCCCGGCCAGCCCGGCGCGGGTCATCAGCGCCCGCCGCTGCTCGGGGGACGGGGCGCGCCCGGTGACCAGCGATTCGGGGACGTAGCTCTCCAGGTAGCGCTGCTCCGCCTCGTCCGCCGCCGCCTGCGCCTCGCGGACCGCCAGGTCGAAGGGGTAGGGGTCCAGGCGCGCCAGCTCGGCGCCCGCGCGCACCACCGCCCCCGGCGCCACCAGCAGGCGCGCCACCGTGCCGGCCACCTCCGCGCGCAGCGTGACCGCCGCCTCCGACCGCACGGTGCCGGTGGTGGTCACCGTGAGCACCAGGTCGCCGTCGCGCGCCGGCTCGGCCACCACCGGGAGCGCCACCAGCGCGCCCCCCGGAGACGCCGCCCCCTCGCCCGCCCCCTCGCCCGCCGCATCGCCGGTCGCGGCGGCGTCGGCGGCGGGGCGGGCGTCGCACGCCGCCAGCCCCGCGGTCAGGAGGAGCCCGCCCCACCCGATCCCCGGCCGCCGCCACCAGACGGGAGGCCGACGGCGGTGACCGAGGGGAACGGCCGGGGAGTCGGAGGGGCGGCGCGCGGCTGGCGGCATTGGACGGAGAGGCGGGGCATGGCCTGCGGGACGGAACGCCTCCCAGACACCGGGTCGGCGCGGAGGGTTGCCGACGTCGACTGGTGGGAGGGCGAGCCCCGTCCGGGGAATGGGGCGAATATGGCGACCGGGACCGCGCGGGGCACCCCGCGGCACCGCGCCCGGTCTCACCGCACCGCGTCCCCTTCCTTGCCCCACGGCTCCCCCGCCCGTTAGGTTCCGCGATCTCTGGTGCAGGGTGTTGCGCGTGTAGCTCAGTTGGATAGAGCGTCGGCCTCCGGAGCCGAAGGTCGCAGGTTCGAGTCCTGCCACGCGCGCTCCCCGGCCCCGCCCCGCCGGGGGCGCGGTCCCCTTTGTCCTGGCGCCGCGTGCACGTAGCCGAGCTGAAGCGGAAGTCCGTTCCCGAACTCCAGGCGCTGGCCGCGTCGCTGCACGTTTCCAACACCAGCGGGCTGCGCAAGCAGGAGCTCGTCTTCCGCATCGAGCAGGCGCTGCTCGACGCCGAGACCACGCTGTTCGGCGAGGGGGTGCTGGAAGTGCTCCCCGAAGGCTACGGCTTCCTGCGGGCGCAGGACTTCAACTACCTCCACGGCCCCGACGACATCTACGTCTCGCCCTCGCAGGTCAAGCGGTTCGACCTGCGCACCGGCGACACGGTGATGGGGGAGGTCCGTCCTCCCAAGGTCGGCGAGCGGTATCTCGCGCTCCTCAAGGTGGAGCGCATCAACGGCGGCGACCCGGAGCAGGCAAAGTTGCGCAGCGCCTTCGACAACCTCACCCCCAAGTACCCCGACGAGCGGATCCGGCTCGAGCGCGCCAACGGCGAGGTGGCCACCCGCCTCTGCGACCTGGTCGCGCCGCTGGGGAAGGGGCAGCGGGCCCTCATCGTGGCCCCGCCCAAGGGGGGGAAGACCATCCTCCTCCAGCAGATGGCCAACGCCATCCTGGAGAACCACCCCGAGATGGTGGTGATCATCCTCCTCATCGACGAGCGTCCCGAGGAGGTGACCGACATGGCGCTCTCGTGCCCGCGCGCCGAGGTGGTGAGCTCCACCTTCGACGAGAAGGCCGAGCGGCACGTGCAGGTGGCCGAGATGGTGCTGGAGAAGGCCAAGCGGCTGGTGGAGTCGGGGAAGGACGTCATCATCCTGCTGGACTCCCTCACCCGGCTGGCGCGCGCGCACAACGCGGTGGCGCCGTCGGGGGGCCGGCTGATGTCCGGCGGGATGGAGGCCACCGCGATGCAGCGCCCCAAGGCGTTCTTCGGGGCGGCGCGCAACCTCCGCGAGGGGGGCTCGCTGACCATCGTGGCCACCGCCCTCATCGAGACCGGCTCGCGGATGGACGAGCTGATCTTCGAGGAGTTCAAGGGGACCGGCAACATGGAGCTGGTGCTGGACCGCAAGCTGGCGGAGAAGCGGCTCTTCCCGGCGGTGGACCTCAACAAGTCGGGGACGCGGCGCGAGGAGCTGCTGCTGACCCCCTTCGAGCAGCAGCGGGTGTTCCTGATGCGATCGTTCCTGGCGGACATGCCCACCGACGAGGCGCTGCAGTTCCTGCTGCGCCGGATGGAGCGGGCCCGGTCCAACCGGGAGTTCTTCGAGCAGATGGCGGAGCCGTGACGGCGCCGGCCGCCGGGCGGCTGCTGGCGGTGGACTGGGGGGACCGGCGCATCGGGCTGGCCGTCAGCGACGAGCTGGGGCTGCTGGCGTCGCCGGCGGGGTGCCTCGTGCGCCGTGCCGGCAAGCGCCCGCCGCTGGCCGCGCTCATGCGCGAGGCGGAGGCGCGCGGGGCCACGGGGTACGTGTTCGGGCTGCCGCTGGACCAGGCGGGGGCGGAGACGCCGCGCTCGCAGGAGGTGCGGCTGGTGGCCGCGGCGCTGGCCGCCCGGCAGCCGCTCCCCGTGCGGCTGGTGGACGAGCGCTTCACCACCGCCGCCGCGCTGCGCGCCATCCGCGAGCAGGGGGGGAGCACGCGCGGGCGGCGCGAGGAGGTGGACGCGCTGGCCGCCAGCATCCTGCTGGAGCAGGTGCTGCGCGCCGCGTCACAGGGGGTGTGGCTGGGGGAGCCGGTGGCCGCCGCCCCCGACGCGGCCACCCCCGGGGCCGCGTGATGGCGCGCGCGCGCGGGAGGCGCCCCTGGCGCGCGTGGGCCGCCGCGGGGCTGGCGGTTGGCGTGGTCGCCGGCTGGCTGTTCGCCCGCGAATGGCTGGGCACCGCCACCGCCGCCGACGCCACCGTGCGCGTGGTGATCCCGCGGGGCGCCAGCGTGCGCACCGCCGCCCGCGCCCTCGACGAGGGCACCGTGGTGGGGAGCGCCACCCTCTTCCGCTGGTACGTCGCCCTGCGCGGCGCGTCGACCGCGCTCAAGCCCGGCACCTACGCGCTGCGCCCGGGAGCCCCCTATGCCGAGGTGCTCGACGCGCTGGTGGCGGGACGCGCGCTGCTGGCCACGGTGGTCATCCCCGAGGGGTACGACCTGCGCGACATCACCCCCCTGCTGGTGCGGGCGCTGCGCGTCCCCGAGGACTCCGTGCGCGCCGCGGTCACCGACAGCGCCTGGCGCACACGCCTCGACGTCCCCGCCCCCACCCTCGAGGGCTACCTCTTCCCCGCCACCTACACCTTCCCCGAGGGGACCTCGGCGCGCGAGGCGGTGGCTGCCATGGTGGCGCGCTTCGAGGCGGCGTGGCGCCCCGAATGGGACCAGGCGCTCACCGACCGCGCCCTCTCCCGCCACGAGGTGATGACCATGGCCGCCATCGTCGAGAAGGAGGCGCGCAAGGCCGAGGAGCGCCCGGTCATTGCCGCCGTGTACTGGAACCGCCTGCGCCAGGGGATGCGCCTGCAGGCCGACCCGACGGTGCAGTACGCGCTCCCGCGGCACGTGGCGCGGGTGCTGTACCGCGACCTGGCCGTCGACTCGCGCTACAACACCTACCGGTACGACGGGCTCCCGCCGGGCCCCATCGCCTCGCCGGGGGCGGCGGCCATCGCGGCGGCGCTGGCGCCCGCGGCGGTGCCGTACCTGTTCTTCGTGGCACGCCCCGACGGGGGCCACGAGTTCCGCACCACCTTCCGCGAGCACCAGCAGGCGATCGCGCAGCTGCGGGGGCGCTCATGAGCGGCCAGGCAGACGCCGCGGGCGCCGGTGTGGCGCGCGTCTCGCGGCGTGCCGTGGCGCGCTGGGCGCAGGGGCACCCGTGGATCTACCGGTCCGACCTGGAGCGCCGCCCCAGCGCCCCCGCGGGGATCGTGACCGTCACCGGCCCCGACGGCGCCCCGCAGGGGTACGCCCTCTGGAGCCCCGCGTCGGAGATTGCCCTGCGACGCCTGGCGGGCCCCGCCGGGGCGCCCCCCGACGCCGCCTGGTGGCACGATCGCCTGGCGGCGGCCATCGCCCGGCGCGCCCCGCTGGCGGGGGCCACCACGGCCGCGCGCCTGGTGCATGGCGAGGCGGACGGCCTGCCCTCGCTGGTGGTGGACCAGTACGGCGCGTACCTCGTGGTGCAGCTCCTGTCGGCGGGGCTCGAGGCGTGGCGCGCGCCCATCGTGGAGGCGCTGCAGGCGCTCACGGGGTGCGCGGGGATCCTGGCCCGCAACGACCCCGCCACCCGGGCCCGCGAGGGGCTCCCGCGCGAGGTCACGCTGCTGGCCGGCGAGGTGCCGCGCACGGTGGAGGTGATGGAGCACGGCGTGCGCTACCTGGCCGCCCCGTGGGACGGCCAGAAGACCGGCGCCTTCCTGGACCAGCGCGAGAACCGCGTGCTGGCGGGCGACCGCGCACGCGGCGCCGCGCTGGACTGCTTCGCCTACCACGGCTCCTTCGCGCTGCACCTGGCCCGCCGGGCCGACACGGTGGTGGCACTGGACAGCTCGGCGGCCGCGCTGGAACGGGTGGCGGCGCACGCCGCGCTCAATGGCGTCCGCACCCTGGACGCCGTCGAGGCTGACGCCTTCGAGCAGCTGCGCCGGTGGGGGCGTGAGGGCCGACGCTTCGACACCATCGTGGTGGACCCGCCCGCCTTCGCCAAGCACAAGGCGGCCCTCGACGGGGCGTGGCGCGGCTACAAGGACATCAACCTGCACGCCATGCGGCTGCTCGCCCCCGGCGGCGTGCTCTTCTCGGCCAGCTGCAGCTTCCACTTCTCCCGGGCCCACTTCCTGGCGATGCTGCAGGAGGCCGCCGCCGACAGCGGACGGGCGCTGGCGGTGCGCGCGCTCACCGGCCAGCCCCTCGATCACCCGGAGCTGCTCACCGTCCCCGAGACCGGGTACCTCAAGGGCGCGCTCCTCGAGGCGCTCGACTGACCGCCGCCCCGCCCCCGGCCGCGCTTGGCGCGCTCACCCTGGCCGTCGAGGCCCGCCGCCTGCAGCGTGACCGACGCGGCATCGGGCGCCTGGTGCGCAACCTCCTCGCGGAGATGTCGCGCCAGCGCCCCACCCTCGCGGTCACGCTGTACGCCCCCCCCGACGACCACGCGCCGCTGCGCGAGGAGCTGGTGGCGCGGGCGCCGGCGCTGGCCCCGCGCCTGGCCTTTGCCCCCCCCGGTGCGCTCCCCCGGGCACGCGCCGGGGTGGCCTGGTACCCGTGGGCCGTGTTGCCGCGCGCCGTGCCGCCCCTGCCGCTGGTGGTCAGCCTGCACGACCTGGCTCCCATGCTCCAGCACGACCACCGGTGGTGGAAGGTGGCCAAGCGTCTCAAGTACCGGTGGCGCTTCCGGCACACCGTGCGCCGAGCCGACGCGGTGCTCACGCTCTCCGCGTTCAGCCGCGCCGAGATCCTGCGCGAACTGGGCGCCGACCCGCGCCGCGTGCACGTGACGCTGCTAGCCGCCGACGACCTCCCGCTGGCGCTCCCCGACGCCCCCGCCCCGCTGGTGCGTGCGGGGGTCGCCGAGCAGGCGCCCTTCTTCCTGACCGTCGGGGGGCAGGAAGGGCGCAAGAACCTCCGCACC
>JBILKP010000092.1:0-10371 GCA_044376625.1 Gemmatimonas sp. | reverse complement strand
CACCCCCACCCCGAAGCCCCCGCACAGCAGCAGCGCCCGGCGGGGGCGCGCCGCCACCGTGCGCCACGCCAGCCGCCACGCCACCCCCCACGCCGACGCCGAGCCGTCGGCCATCACGGGGCCCCCACCGCCTCGCGCCGCGTGTCCGAGGCAATGCGCCCGTCCTGCAGCCGCACCACCCGCGCCGCCGCCTGCGCCACCGCCGCGTCGTGCGTCACGAACACCAGCGTGGTGCCGTCGCGGTGCAGCCGCCCGAACAGCGCCAGCAGCTGCGCCCCGGTCTCGGCGTCCAGCTCCCCGGTGGGTTCGTCGGCCAGCAGCACCCGCGGCGCGTTGGCCAGCGCCCGCGCAATCGCCACCCGCTGCTGCTCGCCCCCGGACAGCTGCGGCGGCCGGTGGTCGGCGCGCCCGGCCAGCCCCACGTACCCCAGCAGCTCGCGGGCCCGCGCGCGGCGCGCCGCGCGCCCCACCCCCGCCTCCGCCATCGGCAGCTCCACGTTCTCCGCGGCGCTCAGCGTGGGCAGCAGGTAGAACCGCTGGAACACGAACCCCACGTGCCGCAGCCGGAACGCCGTCGCCTCGCGGTCCCCCATGGCCGAGGTGTCGCGTCCGTCCACCCACACGCGCCCCGCATCGGGGGGCTCGACGGCCCCCAGCAGGTGCAGCAGCGTGCTCTTGCCGCACCCCGAGGCGCCGGTGATGGCCACGAAGTCCCCCCGCGCGATCGTCAGGTCGACCCCGCGCACCGCGGGCACCGGCGCGCCGCCCATGGTGTACGTGCGCACCACCTGCTCGCACCGGATCACCGGCGCCGCGCCCTCGTCGGCCGTTGCCGCCTGCTGCGTCATCCCACCGCCTCCTCGCGCAGCGCGCGCGCTATGGGAACCGACCCCGCCCGCCACGCCGGAATCGCCCCCGCCACCGTCCCCGCCGCCAGCAGCAGCCCCAGCGCCTGCCACGCCGCCGCGGGGCTCCACACGAAGAAATCGAACGACGCGGGGAGCCCCGGAAAATCGTGCAGGATGGCGTTGAGCCCGCGCGCCGTCACCAGCCCCAGCCCCACCCCCAGCACGATCCCCGCCCCGCTCAGCAGCAGCCCCTCCGCCATCACCTGCGCCACCACCCCCGCGCGCGGCGTCCCCAGCGCGCGCAGCACCGCGATCTCCCCGCGCCGCTCGTTGACCGACAGCGTCACCAGCGTGGCCACCAGCAGCGCGCCGATCCCCAGGCTCACCGCGCCCAGCACGAACGCCAGCTGCCGGAAGTAGCTGAGCCGCTCCTCCACCTGCCGGATCGCCGTCTCGGTGGAGATCGCCTGCACGCGCGGAAACGCGGCGGCAATCCACGCGCGCACCGCCTCCACCGTGGCCGAGTCCCCCGGCGCGACGCCGGCCATGACCAGGGAGACGCGGTCGGCGCCGGCCTCCCCCGTGAGCGTGCGCACCGTGGCCAGCGGCAGCGCCAGCACCGGCGTCTCCGCCGGCACGTAGAAGAAGCGCGCCGAGCCGGCGAGCACCACGCGCAGCTCGCGCGCCGCGCTGCGCAGCTGCGCGTCCACCCCGCGCGCCACCGTCAGCGTGTCCCCCAGCCGGTGCCCCGTGCGCTGCAGGAACGCCGCGCTCGCCACCGCGCGCGCGACGGCGGGGCCCCCGTCGGCGCCCGATGCCGTCGCGGGGGGCAGGTCGCGCCCCGCCTCCAGCGCATAGTCGCCCTGCACCTCGGGCTCCACCCCCAGCGCGAACACCGATGGCAGCGCCCCGTCGGCCAGCATGAGCGACGTGCCCAGCGACGGGCTCACCGCCGTGATGCGCGGATGCGCGCGCAGCGCCGCCACCAGCGCCCCGGCCCCCTCCACCAGCGCCTCGCTGTCGAAGGGGAGCGTCCCCTTGGGTGCCACCCGCAGCTGGTACCCCCGCGTGAGCAGCAGCGCCCGGAACGACGTGCGCATCCCCGTGGCCAGCATCACCATGTCCAGCAGCAGCGCCGCCGCCACGCCGATCCCCAGCACCGCCAGCGCCGTGCGCAGCGGGTGCCGCCGCAGCGTGGCCACCGCCAGCGTGCCGCGGTGCGGCGCCCAGGCAGGCGCGGAGGGCGACGACGCGGAGGGCGACGACGCGGAGGGCGACGACGCGGAGGGCGGTGGCGCTGTGGGCGACGGCGCGGGCACCGTCAGCGCCCCAGCAGCGCCAGTGGGGCGCTGCGCACCAGCCGCCAGCCGGCCACCGCCCCCGCGCCCACCCCCAGCAGCAGCGAGATCCCCGTGGCAAACAGCAGGATCCCCGGCGTGACGAACGCAAACGCCAGCGGCGTGCGGTACAGCTGCTGGAAGTGCGCGTTCACCCCCCACGCCGCCGCCACCCCCACCACGGCCCCCAGCGCGCTCCCGGCCAGCGACACCAGCGCCGCCTCCAGCACCAGCGCGCGCAGCACCGTGCGCCGCGACACCCCCAGCAGCCGCAGCGCCGCCACCTCGCGGCGCCGCTCCTCCACCGACAGCAGCAGCAGGCACAGCAGGAACACCGCGCTGGCCACCACGGTGATGATCCCGATGGCGCGGTGGAACCGCTCCACCACGCGGAAGGTGCGCGAATTGCGCACCGCCACCGCCGCCGACGGATGCGCGCGAAACCCGAACGCGACGTGGTTCACGCGCGCCACCACCGAGTCGGCGCGCGCGCCCGGGCGCAGCGCCACCGCGAAGCGGTCCACCCGGTCGGGGGCCTGCAGCAGCTGCTGCAGCTGTCCCAGGTGCAACCGCACCCGGTACTCGCGCCGCGCCACCTCGGCCGGGTCGGCGCGCCGCCCCAGGATGGCCGACACCACGGCGCTGTCACCCGGGGCGCCCGGGGTGGCGGAGAGGCGCACCCGGCTGCCGAGCGCCAGGGCGGCGTCCTCGGCCAGGCGCTGGTCGATGGCGATGCCGCGCGGCACGGGGGGCTGGCGCCCGGGCGCCGCCTGCGCCGACAGGGGGACGCCCCCCAGCGCCAGCGTCGCGCCCATCGCGGCAGCCGCCACGCCGGCCATCACCCTGGCCACCACGCCGGCCACCACCAATCGCCGAGCCACCGTCAGCGCGGCCCACCGCGCCGGTGGCCGCCCCCCCCGCAGCGCCGCCCGCGCGATCGGCCTGGTCACGGCACCCCGGTGGCGTCCACGCCGCAGCTGTCGTCCGCGGCCGGCAGCGGCTCCGGCACCGCCTCCTCCACCACCAGCTGCGCCGCCAGCGCCGGCCCCACCTGCTCCTCGCGCTCCCCCAGCCGCAGCGTCAGCGGCCCGCCAAAGGGCGCCCGGGCCACCACCGTCACCAGCGTCCCGGGGTGCATCGCCAGCGCCGCCACGTACCGCAACAGCGCGGGGTTCCGGTCGCTCACCATCACCACGCGCGCCGTCGCCCCGGTGGGCAGGTCGGCCAGCGTCCCCAGCTGCCGCTCGGCAATCGTGCCGTCGGCGGCGGGGATCGGCGCGCCGTGCGGATCCGCCGAGGGGTGCCCCAGCGCCGCGGCCATCCGCTCCACCAGGTCGTCGGACGCCGCGTGCTCCAGCCGCTCCGCCTCGTCGTGCACCCGGTCCCACGGCACCCCCAGCACCGTGGTGAGATAGCTCTCCAGCACCCGGTGCCGGCGGATGGTGCGCAGCGCCACCCGTCGCCCCTGCGCAGTCAGCTGCACCCCGCGGTACGGCACGTGGTCCAGGTACCCCTGCGCCGCCAGCTTGCGCACCATCCCCGTGACCGAGGCGGGCGCCACCTGCAGCGCCGCTGCCAGGTCGCTGGTCGCCGCGCTGCCGCTGCGCAGCTCGCACTCGTACACCGCCTTGAGGTAGTCCTCCACCGGCGCCGACGGGGCGGGGGGGATGGCCGGGTCCGGCAACGACGCCGCCATCAGCGCGCAGCGCGGACCGGGTCGCGGACCATCAGCACCGGCACCGGCGTGCGGTGGCGCACCGTGTCCGCCGTGGCGCCGCGGAACAGGTCCTGCAGCCCGCGGTGCCCGTGTACCCCCATGGCGATCAGGTCGCACCCCTCGCGCTCCGCCGCCGCCACGATCTCCGTGGCCGGGTCCCCCGCGGCCAGGATCGACTCGCACTCGTACCCCTCGTCGCGCAGCGCCGCGCACGCCGCCTCCAGGTAGCGGCGGTCCTCCTGGATCTCCTGCGACTCGCGCAGCGCCAGCGTGGACAGGTGCCGCGCCGCGAACCCGTCGGCCACGTGCACCAGCACCACCGCCGCGCCGCAGTGCCGCGCCAGCCCGCGCACGTGCGCCAGGATGGCCGCGTCCGTCCCCGATCGGTCCAGCGGCACCAGGATGCGCCGGTACATCAGCCCAGCCACCCCCGCGCGGTCTGCACCAGCAGCCACGCATTGAGCCCCGCGATCAGCGCGGCCACGGTGTAGGCCGCCACCCGGGTGGCCGGCGCGTTGACGAACTCGCCCATCTTGGCACGGTCGGAGGTGAAGCGGACCAGCGGGAACACCGCGAAGGACAGCTGCAGCGAGAGGATCACCTGGCTGAACACCAGCAACTTCGCCGTCCCCGACGCGCCATACAAGATCGCCACCGTCGCGGCGGGCACGATGGCGATGGCCCGCGTGAGCAGCCGCCGCAGCCACGGGCGCAGCCGCAGGTCGATGAACCCCTCCATCACGATCTGCCCGGCCAGCGTCCCGGTGAGCGTGGAGTTCTGCCCCGACGCCAGCAGCGCCAGCGCGAACACGGTGCTGGCCCCGGCCACCCCCAGCAGCGGCGTGAGCAGCTGATAGGCGTCCTGGATCTCCGCCACCTGCGTGTTCCCCGTGCGGTGGAAGGTGGCCGCGGCCACGATCAGGATGGCGGCGTTGATGAACAGCGCCAGCGACAGCGCGATCGTGGAGTCGAGGAAGGCGAACCGCACCGCCTCCCGCTTCCCCTCCGCGCTCTCGGCGTACTTGCGCGTCTGCACGATGGACGAGTGCAGGTACAGGTTGTGCGGCATGACCGTGGCCCCGAGGATGCCGATGGCGAGGTACAGCATCTCGGGGTTGGTGACGATCTCGGCGGTGGGGACGAACCCCCGCGCCACCGCCCCCAGGTCGGGGCGCGAGATGAACAGCTCGAAGAGGAAGCACCCCCCGACCACCATCACCAGCGCGATCACCAGCGCCTCGAGCAGGCGGAACCCCTTGTGCTGGAGGTACAGCACCAGCAGGACGTCCAGCGCCGTGAGCGCGATCCCCCAGGGGAGGGGGATGGCGAAGAGCAGGTTGAGGGCGATCGCCGAGCCGATCACCTCGGCCAGGTCGCAGGCGGCGATGGCGATCTCGCACAGCACCCACAGCGCGAAGGCCACGCGCGGCGGGTAGTGGTCGCGGCAGGCCTGCGCCAGGTCGCGCCCGGTGACGATCCCCAGCTTGGAGGCGAGCCCCTGCAGGAGCACCGCCATGAGGTTGGAGAGGAGGATGACGCTGAGGAGGGTGTAGCCGAAGCGGGAGCCGCCGGCGAGGTCGGTGGCCCAGTTGCCGGGGTCCATGTAGCCGACGGCCACCAGGTAGCCGGGTCCGGCGAAGGCCAGGAGCTTGCGGAACCAGGAGGTGCCGCGGATCTCGACCGAGCGGTGGACCTCGGCGAGGGAGGGGGCGTGGCGGGCGCGCCGCCACCCTTCCTCCGGAGGCGTCACCGGGGGGGCCGGGCTTTCGGGTGGACGCAGATCAGGCAGGGCCTCAGGCATACCCCGAATTTAGGCCTGCCTAAATCGTCCCGGCAACCCCACGCCCCCTAGTGACCCACCGCCACCCCGTCCCGACGCGGGTCCGCCACCCCGATCCGCGTCCCGTCACGACGCACGTACACCGCGTGCACCCCCCCAAACGTGATGTCCGCCACCCGGCTCGCCGGACGGTACCCCCGGGCCACCAGCCCCGCGTACACCCCCGGCGCAAACCCGGGCTCCACCTCCACCTCACGCGTCCCCGCGCTCGCGTGCAGCCGCGGCGCCGCAATCGCCGCGTACGGGTCCTCCCCGTACGCCAGCATCCGCACCGTCACCTGCGTGATCGCCGGCTGGATGTACTGCGACCCCGCCGCCCCGATCACCAGCCGCACCTGCCCCCCCTCCAGGATCACCGTCGGCGACATCGTCGAGTTCGCGTACCGGTTCACCCCCCGCGTCCGCGCGTCGAAGTTCGACCCCGCCGAGTTGAGGAAGAAGCCGTCGGTGTACACCCCGGAGCCGAACAGCACCCCCACCGTGGTGGTGGCGGCCACCGCGTTCCCCGCCGCGTCCACCACCGACAGGTGCGACGTGTGGCTCGTCCCCTCCGCCTCGTCCGTGGGGGCCGCAGCCGCCGAGGCGGCCGCGCCGGCGCTCCCGGCCAGGGGGGGCGACGCCCGCGGGTACGGGTCCTGCGAGGCGCACCCCACCGGGACCGCCGCGCTGTCCAGCGCCCACGGATCGCCCGCCCGCACCGAGTCCCCCGGGGCCACCTGCAGCGCGGCCAGCCGCTGGGCGGCAAACCCCGGGTGGGACACCCCCCGCGCCGGCACCGCCAGCACCGCCGGGTCGCCGCGCCACCGGGCGTCGGCGTTGGCCACCCGCATCGCGTCCGCCAGCGATGTTGCCGCACCGGCCCGGTCCGTCAGCCCGCCCGCGCTCGTCACCCCCGACTGCTCCGCCAGCTGCAGCATTTCCAGCACCACCGACCCGCCCATCGGCGGCGGCGCGCCCAGGACCGTGTACCCGCGCCACGGCGTGCACAGCGGCCGCATCCACGTCACCGGATACCCCGCCATGTCCCCTGCCGTGATCAGCCCGCCCTGCTGCCGCACGTCGGCCGACAGCCGCTCCGCGATCCCCCCCGTGTAGAACCCGGCGGCGCCGCGGTCGCGGATCGTCTCCAGGGTGGCCGCCAGCGTCGCCTGCACCAACCGGTCCCCGGGGCGCAGCGCCTCGCCACCGGGCATCAGCAGCGCCGCCGCCTCGGGCTCGGCCTGCAGCTTTGCCCGCGACGAGACGATCGTGCGGGCCAGCAGCGGCGACACCACGAACCCCTCGCGGGCCAGCCGGATGGCCGGCGCCATCACCTCGGCCAGCGGGCGCACCCCCCACTTGGCATGGGCGGCCAGCAGCCCCGCCACCATCCCGGGGGTGGCGGCCGCGCGCCCCGGCCCGCGCGGGCGCCCCGGCTCGGCGCTCGCCCACGCCGAATCCGCCCCGGCGCGCGGGTAGAAGCTCAGGTGCTCCGCGCGACGGGTGGCCGCCTGGTAGTAGGTCATCGCGCCGCCGCCCCCCAACCCCGTCTGCGAGATGTCCGTCACCGACAGCGCGAACGCCGTGGCCACGAACGCGTCCACCGCATTCCCGCCGGCGGCCAGCAGCTGCGCGCCGGCCGCGGCCGCGTCGGGGTGGGAGGCCGACACCATCCCGCGGCGTCCTTCCACCCGCTTCCCCGCCATGGGGGCAGGCGCGCCCGGGGGGGACCCGCCGCCGCACGCCGCCAGCAGGACAACCGAGAAGGCGCACCACGGCCGCCACGCGAAACGGGGGGGACGCACGGGCACGATACGGCATCGGGTCACGGCAGGCTCTCCACGGGAAGGGGGACGGGCGTCGTGGGCGCCGTCTCATGGGGGTCAAACAGCGTCAGCAGCTGGCGCAGGATCCGCTCCGTCATCCCCCACACCAGGTGGGGACCCACGCGGTACGCCGGATAATGGGCCTCGCGCCCGCCCAGGCGGACGATGTGCGTGGCCTGCGCCACGGACGAGCGCAGGCGGGCCACCGGCTCCCAGAAGGTGGCCGCCACCTCGTGGCTGGGAACCAGCGGTGGGGACGACGTCATCACCACCACGAACGGGCGCACCACGATGCGGGGCAGGTGCGCGCTCACGGGCGCCAGGTCGTCCAGCGCCCCCAACAGCGTGCCGTCTCGGAGGTCGAGCCCCAGCTCCTCGCGCGTCTCGCGCAGCGCCGTCTCCGCGAGCGAGGCGTCGCCCGGCTCATGGCGCCCGCCGGGGAACGCCATGTGGCCGCTCCAGGGGTCGTGCGGAACCTCCGCGCGCTTGATGAACAGCAGCTCGAAGGGGGGCGCCACGGAGGGACCGGCGGGCGGCGCCACGGACACCGGGGGAACCCGCAGCACCGCCGCCACCGCGGCCAGCCGGCCACCGTGGGGCACCGGGGCCTCCACGGCACGTCGCCGCCCCAGCCGGTCGGCCAGGGCGGCGACGTCGGCACCGCCAGGCAGCGGCGCGCTCAGTCCGCCACCGACCCGCCGGACGCCACCCAGTCGCGGAAGCCGCCGGCCATCGACGCCACGTTCGCGTACCCCATCTGCTGCAGCGTCACCGCGGCCAGCGCCGACCGGTTCCCGCTGGCGCACATCAGCACCACGCGGGCGTCGCGCGGCACCCGCGATTCCACCTGGCTCTCCAGCACCCCGCGCCCGATGTACTCCGCCGGCGCCGCGTGCCCCAGGTTCCACTCGTTCTGCTCCCGCACGTCCACCAGCACGAGCGGTTCCCCGCGCGCGAGCGCGTCCTGCACCTCACGGGCCGTCACCTCGGTCACCTGCGCCTTGGCGTCGGCAATCAGCTGCTGGGCCGTCTTCATGCGACTCCCTGCGAAATGGTCGGCATCATCGAGCGCGGTGCGATCCCGCGCCCCCTGCAGAACGTAGGCGCCGCCCATGGCGGCAGCAACCGCTCACCCGCCCGTCAGCGCCCGCGCCCGCGCCAGGTAGCCGTCCCGCAGCCGCCTCGTGACCGGCCCCGGCGCGCCATCCCCCACCGGGTGCCCGTCGATCGCCACGATCGGCAGCACGAAGTTCGTCGCGCTCGTCAGGAAGCACTCCGACGCCGCCTGCGCCTGCGCCACCGTGAACGCCCGCTCCTTCACCACGATCCCCGCCGAGCCCGCCAGCTCGAGCACCACGTCCCGCGTGATGCCGGCCAGCAGCTGCGACGACAGCGGACGCGTCTGCACCACCCCGTCCGCCACGATCCACAGGTTGCTCGAGCCCCCCTCGGTCACCACCCCCTCCTCGTGCATCATCGCCTCGAAGCAGCCCGCCCCCTTCGCCGCCTCCTTCGCCAGCACCTGCGCCAGCAGCGACACGCTCTTGATGTCCCGGCGCGCCCACCGCAGGTCCGGCGTCACGTGCACCGACACCCCCCCCGCATTCGGGTCGTCCGTCAGCCGCTTCGGCCGCGCATACGCGAACGCCGTCGGCGTGGCCCCCGCCGGAAACACGAAGTCCCGCTCCGCCACCCCGCGCGTCACCTGCAGGTACACCAGCCCCTCGGTGATCCCGTTCCGCGTCGCCAGCGCCTGCATCACCTCCAGCCACGCGGCCGCCCCGATCGTGTCCGCCAGCCCGATCTCCCGCAGCGACCGCGCCAGCCGCACCAGGTGCCGGTCGGCGTCCAGCAACCGCCCCTGGTACACCGCCGCCACCTCGTACACGCCATCCCCGAACAGCACCCCGCGATCGAAGATCGAGACCGTCGCCTCGGCCTCGGGGATATACGCCCCGTTGATCCAGCACGTCCGCATGCGCCTCACCCGGTCAAGAGAAGAACGACGCCGCCAGCAGCCGCACCCCGCCGGCCACCCCGCCGCCCAGCAGCACCCACCCGCTCGCCACCCCGGCGCGCAGGAGCAGCCCCGCCGCGACGAAGATACCGACCGACACGGCGTCCGCCACGACACCCCGCGCCGTCGCCGCCGCCACCCAGCCCAACAGCACCACCGACGCCGCATTCACGCCGTCCAGCATCACCCCCAGCACCGCCGACTGCCGCAGCCGCCGCACCAGCGGCGCCGTCAGCGCCACCGCCACGAACGCCGGGGCAAAGATCCCCGCCGTCGCCGCCGCAGCCCCGGCATGCCCCCCCAGCAGGTACCCCACGAATGTCGCCGCCGAAAACACCGGCCCGGGGGTCACCTGCCCCACGGCAATGGCATCCAGCAGCTGCCCCTCGCTCAAGACCCCCAGCTCCGTCACGAAGGTGCCCCGCAGGAACGCCAGCAGCACGTACCCGCTCCCGAACAAGGCGCTCCCGATCACGGCAAAGTGCCCGAACAGCGCCCACGGCCCCAGCACCCCGCCCGCCACGGCGCCCACTCCCGCGCCCACACCCGCGCCCGCTCCCGCGCCCGACAGCCACGGCCCACCCACCACCACGGCACCAACCCCGCCCGCCCCCCGCCACCCCCCTCCCCGATCCCGCCACCACCCCCACGAAAGCGAGCCCACCACCACACCGGCCAACAGCGCCACCTCCCCAACGCCCGCCACCAGCGCCACCACACTCCCCACCGCCACCCCCCCCCCCCCCCCCGCCCCCCCCCCCCCCCCCCCCCCCCCCCCCCCCCCCCCCCCCCCCCGCGCCCCCCCCC
>JBILKP010000328.1:0-3259 GCA_044376625.1 Gemmatimonas sp. | reverse complement strand
TAGAGCGCCAGGCGGCTGGCCGCCTCGGTGGCGCCCACGGCGGTGCCCACGCGCGGGCGGCCGCGCCCCTCGTAGAAGATCTCGTCGATGGGGTTCTCGGCCACGTGGCCGAGCGCGTTGACGGTGACCGCGGCGGTGAAGGTCTCGACGGGGTGGATGGTGACGCCGGCGTACACCGACTCGGTGCGGTCGCTGCCGGTGAAGGGGGGGCGCAGCGAATCGTTGGGCGCCGAGACGGGCGGGGTGGCCAGCCGGCTGCCGCCGGTGGTGAAGGTGGCGAAGTCCACGCCCCCCTCGCCCAGGGCGATCCACGCGAGGTCGCTCCCCCCCTGCGCCTTGCGCTCGGCCACGGCGCGGCGCGTGAGCGCGGCGGGATCGATGGCGGCAAAGTGCGCGCGGATGGCGGCCGGCGTGGTGGCCGGCGCGTACGGCGCCAGCTGGTAGGCCTGCTGCAGCGCGTAGTAGGCGGCGCGCGGGTACAGGGGGAAGAGGCCGCGGCGGTCGGGGCGCCCCTTGGCCATGATCCCCCACCACTCCTCGTTCATGTTGTTGGCGCCCGGCCGGTAGTCATCGGGATAGGCGTCGGCGCTCCACGAGGCGTTGATGTCGTGGTCGGCCAGGCGCGTCTCCTGGCCGAACTTCCACCAGCCGTCGCTCCACTGGAAGGTGAAGCCGCCGATGGCGTTGCCGGCGGCGCCCTTGCCGTGGCTGTTGAGGTAGATCTCCTGCCACTGGGCCACGAGGTAGCGGGCCTGCATGGCCTGGTCCTCGCGGCGGGTGCGCTCGTTCCACGCGTCGGCGCCGAACTCGGTGAACATCACGGGGATGCCCATGGCGGCCTTGACGCGGTCGAACAGGTCGGTGAAGGAGCGGCCGCGGTAGACGTTGCTGCCGAGGATGTCGAGGGTGCGCGCCTCGCGGGCGAGGAGGTCGAGGTACTGGAGGTCGCCGTTGGCGAAGGCGACGGGGCGGCGGGGGTCGCGCGCCTTGATGGCGCCGGCGACCTCGCCCACGAGCGAATAGAGGTAGGCGGCCTTGGCGCGCTGGCGCTCCCCCACGGGGAGGTTCTCGGTCTCGGCGGACTGCCACTCGAGGCCGTAGTTGTTCTCGTTGCCGAGGAGCCAGACGAGGACGCCGGGGGTGTCGCGGAACTCCTCGACGAGGGCCAGCACCTCGCGGGTGAGGAGGGCGCGGACGGCGGGGTCGGCGTAGTTGGTGCTGGGGGCGTAGACGCCGTCCACGGTGACGCCGTAGCGGCCGAGGGGGTGGTTGAGGACGGTGTGGATGCCGTACTGCTGGAAGATGTAGCGGACCCAGCGCGGGGGGATGCCGGCGTACTGGCGGATGGCGTTGACGCCCATGGCCTTGAGGCGGGGCATCTCGCGGTCGAGGGCGGCGCGGATGGTGGCCTCGGGCTGGGTCCAGAGGCTGTAGGCGTAGTTCTGGCCGATGGGGACGTAGTCCCAGTTGACCCCCTGGACGAAGAAGTCGCGGCCGTCGACCTGGAGGCGCTGTCCGGCGCTGTCGGTGACGACGCGGACGGTGGGGAGGGCGTCCTGGGCGGCGGCGCTGGCGGCGAGGAGGGGCGCGGCGAGGAGGGCGGCGCAGGCGGCGCGGCGGAGTCCGCGGAGCCGGTGGCGGGGGTGTGGCATGGGGGTCGCGGCGCGTGGGGGAGGGCTTTGTTCGCTTGCCGGACAAAGATGGTGGAAGGTGGGCGGTGGGGCGTGGAGGTGTCAAGCTGGGGTGCCGCCGTGGGGGCGTTCGCGCTGCACATTCCCCGGCGTGGAGGCGCCGCGGTGGCGCCTGCCGCCTTACCGCTGGGGGACCCCGTGACGCTCAACCGCCATTCCGCCCGCCTGACGCAGGACCGCAGCCAGGTGGGGTCGCAGGCCATGCTCCTGGCCACCGGCCTCACCGAGGCGCAGCTGGCGCTGCCGCAGGTGGGGATTGCCTCCATGTGGTACGAGGGGAACCCCTGCAACATGCACCTGGGGGAGCTGGGGGACGCCGCCAAGGAGGGGGTGGTGGCCGCCGGGATGGTCGGGATGCGCTTCAACACCATCGGCGTGAGCGATGGCATCTCCATGGGGACGGCGGGGATGAGCTACTCGCTTCCCTCGCGCGACCTGATCGCCGACTCGATCGAGACGGTGATGGGCGCCATGTGGTACGACGGGATCATCACCATCGCCGGGTGCGACAAGAACATGCCCGGGTGCCTCATGGCGATGGCGCGGCTGGACCGCCCCGGGCTGATGGTGTTCGGCGGGACGATCCGGTCGGGGTGCCATGACGGCGAGCGGCTGGACATCGCGTCGGTGTTCCAGAGCTACGGCGAGTTCCTGGCCGGCACGCGCAGCGAGGCGTCGATGCGTGGCGTGGTGCGGCACGCCTGCCCCGGGGCCGGCGCCTGCGGCGGGATGTACACCGCCAACACCATGGCCAGCGCCGCCGAGGCGATGGGGATGGCGCTGCCCTACAGCGCGTCGATCCCCGCCACCGACCCGCGCAAGCGCGCCGAGTGCGTGCAGGCGGGGCACGCGATGCGCCTGCTGCTGGAGCGGAACATCACGCCGCGTCAGGTGATCACGCGGCGCAGCCTGGAGAACGCGCTGGTGGTCACCATGGCGCTGGGGGGCTCCACCAACGCGGTGCTGCACCTCATCGCCATCGCGCACGCCGCGGGGCTCACGCTCACGCTGGACGACATCCAGGCGGTGAGCGACCGGGTCCCCTTCCTGGCCGACCTCAAGCCCAGCGGGCGGTTCCTGATGGAGGACCTGGACCGCGTGGGGGGCACCCCGGCGGTGATGCAGTACCTGCTGGGCGAGGGGCTGCTGCATGGCGACTGCCTCACGGTCACGGGGCGCACGCTGGCGGAGAACCTGGCCGACCTCCCGGGGCTGGCCGAGGGGCAGGAGGTGCTGCGGCCGCTGGCGCGCCCCATCAAGGCCACCGGGCACCTGCAGGTGCTGCGCGGCAACCTGGCCCCCGAGGGGGCGGTGGCCAAGATCACGGGGAAGGAGGGGGAGCGGTTCACCGGGACGGCCCGCTGCTTCACCCGCGAGGAGGGGGCGCTGGAGGCGCTGGAGCGGCATGCGGTGCACCCCGGGGACGTGGTGGTGATCCGCTACGAGGGGCCCACCGGCGGCCCGGGGATGCCCGAGATGCTCAAGATCACCGGGGCGATCATGGGGGCGGGGCTGGGGGACCGCGTGGCGCTCATCACCGACGGGCGCTTCTCGGGCGCCACGCACGG
>JBILKP010000327.1:0-3277 GCA_044376625.1 Gemmatimonas sp. | reverse complement strand
CCGCCACGCCGAACAGCGCCTTGGCGTCGCGGTGCATGAGCACCCACAGGGAGTAGCCGCCCACCGCCGTCCCCCAGGGCCACTTGAAGAGGCGGAACACCGACATCAGCAGCAGCCAGGTGCGCGCCCACCGCGCGTGATTGAGCAGCGCCAGCGACGCCAGGAACGACACCCCGCTGGCCACCCCGATGACCCCGGCGGCCACCACGCTGAGCACCGTGCCCACCAGGAACGCGAAGGGGTCGAAGGTGATGAAGGCGGCGAAGACGCCCCCCACCAGCAGCCCCAGGGCGGCCAGCAGCCCGGCAATGCTGTGAAGCAGGTTGAGCAGGGCGACGATGGTGACGTGACGGCGCATGCGGGTCTCCGGGGTTGGGATCAGGAAGGCCCTACGCCGCGGCGCCCCCGGAAGATTCGGGGCGCCGGATACGCCACGGGGGGCCGGGATCGCTCCCGGCCCCCCGCGTCGCCTCGGGCCACTCCCCCGTCCTAGTTGGTGCGCAGGTTGGGGTTGGCCCCGATCTCCTCCAGGCTGATCGGGATGCAGCCGCTGCGCCCCTGCAGCTGGGTGTTGCGCCCCTCGGCCAGCCAGCGCCGCAGGTCGTACAGGCGGCGCCCCTCCAGCCACAGGACGGCACCGCGCTCGCGGATGAGCGCCGTCCAGGCGTCGGCGGCCGTGGTGATCGTGAGCGCCGGCAGCGAGGCGGCCGTCCGCCCCTGGTTGATGAACCCGACCGCCGCCGTCACGTCGTTGGCGCGCAACGCCGCCTCCGCCCGGATGAGCAGCATCTCCGTCCCCTTGGCCAACGGCACCGGGTCGCCGATGGTCAGGTACTTCGCCTGGCGGAAGAAGCGCGTGCGCCCGTCCTGCCCGGTCTGGAAGCCGCCGGAGCTGGTGCGGACGGTGTCGTAGCGCGCGCGGGGGTCGGGGCTGGACACCCAGGCGGTGCCAAACACCGTCACCTCGCGGCGGTTGATGGTCTGCACCGCCAGGTCCATGTTCTCGCGCGTGGTGTTCACCGAGAAGACGGCGTTGTGGCGGAAGCTCGCGGGGACGAGCGCCGCGTCGGCCACGGCGTCGTCCCACTTGCCCAGGTTCACCCGCACCTGCGCCCGCCCGGCCCGGGCGGCGTTGGCCAGCGCGGCGTTGGTGCCGGCCAGCGCCAGCGCCCGCGTGAACAGGCTCTCGGCGCGCACGAAGTGCTCGGTGTGCGGCACCTTGGGCCCGCCGTCGATGACGGTCTCGCAGACGTTCTCCCCCAGGAACCGGTTGGCGAAGCCGGCATAGAGGTAGGCCCGCGGCGTGTTGGGGTTGGTCTCGAAGGCGGTGCCCAGGACGGTCTTCATGCGCACCAGCCCGTTCTCGGCCACCCACCGGGCACGCTGCATCCGGGCCCAGTCGCCGTTGACGTCCTCGGCGCGGATGACGCCGGTGGCGAACTGCCGCTCGGCGGCGAAGTTGCCCGAGTGCGTGAGCTCGAACGCGGCCAGCGAGCCGCGGGTGAGGTAGTTGCCGATGGCGTTCGACAGGTCCCCACCCATGCCGTTGACGAGGGAGGGGACCGCGGTCACCACGTCGAGCTGCTCGTCGAGGATCGGACCGGGGTTGGTGACCGTGAAGTCGCAGCCGGCGGCCAGGGCGGCACCCGCCGCCAGCGCCAGCGTGGCCGCGCGTCGGCGGCCGGTGGAAAGGGTCGGCATCAGAAGGACGTCCTCACGCTGAAGAGAAACGTGCGGTAGGGCGGGAAGTTGTAGTAGTCGCGGCGCGAGAACGTGCTGGTGCGCTGGTCGGCCACCTCGGGGTCGGTGCCCGTGTAGTCCGTCTGGCGGAACAGGTTCCGCCCCACCAGCTGCACCGTGGCCGGGCGCCCGCCGGGCATCAGCCGCCCCGGGATGTCGTACGACACCGTCAGGTTGCGCAGCTTGAAGAAGTCGGCGCTCTCCACCCAGTAGCTGTAGTCGCGCTCGGCCGCCGTGATGGAGCAGCGCATGCGGTCGCGGGCGTTCACCGTGGCCAGCTGGCTGGCATCTCCCGCCGCCGCCGCCCGCAGCGCCGCCTGCGCGGCGAAGCAGGGCTGCCAGATGCCGAGGCCGGCATTCTGGAAGCCGTTGGCATTCAGCAGGTGCCCGCCACGCTGGAATTCCCCCACCGCCTCGACCGACAAGGTGCCGAACAGCGTGACCGTGAGGGAGGGATTGATGATCTGGTCGGCGAACGTCTGCCCGAGCAGCTGGTTCTCCTGGATCACCGGCGCCTCGAAGGCGTCGGGGTTCATCACCTTCCGCCCCACGTAGGCGGGGAGGGGGAGCCCCTCCTGCACGTAGCTGCGCGACAGCGCGTCGATGGTGATGACGCGCCCGCCCAGGTCCACCGCCGAGCCGCGGGTGCGGGTGTACTGGAGGCGCGCCTCCAGGCGCGACCACCGGGTGGGCTCGAGGGTGGCGGTGACCGCGGCCTCGAGGCCGTGGTTGGCGATGGTGCCGACGTTCTCCGGCTGGTTGGCCGTGAACCCCTGCGACGGCGCGTACGCCACGTTGATGATCGCGTCGTTCGTGCGCGCCGCGAACCAGGTGGCCACCACCCCCAGCCGCCCGTTGAACAGCCCGGCGTCAAAGCCCAGCTCGGTCTCGCGGGTCCGCTCGGGGCCCAGGTTGGGGTTCCCCAGCTGCCCGGGGGTGACCGCGGCCAGCCCGCCCTCGGCGGCGATCGGGTCCCAGGTGCGCGTGGCGTCGAAGGCGCCCGGCGCCTTCCCCGACTCCCCCAGCGCGCCGCGCAGCTTGAACGTCTCCACCACCGACGTGGGCCAGAACGCCTCGTCGGACAGGACGTACGACGCGCTCACCTTGGGGTACGTCTGCAGCCCGAAGCTCCGGCCGAAGGCGCTGTTGCCGTCGACGCGCGCGCCCACCGTCACGAACAGCCGGTCGCGCCACCCCACCATCTGCTGGGCGAAGAAGCCCGCGTTGATCACCCGCTGCTGGTTCACGTCGGTGATCTGCCGCAGCGAGGCCGACAGCAGCGTCGGGTTCCCGGGGCCGGCGAAGTTGTCCCCCTGCAGCTCGGTGCTGTTGAGCCGGCTGTCGAACAGCTGGGCGCCCACGGCCGTGGTGCCGGTGAGCCCGCGCGGCAGCGCCTGCTTCCACGTGGTGGCGTAGTCCACCGTGATCAGCTGGCGGTTCCAGAGCGTCTGGAAGTACTGCCCCGTGGGGGTGCGCAGGTACCCGAAGGGGTTGACCGTGCGCTGGTCGGTGTTGTTGTAGTCGATCCCGACGGCGA
>JBILKP010000326.1:0-3284 GCA_044376625.1 Gemmatimonas sp. | reverse complement strand
CTGCGTGCCGGCGACGAGGTGGTGGTGACCGCGCTGGAGCACCACGCCAACTTCGTCCCCTGGCAGCAGCTGGCGCGGCGCACCGGCGCGGTGCTGCGCATCGTGCCGCTCACCGCGCGGCAGGAGGTGGACCTGGACGCGCTGGCCGCCGTGCTGGGGGCGCGGACCCGGGTGGTGGCCATCACGCACGTGTCCAATGCCGTGGGGGCGATCACGCCGCTGGCGGCGGTGGTGGCGCTGGTACGGGCGCGCAGCGACGCGCTGCTGGTGGTGGACGGCGCGCAGGGGGCGCCGCACCTGCCGGTGGCCTTTGACGCGCTGGGGGTGGATTTCTATGCGTGCAGCGCGCACAAGCTGCTGGGCCCCATGGGGGTGGGGGTGCTGGTGGGGCGGCGCGCCATGCTGGAGGCGATGCCCCCCTGGCACCACGGCGGCGACATGATCGAGGTGGTGGGGGACGAGGACAGCACGTGGAACGTGCTGCCGCACCGCTTCGAGGCGGGGACCCCCAACGCCGCGGGGGCAGTGGCGCTGGCGGCGGCGGTGCGGGTGCTGGAGTCCATCGGTGTGCCGGCCATCCGGGCGCATGAGGTGGCGCTGCTCGTGCGCGCCGAGGCGCGGCTGCGGGCGCTGCCGGGGGTGACGGTATACGGGCCGCCGGCGGCCGAGCGCAGCGGGGTGCTGAGCTTCACGGTGGAGGGCGTGCACCCGCACGACCTGGCCACCATCCTGGACCAGCACGGCGTGTGCATCCGCGCGGGGCACCATTGCGCGCAGCCGCTGATGCGGCGCCTCGAGGTGCCGGCCACGGCGCGGGCGTCGTTCTACGTGTACAGCGACGAGGCGGACGCCGACGCGCTGGCCGATGGGGTGGCGGAGGCGGTGCGGTTGTTCGGGGTGGCATAGGTCGGACTCTCCACGGAGGACGCATGACGGCAGCAGGGCGTGGGCGCGCGCGGCGGCTGGCCGCCGTCATGATGATGGCCGTGTCGGGGGCGGCATCCGCCACGGCGCAGTCCGCGGGCGCGGCGGCGTCCGCGGCCCCGGTGACCTTTCCCCAGCTGCTGTCCTATGCCGCAGCGCGGACGCTCCCTGCCCCGCTGGTGGTGCCGTACGGCGAGGGGGCGCAGCAGTTCGGCCACCTGCGGCTGCCGCGCACGCCGGGGCCGCACCCGGTGGTGCTGTTCATCCACGGCGGCTGCTGGCTGTCGCAATACGACATTGCGCACGCGGCGGCCCTGGAGCAGGCGCTGGCTGACTCGGGGTACGCCGTGTGGAGCCTGGAGTACCGGCGCGTGGGGAACCCCGGCGGCGGGTGGCCCGGCACCTTCCAGGACATCGCGCGCGGCGCCGACCACCTGCGGGTGCTGGCGCGCACGCATCCGCTGGACTTGTCGCGCGTGATTGCCGCGGGGCACTCGGCGGGGGGGCACTTTGCCCTGTGGCTGGCGGCGCGCGCGGCGCTGCCCGCGTCGAGCCCGCTGTTTGCCGCCACCCCGCTGCCCGTAGGCGGCGTGCTGGCGCTGGCGCCGGCCCCCGACCTGGAGGGGCTGCACGCCGCCGGCGTGTGCGGCAACGTGATCGAGGGGCTGATGGGCGGCAGCCCGGCCGCGGTCCCCGAGCGCTACGCGCAGGCGTCGCTGATGCAGCTGGCGCCCATCGCCGTCCCCACGGAGGTGGTGATAGGGGCAGAGGACGGCGCGTGGCGTCCGGTGGGGGAGGCGTACCTGCGGCGCGCCGCGGAGCGCGGCGACCGGCGCGTGCACGCGGTGGTGGTGCCCGGTGCCGGGCACTTCGACGTGGTGGCCCCCTTTGCGCCGGCGTGGCGCGAGGTGATGGCGGGGGTGCGGGCGCTGCTGGCGCGGTAGGGGCGGGGCTGCGCGGCGGGCATGGGGGAGGGGCCAGCCGCCCTGACGGCGCGACTGGTGCGTGGATAGCTTAGGACCATGAGCACTCTCGCCGAGCGCCTGCGTCCCGCCGGGGTCGCTCCGGAGGTGGCCGACCGGCAGACCCAGCGGTACCGGGGTATGTCCGTGGAGGAGAAGCTGCGCATTGCCGACGACATGGGGCGGTTGGCGTGGGAGCTGACCTGTGTGGGGGTCCGGCAGCGGTCCCCGGCGCTCTCCGAGGAGCAGGTGCGCATCGAGGCGCGCGCGCTCATCCGTGCTGCAGCCCACTGACGTCCTCTCGGTGTTTGCCCCGCGCCTGCACGCGGCGGGAGTCGAGTGGATGGTGGCGGGCGGGGTGGCCGCCATCGCCTACGGCGAGCCACGCTTCACGCAGGACCTGGACGTCGTGCTCGCCCTTGAGGCCGTGGACGCGGCGCGGCTGGCCAACTGTTTTCCACCCGAACAGTTCTACTGCCCGCCTGTTGAGGCCCTCGCGGAGGAAGCAGGGCGACCGGCGTTCGGCCACTTCAACCTGCTGCACCTCGCCACCGACGCCCGGGCGGATGTGTACCTCGCGGGAGACGATCCGCTGGCCCGCTGGGGTCTTGCGCATCGTCGAGCCGTCACGGTGATGGGGCTGGAGGTGCCGATGGCCCCGCCCGAGCATGTCATCCTGCACAAGCTGGCCTTCCGAAAGGCCGGCGCGAGCGAGCGGCACCTACGGGACGTCCGGTCGATGCTGCGGGCCCTGGGGGACTCGGTGGACGTTGGCGCCCTGGAACTGGAAGCCCGTAGTCTTGGCGTCCACGGGGAGTGGCAGGCCATGCTTGACCTACGCGAGTGACCGTACGGGGCGGTTGCGTGTGGCGATGCGGCGCGTTGCGCGGGCGAGGGCGGCCTGGTGTGCCTCATCCAGCAGCGGCAGGAGCGCTTCGAACGCCTCCCGTGACGGCGACAGCAGCTGCACCCACCCCATCCACGCGTACACCGGGTGCGGCATGAGGAGGTTCAGCTGCGTGAAGTCATGCCCCGTGTCCACCACGCCCCCCTTGGGTGGGCGCGCGGGGCGCGCGCCAAACCACTGCCCGTACGTGGCCTGCGGCAGCCCCAACGCCAGGCGATACACGCCGTCACGATCCAGCCGAGCGGCTCGGTCGTGTGCGCCGTCGTGGTCCTTGAGGGTGCAGAAGTAGACGCCGCTGGTGAGCTGCCCCCCGGGATTCACGAAGAGCGAGGTCTCCCCCCAGCTGGCCTTGGGGACCACCCCCGAGTACCGCGCCAGGAGGGCCGCCATCACCTCCTCCGGCCGCATGGGCGTCATGGCTCAGTACCCCACCGCCATCCCGTCCTTGCGCGGGTCGCTCCCGGCGCCCCACCCCCTGGGGAGCTTCACGA
>JBILKP010000091.1:0-10473 GCA_044376625.1 Gemmatimonas sp. | reverse complement strand
TCCCCTTCGACGTCGTCCCCGTGGACGCCGCGCGCGACTACTCCTGCGAGGACGTGGACGTCACGCTGCGGCTCACGGCGCAGCTGGAGGCGCAGCTGGCGGCCCACGACATGACCGCCCTCAGCCGCGACCTCGAGGTGCCGCTGGTGACCGTCCTGGCCGACATGGAGTGGGACGGCATGGCCATCGACCTCGACTGGTTCGCATCGCTCAAGGCGCGCTTTGCCGCCGAGCGGGCGCGGGTGGAGCGGCAGATCCACGAGGAGGCGGGGATGGAGTTCAACATCAACTCCAACCCGCAGCTGCGCGTGGTGCTGTTCGAGAAGCTCGGGCTGCCGGTGAAGAAGAAGACCGCCACCGGCCCCAGCACCGACGCGAGCGTGCTGCAGGAGCTGGCCGAGGAGGGGCACACCCTTCCCACGCTGCTCATGGAGTACCGCGAGATCACCAAGCTGGAGGGGACGTACATCGACGCGCTCCCGCGGCTGGTGCACCCGCGCGACCGGCGGCTGCACACCTCCTTCAACCAGACCGTGGCGGCCACGGGGCGTCTCTCCAGCTCCGACCCCAACCTCCAGAACATCCCCATCCGGCGTGAACTGGGGCGCGACATCCGCCGCGGCTTCATCCCCCGCCCGGGGTGGCGGCTGCTGTCGGCCGACTATTCGCAGATCGAGCTGCGGCTGCTGGCGCACCTCTCGCACGACCCGGCCTTCGTGGCGGCCTTCCAGGCGGGGGGGGACATCCACCGGCAGACCGCGGCGATCATCTTCGGCGTCCCGCTGGCCGATGTCACCGGCGAGATGCGGGCGCGCGCCAAGACGATCAACTTCGCCACCATCTACGGACAGGGGGCGTTTGCCCTCTCACGCCAGCTGCGCATCGGCAACGCCGAGGCGAAGGCGTTCATCGAGACGTATTTCGAGCGCTTTGCCGGGGTGCGCGACTTCCTGGCGCAGTGCGTGGAGGGGGCCCGGCAGCGCGGCTACGTGGAGACGCTGTTCAAGCGCCGCCGCTACATCCCCGAGCTCAAGGAGCGCAACCCGGCGATGCGCGCCTTTGGCGAGCGCGTGGCGGGGAACGCCCCCATCCAGGGCTCGGCGGCCGACCTGATCAAGGTGGCCATGCTGCGGGTGCACGAGGCGCTGGCGCGCGAGGGGGTGGCGGCGCGCATGCTGCTGCAGGTGCACGACGAACTGGTGTTCGAGTTCCCCGCCGAGGAGGAGGGGGTGCTGCGTGCGCTGGTGAAGCGGGAGATGGAGCACGCGGCGGCGCTGGATGTGCCGCTGCTGGTGGAGATGGGGGTGGGGGAGAATTGGGTGGACGCGAAGAGTTGAGGGGGGAGGGGAGAGGGGGGAGGTGAGGTGGGAGTTGCAGTTGCAGTTGCAGCAAGAGGGGGAGGGCTAGGCGATGCGGGTGGCTGTATCGGCCGTGCGGGCGGCCTGCTCGCCCTCGGCGACATCCACCCGCCACAGCAGTGCGCCGCCCACCACGAAGAAGGCGATCACCCACAGGATCGCCACGCGGCTGCTGCCGCCCCCCTGCACCGCCAGCGCGAACACCAGCGGCCCCAGGATGCCGCCGAACTTCTCGAACACGGAGTAGAAGCCGAAGAACTCGCCGCTCTTGTGGCGAGGGACCACGCTGGCAAAGAGCGAGCGGGAGAGCGCCTGCGTCCCCCCCTGCACCAGCGCCACCAGCACGGCCAGCACGAAGAAGTCGCGCGTGCTGTCCACGAAGTAGCCGAACACGCAGATGCCGGTGTACACCGCCAGCCCCAGCAGAATGGAGGCCTTGGCGCCGATGCGCCCCGCCAGGCTGCCGAAGAGGAAGGCGAAGGGGATCCCCACGAACTGCACCAGCAGGATGGCGGTGATCAGCTCGGCCTGCCCGATCCCGATCTCGGTGCCGAAGGCGGTGGCCATCTTGATGATGGTCTGGATGCCGTCGTTGTAGATGGTGAACGCCACCATCACCAGGAATGCCTGCCGGTACTGCCGCATCTCGCGCAGCGTCTCCCCCAGCCGGCTGAACGCCATCACGATGGCGCGCGCCAGCGGCGGATCTCCTCCCGGCTCGTCCCCCTCGCGCAGCCGCGCCGGCTCGGGGACGCCGCGCAGCGTGGGGATGGAGAACAGCAGCCACCACGCGGCCACGCTCAGGAACGCCAGCCGCACCGGCAGCGTGGCGTCGCGCGGCGACAGCCCCTCCCCCGCCGGCAGCCCGAAGGTGGCCGGCGCGCTGATCCACCACAGGTTGATCGCCAGCAGCGCCCCGCCGCCCAGGTACCCCAGCCCGTACGCCGCCGTGGACACCCGGTCGATCTCCTCCGGGGTGGCGATGTGCGGCAGCAGCGACTCGTAGAAGGTGAGGCTGGCGGTGGCGCCGCCCATGGCCAGGATGAACAGCGCCGACGCGAACAGCAACTCGCCGTGCGCGATGAAGAACATCCCCGCCGTGGCTGCCACCCCCAGCAGCAGGAAGAACGCCATGAACCGCTTCTTGGCCGCGCGCACGTCGGCCACCGCCCCCAGCACGGGGCCCAGCACCGCCACCACCACCGCGGCGATGGTGTTGGCGTACCCCCACCATTGCGTGGCCACCTCGGGGGGCTTGTCGGCGCCCGCCACCTTGAGGAAGAAGATCGGGAACACCGCCGTGGTGATCACCGTCTGCATCGCCGAGATGGCCCAGTCGTAGAACGCCCACGCACGCAGCGGGGGGCGGTGCAACCCCAGCGACCAGAGCACCCCGCGGCGCGGGGCGGTGGGGGCGGCGGCAGAGTCCGGTGTCATGCGCTCCAATAACCCTTCCGGACCGGGGGCTGTCCAGATACCTTGCGCGCCCTATGTCCACCCCCATGGCTTCCCAACTGGTTGCGAGAGTCGCAGCCGACCTGTCGCTCAATGTGGCGCAGGTGCAACGCACCCTGGACCTGTTCGGCGAGGGGGCCACGCTCCCCTTCATCGCGCGCTACCGCAAGGAAATGACCGGCGGGCTGGACGAGGTGCAGCTGCGCGACGTGCGCGAGCGCGCGGAGTACCTGCAGGAGCTGGAAGACCGCCGCGCGGCGATCCTCAAGAGCATTGACGAGCAGGGGAAGCTGGACGACGCGCTCAAGGGCGCCATCCTCGCGGCAGAAACGAAGCAGGCGCTCGAAGACCTCTACCTCCCCTTCAAGCCCAAGCGCCGCACGCGCGCCATGATCGCGCGCGAGCGCGGGCTGGGGCCGCTGGCGGAGGCGCTGTGGGGGGGCGCGGTGGCCGATGACGCCGCGCTGGCCATGGCGCAGTCGTTCGTCCTCCCCGAGGCCGACGGCAAGCCGTCGGAGGTGCCCACCCCGGAGGCGGCGTTGCAGGGGGCGCGCGACATCCTGGCCGAGCAGGTGGCCGAGGACGCCGTGGTGCGCGGGTGGGTGCGCGAGGTGACGCGCGCGCGCGGCGTGGTGCGCAGCACGGTCATGACCGGCAAGGCGCGCGACGATTCCAAGTTCAAGGACTACTTCGACTTCAGCGAGTCGCTGGGCACCATCCCCAGCCATCGCATGCTGGCCATCCGCCGCGGCGAGACGGAGGAGGAGCTGCTGTGGCGCATCGAGGCGCCCGTGGAGGAGATCACCGCTCGCCTGGCGCGTGACGTGGTGGGGGCGCGCAAGGCGGGGCAGCAGCTCACCGCCGTGGCCGCCGACGCCTACAAGCGGCTGCTGGCGCCGGCCATCGAGGTGGAGCTGCGCGTGGAGCTCAAGACCCGCGCCGACGACGAGGCCATCGTGATCTTCGGGCGCAACCTGGAGCAGCTGCTGCTGGCCGCCCCGGCGGGCGAGCACCGGGTGATCGGGCTGGACCCGGGCTTCCGCACCGGGGTGAAGGTGGCGGTGGTGAGCGCCACCGGTGCGCTGGTGCACACCGACACCCTCTACCTGCACCAGGAAGACCGCTTTGCCGGCGCCATCCGGACGCTGGTGGGGCGGTTCACCCCCGAACTGATTGCCATTGGCAACGGGACCGCCAGCCGCGAGACGGAAACGCTGGTCAAGGCGGCGCTGCGCGAGCTGGACCCGCCGCGCCCCACGGTGGTGGTGGTCAACGAGGCCGGCGCCTCGGTCTACTCGGCTTCCGACCTCGCCCGCGCGGAGTTCCCCGAGCTGGACGTCTCCCTCCGCGGCGCGGTCTCCATTGCCCGCCGCCTGCAGGACCCCCTGGCCGAACTGGTCAAGATCGACCCCAAGAGCATCGGGGTGGGGCAGTACCAGCACGACGTGAACCAGAGCCGGCTCAAGCAGCGGCTGGACGACACGGTCATGAGCTGCGTGAACCGGGTGGGGGTGGAGGTCAATACCGCCTCGGCGGCGCTCCTGGGGTACGTGGCCGGCATTGGCCCGTCGCTGGCGCAGGCCATTGTCACCCTCCGCGACAGCAAGGGGGGGATGCGCTCCCGCGCCGACCTGCGCGAGGTGCCGCGGCTGGGAGCCAAGGCCTTCGAGCAGGCCGCCGGCTTCCTGCGGGTGCGGGGGGGCGCGCATCCCTTGGATGCCAGCGCCGTGCACCCCGAGCGTTACGCGCTGGTGGAGCGGATGGCCGCCGACCTGGGGGTGGCGGTGGCCGCGCTGGTGGGGAACGAGGCGCTGGCCGACACGATCGACCTGCCGCGCTACGTGCGCGACGACGTGGGGCTCCCCACCCTGCGTGACATCGTGGCCGAGCTCAAGAAGCCCGGGCGCGACCCCCGCGCGGCCTTCGAGCCCCCCGCCTTCCGCGACGACCTCCAGAAGCCCTCCGACCTGCAGCCGGGGATGGTGCTGGAAGGGGTGGTCACCAACATCGTGGCCTTCGGTGCCTTCGTGGACATCGGCGTCCACCAGGACGGCCTGGTGCATGTGAGCCAGCTGGCCAACCGTTACGTCCGCGACCCCAACGAAGTGGTGCAGGTGGGGCAGAAGGTGAAGGTGACCGTCCAGGCGGTGGACCTCCCCCGCAACCGGATCGCGCTCACCATGCGCACCGATGGGGGGATGCGTCCGGGCGCTGGCGCGGCGCCCTCGGAGAAGCCGAGGGGGGAGGCGCGTGGGGAGGCACGAGGGGAGAAGCCGAGGAGCGAGGCGCCGAAGAAGCCGGCCTTTGTCCCCACCAAGGGTTCGGTGGCGCCCAACGGGATGCGGTTCAAGTAAGGGGGGCGGTTTCGGTTCGGGCATTTACTGCTCGAGGCTTCGCCGAGGGGCCCTGGGTATGAGGTAGAGGGTCGAGTGAATAGGTGCGGAATCTGGAAAGACCGTACCGATCACCTCGAACCTCTACCTCATACCGAGGGCCCCTAAGCGCAGCCTCAAGCCGTTGAAAAAAACCGCTCGACATCGCCATACCCCACCAGCACAATTGCGCATGACCTCCCTCCGCCTCCTCTCCGCCCTCCTGGCGCCCGCCCTGCTGGCCGCCCAGCCCGCCGCGGAGCCCATCCGCTTCGCCCGCTATCCCCACGTGGCCAACGACGGGCGGCTGGCCTTCACCTATCAGGACGACATCTGGCTGGCCGATGCCGACGGCGCCAACCCGCGTCGCCTCACGGTGCATGTCGCCCGCGATGTCATGCCCCGCTTCTCCCCCGACGGGCAGTGGATCGCCTTCACCAGCAACCGCACCGGGAACAACGACGTGTACGTCGTCCCCGCGGCCGGTGGTGAGCCGCGACCGCTTACCTGGCACAGCGGCGACGACCAGGCGCTGTACTGGACCCCCGATGGGACCGGCGTGGTGTTCACCAGCGCGCGCGGGCAGGGGGTCTGGGGATCGCCGCTGTACATCGTGCGGCTGGACGGCTCCATTCCCCGTCCCATGGGGATGGACGCCGGACGCGCCGGGATGATCAGCCAGGACGCCACCCAGGTGGCGTTCAACCGCTCCCTCCCCAGCTACTGGCGCAAGGGCTACCTCGGCAACAACAACGCCGACGTCTCCGTGCAGGACCTGCGCACCGGCGAGATCCGCCAGCTCACCGACCCCGACCTGCAGCAGTTCCGCACGCATGTGCACGACGTGCACCCCATGTGGGGCGCCGACGGCAAGGTGTACTACGCCTCCGAGCGTGACGGGACCTTCAACCTCTGGCGCGTGGCGGCCACCGGCGGGGTCGCCGAGCAGGTCACGCGGCACACCGCCGATGGCGTGCAGTTCCCCGCCATCTCCCCGGACGGCAAGCGGCTGGTGTACGAGAACGAGTTTGCGCTGTGGACGCTGGACGTCCCCGGTGGGACGCCGCGCCGCCTGGAGATCCGCCTGGCGCTGGACCGCAAGGAAGCCGAGGTGGAGGTGATGACCGCTGCCAACCGGGCGGACGGCTTCACCGTGAGCCCGGCCGGCGACTACCTGGCGGTGGATGTGCGCGGCGAGATCATGATCGTCCCCACCGAGCCCGGCGTGGGGGAGCGCACGCCGGTGGCGCAGTCGCCGTGGCGCGAGCGCAACCAGCAGTGGTCCCCCGACGGGCGGCGCATCGCGTACGTCTCCGACGAAACGCGGGAGGAGGAGCTGTGGGTGTACGACGTGCCCTCGGGCGCTCGCCGCCGGCTCACCACGCATCCGTCGGTGAAGGGCGACCTGACCTGGTCCCCCACCGGGCGCACGCTGGCGTGGACGGCGGCCAACCGCCTGTGGGAGGTGGACGTCACCGGTGCGGCGCCCCCGCGCGAGCTGGGCCATCATCCGGCGGGCGGCTATGCCGCGCTGTCGTACAGCGCTGATGGCAGCGCGCTGGTGTACACCAAGCGCGACGACGACCAGAACGCCGACGTGTACCTGATGGATGTGCGCACGCGGCGCGAGGTGAACGTGACGCGGAACCCGTTCCAGGACACCAACGGCCAGCTGTCCCCTGACGGCACCACGCTGTTCTTCACCTCCACGCGTGACGGCGGGGTGGCGCAGCTGTTCAGCGTGTCGCTGGCGCGCGTGACCGAGGACCCCGACGATCCGCTGGTGAAGGCGCGCCGCGCGGCGCCGGCCTCGGGGGCCGGGCGTCGTGACAGCACCGGGGGGGCGTCCGCTGCCTCGTCGTCGGCTGCTGCCGCCCCTGCGGCCACGCTGCGTGTGGACGAAGCGGGGATTGAGCGCCGTGCCCTGCAACTCACCCGCGGCCCCGTGGGGGTGGGGAGCTACTTCCTCTCGCGTGATGGGCGCACCATCACCCTGGCCACGGGCGGCGGTGGTGGTGGCGGTGGGCAGGGGAATGCCGTCGACCCCGACTCCCCCAATGCGGGGCTCTTCCAGGTGAACGCCGACGGCAGCAATCGGCGGCGGCTGGCCGGCGGCAGCTATCCGGGGATGGTCCCCACTGCCGACCGTCGCACCATCTTCTTCCGCCGTGTGGCTGGTGGCGGGGAGGGGGGCGTCGGGGCCGCCGAGGTGCACAAGCTGGTGCTGGCGTCGCCGCAGCGCAGCGACCGGGTGGCGTTCACGGTGCCGCTGCGCATCGACCTGCGTGCCGAGCGGGAGCAGCTGTTCGAGGAGGCGTGGCGCGTGATGAAGTACCGCTTCTACGACGAGCAGATGCACGGGCGTGACTGGGAGGCGATCCGCGCGCGGTATCGCGCGTTGCTCCCCTTTGTGGCCACCAACGAGGACCTGTACGACCTCGCCAACGAGATGATCGGCGAGCTGAACGCGTCGCACACCGGTGTGAGCGGTCCGCCCACGCGTGCCATGCCGCGGCAGGTGACCACGCGGCTGCTGGGGGTGGAGCTCGCCGAGGACCGTGGGGGGCGCTACCGCATCAGCCACGTCTACCGCAACGGCCCGGCTGATCGCGAGTGGCTGGGGCTGGCCGTGGGTGATGTGGTGCTG
Organism: Gemmatimonas sp.; assembly: GCA_044376625.1. GTDB lineage: Bacteria > Gemmatimonadota > Gemmatimonadetes > Gemmatimonadales > Gemmatimonadaceae > Gemmatimonas. The sequence goes on along the minus strand of JBILKP010000091.1, from coordinate 2,641 downwards.
GCCATCGACGGGCGCGAGGTGCGGTCCGGCGACAACTACTGGCGCATCCTGGGGGAGGCGCTCAACGAGTACGTGTCCGTGACGGTGGCCAAGGACCCCGCGGGGACCGGGGCGCGCACGGTGCGCATCCGCACCGTCACGTCGCTGCAGGACCTCAAGTACGAGGCGTGGGTGGCCGAGCGGCGCGAGATCGTGGAGCGCGAGACCAAGGGGGAGGTGGCGTACGTCCACATCCGTTCCATGGACCAGCCGTCGCTGGCGCGCTTCCGCAACGAGATCGACCAGTACAGCAACCGGCAGGGGATCATCGTGGACATCCGCTTCAACGGCGGCGGCAACATCGACCAGGAGCTCATCGACATCCTCGAGCGGCGTCCCTACCAGTTCTGGAACCAGCGCACCGGGAGCCGCAGCTGGGGGCGCCGTCCGCGGCAGGCGATCCCCGGTCCCAAGGTGATGCTCATCAACCAGCGCTCGGGGTCGGACTCCGAGGTGACTCCCATGGGGTTCCGGCAGCTGGGGCTGGGGCGCATCGTGGGGCAGCCCACGTCGGGGGGGGTGATTGCCACCGGCAGCTATGCGCTCATCAATGGCGGCACCATTCGCACCCCGGGCTCGCTGGTGGTCACCTGGGACCCCACCAAGCCCAACAACTACGGGATCAACCTGGAGAACTACGGCGTGGCGCCGGATGTCTGGGTGGAGAACAGCGCCGCCGACGAGCTGTCCGGCACCGACCGCGAGCTGCTGGAGGCGATCAAGGAGGTGCAGCGGATGCGGCGCCCGTAGGCGAGGGCACTGCCTGGATAACTGCCGAGGCACCTGAAACCTCAGGGGCCCTCGGTATGAGGCGGAGGTCCGAGGCGATCGAGACGCGTAAACCACGCACATCGACGACCTCGTGCCTCTCCCTCATACCGAGGGCCCCTGAGTTTCCAGGTCCCCAGGCAGGTCCCCAGGCAGGTCCCCAGGCCGGTATCCCTACTTCGCCTTGCTCACCGCCTCCACCCGCTCCAGCACCCGCAGCAGGTTCCCTCCCCAGATCTTGCGGATCTGCTCCTCGGTGTAGCCGCGGCGCACCAGCTCCACGGTCACGTTCAGCGACTCGCTGGCGCTGCGCCACCCGTCCACGCCGCCGCCGCCGTCGAAGTCGCTGCTGATCCCCGCGTGGTCGATGCCGATCCGCTTCACCACGTAGTCGATGTGGTCCACGAAGTCCTTCACCGTGGCGGGCGGGTCGGCCGGGTAGCGCCGCGCCGTGATCTCCTCCTGCTTGGCCAGGAACGCGTTGCGCGTCTCGTTCGGGAGCGCCTGGATGGCCGCTGTCACCTCCGCGCGCCCGGTGGCGGTGATGCCGTACTCCTTGCGCAGCGCGTCCACCGCCGCGGCGCGCTCGGCGTCCTTCGCCGGGTTGCACTTGGTGTAGCTGTTGAACGCCACCAGCTGGATTACGCCGCCGTTCCTCTTGAGCGCGTCCAGCTGCTCGTCGTCCATGTTGCGGCTGTGGTTGCACAGCGCGCGCACCCCCGAGTGCGACGCGATGATGGGGGCCTTCGACAGCGCCACGGTCTGCAGCATCGACGCCTTCGACGGGTGCGACACGTCGATCATCATCCCCAGCCGGTTCATCTCGGCGATCACCTGGCGTCCCAGCGGCGAGAGGCCGTTGTGCAGCCACACCCCGTCGCGCTCGCCGGTGTTGGAATCGCTCAGCTGGCTGTGCCCGTTGTGCGCCAGCGACAGGTAGCGCCCGCCGCGGTCGTAGAAGCGCTTCACGTTCCCCAGGTCGCTCCCCAGCGGGAAGCCGTTCTCCACGCCGATGAAGATCACCCGCTTGCCGGCCGCGTGGATGCGGCGCGCGTCGGCCGCGGTGTAGGCGATCTCCGCGCGCGCGGGCGCCAGCTCCTCGGTGAGGCGGTGGATGGCGTCGAACTTCTCCAGCGCCGACGCGTTGGCGCGCGCAAAGCTCGCCGAGTCGAGGGTGGGCGCCTGGCCGACGTAGACGATGAGGAAGGCGGCGCCCAGCCCCCCCTCCTCCATCTTCACCAGGTCCACCTGGGTGCGCGGCAGCCGCTGCGTGTAATTGGGCGCGCCCGCGGTGAAGTTGGCGGGGCTGATGTCGACATGCGTGTCAATCGACAGGACACGCGCATGAATGGCCTTGGCCGACGCGAGCAGCGCGGCGTCGGACTCCTGGGCCCCAAGGAGGGCAGGGGCGAGGAGGGCGGGGAGGAGGCGGGAGAGGCGCATCCCCTATAGTGCGGCGCGATGGGGTGGGTGTCCACTTTGTACTGCCTGAGGCTGCGCTGAGGGGCCCTAGGGAAGAGGGAGAGGGCCGTGGGCATAGGGACGGTATATGAAAACAAATCGTCCCGATGGCCTCGGCCCTATCCCTCATACCCAGGGCCCCTCAGCGCAGCCTCAGGCAGTAAGAAGTCCAGGACCCGAGGCGCAGCCTCAGGCAGTAGCAGTCAGGGGCCCCCAACGTGTCGCCCTTCAGTGCCCCGACCGAGCCCCCCGGAGCATCATGGCGGCCAGGGTGAGCAGGTACGGCACCGCCAGGAACAGCTGGTACGGCACGCCCGTCCACCCCATGGCCTGGAAGAGCGTTTGCAGCGATTGGGCGGCGCCGAAGAGGAGC
>JBILKP010000325.1:0-3285 GCA_044376625.1 Gemmatimonas sp. | reverse complement strand
ATCTCATGGTGCGGACCGGCGTGTGCAGCAGCTTTTCCCTGACGGCGCTGTCGCTGGCCGTCGTCCTCGCGCCCGCGGCGGGGGCCCAACCGGCCACCCCGCCGGCGGCGCGCATCGAGGTCACGCCCGCCGTGCCGGTGGTGGTGGCGCAGGACACGCTGCGCCTGCGGGCGCGGGTGCTGGACGCCGCCGGACAGCCGATTGCGGGGGCGCAGGTGCGCTTCGTGCCGGCCGGGGGGCGCTTTGAGGGGAGCGTCGACCCCACGGGGTTGGTGCGCTCCGGCTCCACGGGGACGATCCCCGTGACCATCGTGGCGCAGCTGCCGGGGCGTCCGCCGCTGACGCAGCGGGTGGAGGTGCAGATGGTCCCGGGGCCGGCGGCCACCATCGCCGTGGCGCCGCTGCCGCAGCGGCTGGTGCCGGGGCAGCGGGTGCTGCTGGCGGCCACCGTGACCAGTGCGGCGGGGGACCGCCGCGACGACCGCGTGCAGTGGAGCAGCAGCAACGCGGCGGTGGCGCGGGTGAACGCCGAGGGGCTGGTGGAGGCGCGCACCGCGGGGCGGGCGGTCCTCACCGGGCGCGTCGACGCCGCCACCGTGGCGGTGCCGGTGACGGTGGTGGTGACGCGCGTGGCGTCGCTCACGCTCACGCCGTCGGCGTCGTCGGCGCGCACCGGCGACGTGGTGCGCTTCACCGCGGTGGCCAGGGATGCCGCCGGCAAGGTGATTGCCGGCGTGGCGCCGTCGTTCAGCATGAGCCCCGGGCAGGGGCTCATCGAGGCGGACGGCGCGTTCGTGGGGTACGAGCGCGGGACCTACCGCGTGACCGCGTCGCTGGGCGGCGTGAGCGCCGAGGCGGTGGTGACGCTGGCGCCGCGCGACGTGCGGCGCCCCGCCACCGTGGTGGGACGGCTGCCGCGGATGCAGTTCACCACCGAGGAGGTGTGGCTGCACCCCACCCGCGAGATCGCCTACCTGGGGACCGGCTCCGGCGGCGACCGGATGTTCACCGTGAACCTGGATGACAAGACCAAGCCCGTGGTGACCGACTCCCTGGTGGAGAACACGCGGCGCGTGAACGACATCATGACCAACCCCGAGGGGTCGCACCTGGTGTTCACCCGCGAGGGGGCGGCCGACCGGAAGAACGGCATCGTGATCGCCTCGCTGGAGGACCCGCTGCACCCCCGCAAGTGCGCCGACTTCACCGAGGGGCTCACGGGCGGCGTGCACAGCACCTTCGTGTACCGCCAGGCGAAGCACGGCACGCACATCTACCTCACCAACGACGGCACCGGCGCGTTCCACATCATCGACTGGAACGACCCGTGCAAGCCGAAGACGGCGGCGGTGTGGCAGACGCCGCGCCCCGACGCGGGGCGGTCGCTGCATGACGTGGACGTGCAGGACGGGCTGGCGTACCTGAGCTACTGGAACGACGGGCTGGTGATCCTGGACGTGGGGAACGGCATCAAGGGGGGCTCGCCGTCGAACCCGCAGCTGGTGAGCCAGTACAAGTACGACCTCAACGACCTGTACCGGCAGGTGGAGGCGTCGGGCGGCCCCGGGTTCATCCGCGGGACGCACACCGCGTGGCGGCACAAGGACTACGTGTTCATTGCCGACGAGGTGTTCCCCGCCGCGCCGGTGACGGGCGCCAAGGATGCCAGCGCCGGGCGCGCGTACGGGCGGCTGCAGGTGATCGACGTGAAGGACATCACGAAGCCCAGGAGCGTGGCGTTCTACGAGCCCGAGTACGGCGGCGTGCACAACGTGTGGGTGGCGGGGGACACGCTGTACATGGGGGCGTACAACGCGGGCTTCCGCACCTTCGACATCGGCGGCGAGCTGCGCGGCGACCTGCGCGCGCAGCAGCGCGAGATGGTGCACGTGCACACCGCCGACATGGACGGCTTCGTGAAGAACGCCGCCATGACCTGGGGGGTGGTGGTGCGGGGCGGGCTGGCCTACGTGAACGACATGTACAACGGGCTGTGGATCGTGCGGATGGACCCCAAGCCCGAACCCAAGAAGGCCGCGATCGTCCCATGAGCCGCGGCGCCGTGGTGGCGGTGGGGCTGGCGGCGGTGCTGGCGGCGTTCCCCGCCGCCGCCCAGCCCGCGGGGGGGGCGCCGTCCGGTCCCTTCCCGTCGCGCACGTACCGCGCGGCGGTGGTGAGCGAGTCGGCCGACCAGCTGGCGGAGGTGGTGCTGGGCCCGGGCGGGGTGCAGGTGGTGCGCACCAGCCAGGTCGGGGTCATGCTGGCCGACCCCGACGGGCCGCATGGCGTGACCGCGTCCCCCGACGGGCGGCACCTGTACGTGACCACCGCGCACGGCACCCCCTTTGGCGTGCTGTGGAAGTACCGGGCCGACACGCACGCGTACCTGGGGCAGGTGATGCTGGGGAACTTCCCCGCCACAGTCACCCTCACCCCCGACGGGGGGACCGCGGTGGTGGTGAACTTCAACCTCCATGGCCACCCCGTGCCCAGCGACGTCAGCGTGGTGCGCACCGACTCGCTGCAGGAGGTGGCGCGGCTCACCACCTGCGCCATGCCGCACGGCTCGCGCATCAGCCGCGACGGGCGCCGGCACTACAGCGTGTGCATGATGGACGACCAGCTGGTGGAGATCGACCTGGAGGGGCTGCAGGTGGCGCGCCACTTCCAGCTGACCAAGGGGGCGGAGCGTGGGATGGCGGGGGCGCCGCCGGTGCGCGGCGCCGACGCGCACGCCGGCCACGACATGGGTGGCCACGGGCTGGCGCAGCCCGCCGCCGGCAGCACCACCTGCTCCCCCACCTGGGCGGAGCCCAGCCCCGACGGGCGCACGGTGTGGGTGGCGTGCAACGGCACCAGCGACCTGGCGGAGATCGACGTGCCCACCTGGACGCTGCGTCGCCGCCTCCCGGCGGGGAACGGCGTGTACAACCTGGCGGTCACGCACGACGGACGGCTGCTGGTGGGGACCAACAAGCGGGGGCAGGGGGTGTCGCTGATCGACACGCAGACGGGGGCCACGCTGGCCACCCTCCCCACGCAGCGGCGCGTGGTGCACGGCGTGGCCATCACCCCCGACGACCGCTACGCCTTCGTGAGCGTGGAAGGGGTGGGGAGCGAGCCGGGGACGGTGGAGGTGATCGACCTGGTGGCGCGGCGCACCATCGGGCGCGCCGAGGTGGGGCAGCAGGCCGGGGGGATTGCGATCATCCCGTGAGGGGGTTGTTTAGGGGAGGTTCGTCCCGCGGTCCCGCGCGCTGCGCCTCCCTCCACCCCCCCTCTCCA
>JBILKP010000324.1:0-3291 GCA_044376625.1 Gemmatimonas sp. | reverse complement strand
GATGGCCTCATCGACTACGAGCGCATGCGCGCGCTGGCCCGCGAGCACCGCCCGAAGATGATCATCGCCGGCTACAGCGCCTACTCGCGCGTGATCGACTGGCAGGCCTTTGCCGACGTGGCGCGCGAGGTGGGCGCTGTGTTTCTTGTGGACATGGCGCACTTCGCCGGGCTGGCCGCCGCCGGCGTGTACCCCTCGCCGGTGCCGTACGCCGACGTGGTCACCAGCACCACGCACAAGACGCTGCGCGGCCCGCGCGGCGGCATCATCCTCTGCAAGGCCGAGCACGCCAAGGCGGTGGACAAGGCCATGTTCCCCGGCATGCAGGGCGGCCCGCTGGAGCACGTCATCGCCGCCAAGGCGGTGGCGTTCCACGAGGCGCTGCAGCCGTCGTTCACCGCGTACTGCCGGCAGGTGGTGGAGAACGCCCGCGTGCTGGCCGCCGACCTGGCCGCCCGCGGCTACCACATCGTCTCGGGGGGCACCGACAACCACCTGATGCTGGTGGACCTCCGCTCCAAGGGGCTCACGGGCAAGGTGGCCGAGGCGGTGCTGGACCGCGCGGGGATCACGGTCAACAAGAACACTGTGCCGCGGGAGACGCAGTCGCCGTTCGTCACCAGCGGCATCCGCATCGGCACCCCCGCCGTCACCACCCGGGGGATGGACCCGGCCGCCATGCACGAGGTGGCGGCGTGCATCGACCGCGTCCTCTCGGCTCCGGGGGACGAGGCCGTGGTGGCGGCGGTCCGCGAGGACGTCCGGGCGCTGGCGGGGCGCTTCCCGTTGTACTAGCGCGGTACGGGCGGGCCGGCCGCGGGGAGGGCGGCCCGCCACCGGGGCGGTTGTGGCACCATGCGCGCCCCGCCAGTATTGACCATGGGCGGGGGCGAGTGGGTCGTCCCCCGCGTGAACGGGGCGCGGCGCCAAGGCTGGCGCCCCGGTGGCACCCCTGGAGGAGCATCCTGTGGCCGAGTTGGCGTTCCGCGAAGGGATCATGGACCAGATCCGCCTGCGAGAGCAGCGGTTCGCGGAGCGTGGCTACCTGTTCGTGCTGGCCGCCCTGGAACATGTGCAGGCCCGCCTCGCCGAGCGCCGGCACATCAGCGGGCAGGAGCTGGCGCAGGCCTGCCGCGACCTCGCGTTGCAGCGGTATGGCGTGATGGCGCGCCTCGTGCTGGAGCACTGGGGCATTCGCGCCACCGCCGATATCGGTGACATCGTCTTCACCCTGGTCGACCTGGGGTTGCTGGTCAGCCAGCCGCAGGACTCCCGCCGCGACTTCATCGGGCTGTACGACTTCGAGGACGCGTTCGAGCGCGCCTACCCCTGGAGCGCCGCGCACGTCTGACCGCCGGGCGCGCCGCGCGTGCCCGGGCCCGCTTCCAGCCCCGCCGTCCATGACCGGGTGCCAGGTCACCACCGCTGCACAGGCCGCCGCCCGCGACCGGGCGGCCATCGCTGCCGGCACGCCGGCGGTGGCGCTCATGCAGCGGGCCGGCACCGCCGCCGCCCAGCTCCTGCTGCGCGACGACCGTCGGCGCCTGCAGGGTGGGGTCACCTGCTGGGCCGGACCCGGCAACAACGGCGGCGACGCCTATGTGGTGGCGGCCGAGCTGGCGCGCCATGGGGTACCGGTGCGGGTGCGGGCCGTGGCGCCGCCGCGCAGCGAGGAAGCGCGGGCTGCGGCGCAGGCATGGGCCGTGGCGGCCGGGGTGGGCCCCGAGGAAGAGGCGACCCCGTCCCTCGGGTGGGGCGGCGTCGTCGTGGACGGCCTGGTGGGCACCGGGCACACCGGTGCGTTACGCGGGCCCGTTGCCGCGGCCTGTCTGGCCATCGCCTCGGCGCGCGCCAACGGGGCCCACGTGGTGGCCCTGGACCTCCCCACCGGCGTGGACGCAACCTCCGGCGCCCTGGCCCCGGGGCATGTGGTGGCCCACGACACCCTCAGCTTCGGGAGCGTCAAGCGGGGGGCCCTGCTGGCACGCGGGGCGGTGGGACGCCTGCGCGTGCTGGATATCGGGCTGGGCGCCCATGCCCGGCAAGACGACGGGGCGTGGGCGCTGGCCTCGCCGGAAACGCTGGGTGGGCGGCTGGCCGATGTGCCGTGGAACGCCCACAAGGGGGACCGCGGGCGCGTGGTGGTGGTGGGCGGGGGCGCGGGGATGGCCGGCGCGGCGCTGTGGGCAGCCGAAGGGGCGCTGCGCGCCGGCGCCGGGGTGGTGACGGCCCTGGTGGACGCCGCCAGCGTGCCGGCGGTGCAGGGGGCCCTGCCGCAGGCGCTGGCCGCGCCCTGGCCACCCCAGGCGGACCACCTCATGGTCCCCTCGGCGCACGCGCTGGCCGTGGGCCCGGGGCTGGGACGCGGCGCCAACGCTGCTGCCCTGCTGGCAGCCGTGGCGCACACGCTGCGGCACCACCAGCCCACGGTCCCCGTGGTGCTGGACGCCGACGCGCTGTGGCATCTGGCCGACGGCCAGCGCCCCGCCGCCCAGGCCGTGGCCGCGTGGAGCGCCGGGGGGCGCCCCGTGGTGCTCACCCCCCATGCGGGGGAGGCGGCACGGCTGCTGGGCGCGCCGCTGTCCGACGACTGGGACCTTCGCGTTCACGCCCTGCAGCAGCTGGCGCGGGACAGCGGGGCCGTGGTGCTGTGCAAGGGGACGCCTACGCTGGTGGTGGCCCCCGACGGCGCCGTGTGGGCCATGCCCCGCGGCACTCCCGTGCTGGCCACCGGCGGCAGCGGCGACCTGCTGGCCGGGATGCTGGCCACCCTGATGGCGCAGCGGCACGGTGCCCTGGAGGCCACCCTGCTGGCGGCCACGGCACACGGGCTGGCCGCCGAGCGGGTGCACCAGGCGGCCGGGGGCGCACGCGGTACCCTGCTGGCCGACGTGAGCGCCAGCCTCCCGCATGCGTGGCGCCTGCTGGAGCGCGGCGTGGCGCACCCGGAGGGCGTCCTGGTGGATCTCCCGGCGCTGGCATGACACGCCTCCCCAGGACGCGCCGGTTGGGCGGGCTGGCGTGCATCGGTGCAGCGGTCGCCGCCCTGGTGGGTTGCCTCCCCCCCGCCCCCCCCGGGGCGCCCGCCTCCAGCGGGGCGCGGCCGCGCGGCAGCGTCGGCCTGCGGGAGGAACGCGTGCTGGTGGGCAGCTACCCCGCCATCGAGGCGCTCGCGGTGTCGCGTCGCTTCGTCTTTGCGGCCGCCACGGGGCTGGGCGGCAGCGTCGCGGCCACGGCATCAGCCGGTGGCATTGGCAGTGGCAGCGTGAGTGGCAGCGGGAGTGGCATCCT
>JBILKP010000090.1:0-10504 GCA_044376625.1 Gemmatimonas sp. | reverse complement strand
GCGCTCACGGGGCCGACCGGGTCTGGTGCACGGAGTTGCCGAACGGCTCGGAGAGCTCGTCGATGCGCGCCGGGGGGATGTACAGCTGGCTCGCCGGATCGGGGGTGATCTCCACGTGCCGCACGCGGTCGGCCAGGCGCTCGCGCATCACCTTCTGTTGCAGCATGAGGATGCCGTGCATGAGCGCCTCGGGGCGCGGGGGGCACCCGGGGACATAGACGTCCACCGGGATGATGGTGTCGATCCCCTGCACCACGGCGTAGTTGTCGAACATGCCGCCCGTGGAGGCGCAGGCGCCCATGGAGATGACCCACTTGGGCTGGGGCATCTGCTGGTAGATGCGGCGCAGCACCGGGGCGAGCTTGAGCGGCACGCGGCCGGCGCAGATGAGGACGTCGGCCTGGCGCGGGGAGAAGCTGAGCCGTTCCATGCCGAAGCGGGCGAGGTCGAAGCGGCTGGCGGCGGTGGCCATGAACTCGATGGCGCAGCACGCGGTGCCAAAGGGCATCGGCCAGAGGGAGCCGGCGCGGGCCCAGTTGACCAGCAGGTCGAGGCGGGTGGTGAGCCACCCATCCTCGGTGCCGGGGGCGATGGCCAGCGACCGGGGGGCGGGGGCCGGGCTCAATCCCATGTGAGCGCTCCCTTCTTCCAGACGTAGACGAAGCCGACGAGGAGGATCGCGGCGAAGACGAGCATCTCGACGAGCCCCAGGGGGGACAGCTGCCCCGGGGGGCAGGCGCCGGAGACGAGGGGAACGGCGCAGGAGAGCGCGCGGTAGTGGACCCCCCACGGGATCATGAACACCGTCTCGATGTCGAAGACGATGAAGAGCATGGCGACGAGGTAGAACTTGACCGAGAAGCGGTCACGGGCGTCGCCGAGGGGGACCATGCCGGACTCGTACGGCTGGACCTTCACCGGCGTGGGCTGCGGGCGCACGGTGAGGTGGGCGATGCCGAGGATCAGCACCGCGTTGACGAGGACGAATCCGAGGAGGAGGAGGACCGGCAGGTAAGGGCGGAGCATCGCGTAGGCGTCGGGGCCTGACAGTCGGCGGATGCACTCGTGAAATGATTCACAAAGCGCGACGGGAAGCTACAAGCGGGACCAGCGAGCCTCAACGGGTGGACTGCACGATTGCGTCACGAGTAACCGGCAACGCGAATTTTGTCGCGTTCGCCGTCGACGGACCCGGATGCCGGCGGGCGGGCGTTCGGCGCTCCCGTTGCCTTGCGCGCGTGCGCCCCGCATACTCCCACACAACCGCCGAGATTGGACTGGGTGGTCCAGTTCGCTCTCCCCCGCGCCCTCCCCCGACCCCCCTGCCCCGCCATGGGACTCTGCTCCGACCGCTGGATCACGCGCATGGCGCGCGAGCACGGCATGATCGACCCGTTCGAGGATCGCCAGGTCCGCCAGGGCGTCATCTCCTACGGCGTCAGCTCGTACGGCTACGACATGCGCGTGGCCCGCGAGTTCCGGATCTTCACCAACGTCCTCAACTCGGTCGTCGACCCCAAGGCGTTCGACCCGCGCAGCTTCGTGGAGTTCGAGGGGGACGTGTGCATCGTGCCCCCCAACTCCTTCGCGCTGGCCCGCAGCGTGGAGTACTTCCGCATCCCGCGCGACGTCCTCACGATCACGGTGGGGAAGAGCACCTACGCGCGATGCGGCATCATCACCAACGTCACCCCCTTCGAGCCCGAGTGGGAGGGCTACGTGACGCTGGAGATCTCCAACACCACCCCGCTCCCGGCCAAGATCTACGCCAACGAGGGGATCGCCCAGGTGGTGTTCTTCACCGGCGACGAGCCGCCCGCGGTGAGCTATGGCGACAAGAAGGGGAAGTACCAGGGGCAGCACGGGGTGACGCTCCCCCGGATCTGAGGCGCCCCCGCTGCACGCGACCGGGGGGCGGGGCCATCGCGGCCCCGCCCCCCGATTGCCTGGCAGCTCCCACGGCGCGCGGCGCGCGCCGTCACCCCGCCCCGCCGGAGGCCGCCCGGGGCTCCTGCCGCCGCGCGCTCGCCGTCAGGAAGTCCCGGTTCATGTGCTTGATGACATCGATGGAGATCGACTTCGGGCACGCCTCCTGGCACTCGCCCGCCAGCGTGCAGTGGCCGAACCCCTCCAGGTCCATCTGCTCCACCATGCCGAGGACCCGGCGGTCGCGCTCGGGCTGCCCCTGCGGGAGCAGGCCCAGGTGCGAGACCTTGGCGCCGGTGAAGAGCGAGGCCGACGCATTGGGGCACGCGGCCACGCACGCGCCGCAGCCGATGCACGCCGCCGCGTCCATGGCTTCCTCGACCACGTCCTTGCCGATCAGGATCTCGTTGGCGTCGCGCGCGCCCCCGGTGCTGGCGGAGATGTAGCCGCCCGCCTGGATGATGCGGTCGAACGCCCCGCGGTTCACCACCAGGTCCTTCACCACGGGGAAGGGCGCCGCGCGCCACGGCTCGACGGTGATGATGTCGCCGTCCCGGAACGCGCGCATGTGCAGCTGGCAGGTGGCGGTCCCCTTCCACGGCCCGTGCGCCTGCCCGTTGATCATCATCGCGCACGACCCGCAGATCCCCTCGCGGCAGTCATGCGCGAAGGCCACGGGCTCCCGCCCCTCCATCGTGAGCTGCTCGTTCAGCATGTCGAACATCTCGAGGAACGACATGTCGGCGCTGACGCCGTCCAGGTCGTAGGTCTCGAGCGCGCCCGGCGCCTGCGACGCGGGCTGGCGCCACACGTTGAGCGTGATCTTCATTACTTGTAGCTCCGCGTGGAAAGCGTCACGTTCTCGTAGGCCAGCGGCTCCTTGTTGAGGATGGGGTCCTTCCCCTCGCCGGCGTGCTCCCAGGCCGCCACGTACGCGAAGGCCTCGTCGTTGCGCTTGGCCTCGCCCTCCTCCTGGTACTCCGTCCGGAAGTGCCCGCCGCACGACTCCTCGCGGTTGAGCGCATCCCGGCACATGAGCTCCCCGAGCTCGATGAAGTCCGCCACCCGGCCGGCCTTCTCCAGCGACTGGTTCAGCGAGTCGCCGCTCCCGGGCACGTTGACGTTCTGCCAGAACTCGTCCTTGATGCCCTGGATCAGCCCGATGGCCCGCGTGAGGCCGTCCCGGTCTCGCGCCATGCCGCAGTAGTCCCACATGACCTTGCCCAGCTCCTTGTGGAAGGAGTCGACGGTGCGCCGCCCCCGGATGCCCAGGAACCGGGCCTGCCGGTCGCGCACGGCCTGCTCCGCCGCCCGGAACTCCGGGTGCGCGGCGTCCACCTTCTCCAGGACGGTGCTGGCGAGGTAGTCGCCGATCGTGTACGGCAGCACGAAGTAGCCGTCGGCCAGCCCCTGCATGAGGGCGGAGGCGCCGAGGCGGTTGGCGCCGTGGTCGGAGAAGTTGGCCTCGCCCGCCACGTGCAGCCCCGGGATGGTGCTCATGAGGTTGTAGTCCACCCAGAGGCCGCCCATGGTGTAGTGCACGGCCGGGTAGATGCGCATCGGCTGCTGGTACGGGTTCTCGTCCGTGATGCGCTGGTACATGTCGAACAGGTTGCCGTAGCGCTCGGCGATGGTCTGCTGGCCGAGCCGCTTGATGCTGTCGCCGAAGTCGAGGTACACGCCGAGGCCGCCGGGGCCCACCCCGCGCCCGTCGTCGCACGCCTCCTTCGCGGCCCGCGACGCGATGTCGCGCGGCGCCAGGTTGCCGAAGCTCGGGTACTTGCGCTCGAGGTAGTAGTCGCGCTCCGCCTCCGGGATCTGCGACGGCGGCCGGTGGTCCCCCTGCGCCCTGGGCACCCAGATCCGGCCGTCGTTGCGCAGCGACTCGGACATGAGCGTGAGCTTCGACTGGTGCTCCCCGCTGACCGGGATGCACGTGGGGTGGATCTGCGTGTAGCACGGGTTGGCGAACGCCGCGCCCTTGCGGTGCGCCCGCCACGTGGCGGTCACGTTCGAGTACATGGCGTTCGTGCTCAGGAAGAACACGTTGCCGTAGCCGCCGGTGGCGAGCACCACGGCGTCGGCCGCGTGCGACGCCACCGCCCCCGAGAGGAGGTTGCGCGTGACGATCCCCCGCGCCCGGCCGTTCACGACCACCAGCTCGAGCATCTCCTCGAAGGTGTGCATCCGCACCTTCCCGAGCCCCACCTGGCGCTCGAGCGCCTGGTACGCGCCCAGCAGCAGCTGCTGCCCCGTCTGGCCGCGGGCGTAGAAGGTGCGCGACACCTGCGCGCCGCCGAAGGAGCGGTTGGCCAGCAGGCCGCCGTACTCGCGCGCGAAGGGGACCCCCTGCGCGACGCACTGGTCGATGATGTTCACCGACACCTGGGCGAGGCGGTACACGTTCGCCTCGCGGGCGCGGAAGTCGCCGCCCTTGATGGTGTCGTAGAACAGGCGCCGGACCGAGTCGCCGTCGTTCTGGTAGTTCTTGGCGGCGTTGATGCCGCCCTGCGCGGCGATCGAGTGCGCGCGTCGCGGCGAGTCGTGGAAGACGAAGCAGGAGACCTGGTAGCCCAGCTCCGCCATGGTCGCGGCCGCCGAGGCCCCGGCCAGCCCGGCGCCCACCACGATCACGTGGTGCTTCCGCTTGTTGGCCGGGTTCACCAGCTTCATCTGGAAGCGGTGCTGGTCCCACTTCTGCTCGAGGGGACCGCTCGGGATCTTCGCGTTCAGTTCCATCTCAGTGCGCCTCCACCGGCGACGTGGTGGGGGCCGAGTGGACCTCGACCACGGGGAACCGGCCGGCGAGCGCCGCGACCGGGATCGCGAGGAAGCCGCCGGCGACGACCACGGCGAGCACGAGCGCCGCCCGGCGCTTGAGCGGCTGCGCCGAGGGCCGCGCCACCCCCAGCGTCCGCACCGCGGCCCAGGTGCCATGGTACAGGTGCAGCCCCAGCGCCAGCATCGCGAGGGCGTAGAAGCCGCCCACCAGCGGCTGCGAGAGCCCGGTGGCGATGTTGTGGTACGGGTCGAGGTGCCGGAAGTCCGGGTGCACCGCCCCGACCGTGAGGTGCAGGAGGTGGAACCCGATGAAGGTGAGCAGCAGCACGCCGCCCCACCGGATCGTGCGCGCCGCCAGCGTGGTCACCTGCGGCGCCCGCACCGCGTACGCCGCGGGGCGCGCGCGGCGCGCCATCGTGGTCAGCTGGAACGCCGAGACGACGTGCAGCGCCACCGCCGCCAGCAGCCCGAGCCGCACCGTCCACAGCAGGGGGATGGACGTCCGCAGCAGCTCCGCGTAGTGCCGCATGGCCACCGGCGCGTCCGGGTAGAACATCTGCAGGTTGCCCAACATGTGGCCGATGACGAAGAGGATGCCGACGATCCCCGTCACCGCCATGACGATCTTCTTGCCGATCGTGCTCTGCCAGAATCGCGAGAGAGCGTACATAAGCGGGGTGGAAGTGGGGGGCGGCGCCCCCGAGGGACGCCGCCCCGGCCGGATCAGAGGGAGAGCACGGACATCGGTTCGCGCACGGCCTGCGCCGACCGCTCGAGCGCCGCGCGCTCGTCGGCGGTGAGCTCGATCTCCAGCACCCGCTCGAGCCCGCGCCGCCCCAGCTTGCACGGCACGCCGAGGTAGAGCCCCGACATCCCGTACTCGCCCTCGAGCCACGCCGCGCACGGCAGGATGCGCTTGCGGTCGTGCACGATGGCGTCGACCATCTCCACGGCGCCGGCCGAGGGCGCGTAGTACGCGGACCCCGTCTTGAGGTACTTGACGATCTCCGCGCCCCCGTCGCGCGCCCGCTGCACGATGGCGGCCAGCTCGGCCTCCCCCATCAGCTGGCGGATGGGGATCCCGCTGATGGTCGTGTAGGAGACCAGCGGCACCATCGTGTCGCCGTGGCCGCCGAGCACCATCGCCTGGATGTCGCGCACCGACACGTCCAGCGCCTCGGCGATGAACGACCGGTAGCGCGCCGTGTCCAGCACCCCCGCCATCCCGATCACCCGCTCCCGCGGGAACCCCGTCACGTGCTTCGCCACGTAGCACATCACGTCGAGCGGGTTGGACACCACCACCACGATCGCCTCCGGCGACGTGGCCCGGATCTGCTCCGAGACCGACTTCACGATCCCCGCGTTCGTGTTCAGCAGGTCGTCGCGCGTCATCCCCGGCTTGCGGGCGATCCCGGCCGTGATCACCACGATGTCCGAGCCCGCCGTCTCCTCGTACCCGTTGGTCCCGATCACCCGGGTGTCAAACCCCTCCACCGGCGCCGATTCCCACTGGTCGAGCCCCTTCCCCTGCGGAATGCCCTCCGCCACGTCGACCATCACCACCGTGCGCCCCAGCGACTTCTCCGCAAGGCGCTGCGCCGTGGTGGCGCCCACGTTCCCCGCGCCGACCACCGTGATCTTGTTGACCATGTTGTGCCCGTTCTCCGAACGCTCAGACGAGGATGGGTCGGCCCCGGCGCTCAACCATCAAAACCACCGGAAGCCGGTTAGCACACCGAACCGGACGGTGGCGTGCGACCGTCGTCAACATAGGGGGCGGTACACACCCCGGCAACGGACCCGGCGGTCCACCGCCGGCAGGGGTGACCTACCCCCCGACCTCGCTCAGCGCCCGGAGACCACCCACGCGCATCTGCAGCAAGGCATGGGCCTCCGGCTTCCCGGCCAGCGCCTCCTGGAACAGTGGCGCCAGCGGCGTCCCGCGACGCAACGGTTCGCGCAGCCCCACCTCATGGTCGCCGAACAGGCAGGTGCGCAGCCGGCCGTCCGCCGTGAGACGCACCCGGTTACAGCTCGCGCAATACGTGTGCGTCATCGGCGTGATCACGCCAATCGTCCCGGCGGCCCCGGGGAGCCGGTAGTACTGCGCCGGGCCGTTCCCCAGCGCCGGCCCCGGGTCGGGGGCCAGCGCCCCCAGGGCGGACACGCGCGCCAGCAACTCCGCCGTCGGCACCACGTGGTCCCAGGTCAGCTCCCGCAGGTCGCCCACCGGCATCAGCTCGATGAAGCGCACATGCCAGGGGTGCTCCCGCGTGAGCGCCGCGAACGCCTCCACCTCGTCGTCGTTGATCCCCCGCATCACCACGACATTCACCTTGACCGGCGCCAGCCCCGCCGCCGTGGCCGCCGAGGCCGCCTGCACGAGGTCGAACCCCAGATCGCGCCGCGCGATGGCCGCCACCCGCTCGGGGCGCAGCGAGTCGGCACTGATGTTGACCCGCGTCAAGCCGGCCTCCGCCAGCGCCCCCGCCATGGCGGGGAGCGTCACCCCGTTGGTGGAGAGGGCGATGTCCTCCACGCCGGGGATGTCGCGCAGCAGGCGCACCAGCGACGGCAGCCCGGGACGAATGGTGGGTTCGCCGCCGGTGATGCGCAGCCGCCGCAGCCCCTGCGGCGCCAGCTGCCGCACCACCTCGGCGATCTCCTCGTACCGGAGGATCTCCGCCTTGGGGAGCCACGGCAGCCCGGCGGCCGGCATGCAGTACAGGCACCGGAAGTTGCACCGGTCGGTGACGGAGATGCGCAGGTACTCGATCCGTCGCCCGAACTGGTCGCGCGACTCCACCGGCGCGGCGTGCCCCACGTCCCCGCGGGGGGTCTCAGGGCTCACGTCACCCTCGCGGCACGGTGGGGTCGAGCCACTCCCAGTCCCCCTCGACGTAATGCTCCCGCTTCCAGATGGGCACGCGCACCTTGAGCGCCTCGATGACCCAGCGGGCCGCCTCAAAGGCCGGCGCACGATGCGGGTGCGCCGCCACGATGGCCACGCTCACCTCCCCAATGGCCAGCGCCCCAACCCGGTGCTCCACGGCCACCCGCACGCCAGGCACCGCCACGGCGACGTCCGCCACCAGTCGAGCCAATTCGGCCGCCGCCATGGCGCCATAGGCCTCGTACTCCATGCCGCGCACCGCGCGCCCTTCGTTCACCTCGCGCACCGTCCCCAGGAACACTGCCAGCGCCCCAGTGTCCGGCCCCTGCACCCGGCGCAGCAGGTCGTCCAGCGCAATGGGCGCCGACACCACCGCCGCATGGCCGGCCGCGCCCGCCGCCGGGACGCTCATCCGCCTGCCACCGGCGGGATGACCGCCACCTCGTCCCCCGGGTGGACCACGTGCGCGCCATCGACCCAGGCGTGGTTCACGGCCACCAGTGGACTCGCCGGGAGGCGGTCCCCACCGGGGAGCGCACGCAAGGCGGCCACGATCTCCCGCGCGGCACACGGGGCGGCCACGGGCACCGTCACCTCGCGACCGCCCAGCGCCTCCGCATAGGAGGCAAACACCAGCACCGTCAGGGGCACCGTCCCTCCGGACGCGGATCCACGCGCGGGCGACGCCTACTCGTCGTCGCCGTCGTCTTCCAGGGTGTGCGCTTCCACTCCGGCCACCATGGCCCGAAGCTCCTTGCTGGGCTTGAACACCGGGACCGGACGAGCCGACACCTCCACCGGTGATCCGGTCCGCGGATTGCGCGCCATCCGCGTCTTGCGCTGACGGATCTTGAAGGTGCCAAACCCGCGAACTTCGATGTTGTTCTGCTCCTCGAGCGCGTCCTTGATGGCGTCAAGGAAGGCGTCGACGACCCGGGCGCAGTCCTTCTTCGAAATGGTCGGGCCCGCCGTCCGCGCGATGCGCGCCGTGACGTTCTCAACCAGGTCAGCTTTGGTCATGGGCACAGGCCTAGGGGGGGCATCCTACCCCGGGCACCCCGCAGGGCACCGGGGGACGGCGTCACGACCACGCCGTCATCCGATGCCGAACGTAGAGGCTTAGTGCTTATGCGTCAAGCGGTTGGGCGCCGGCCACCCGATGCGATTCGATCGCCCGGAGGAACTCGGCAAAGTGCGGCACCGCATCGTGGGGACCCGGGGCCGCCTCCGGGTGATACTGGACGCCGAAGATGGGACGGGAACGATGCCGGAGCCCCTCTACCGTGCCGTCGTTCAGGTTGATGTGGGTCACCTGCAGGTCAGGAGCCCCGTCGATGCCGTCCACGCCGCCCGCCACGGCGAACCCGTGATTCTGGGAGGTGATGAGCACCTGACCGGACGCCAGGTCCTTCACCGGCTGGTTTCCCCCCCGGTGCCCGAAGGGCATCTTGCGCGTGTGGCCGCCAAAGGACAGCCCGAGCAGCTGGTGCCCCAGGCAGATCCCGAACAGCGGCACGCCCGCCTCCGCCACCTGCCGAATGGCCGGCGGTGCATACCCCACGGCCTCCGGATCCCCGGGGCCGTTGGAGAGGAACACTCCGTCGGGACGCATGGCCAACACCTGATCGGCCGGCGTGTCCGAAGGGACGACGGTCACCCGGCATCCGTGCGCCGCAAACAGGCGCAGGATGTTGCGCTTGATCCCGAAGTCGTACGCCACCACGTGATACGGAGCCGAGGGCTCTCCCCAGAGGTACGGCTCACGGGTGGACACGACGGACGCCAAATCGAGCCCCTGCATGCTGGGGCACCCCTCAAGGACGGCCAGCACCTCGGCGGTGGGCGCGCTCCCGGCCGCCACCACCCCGCGCATCACCCCGCGGGCGCGCAGGTGACGGGTCAGCCGCCGCGTATCCACCTCGGTGAGCGCCGGCACGCCGTGCTCCACGAGCCACGGACGCAGGCCACCGGTGGCGCGCCAGTTGGAGTAGGTGGGCGACAGCTCCCGCACGATGATGCCGGACACCTGCGGCCGCGACGACTCGGGGTCCTCGGTGTTCACGCCGTAGTTCCCGATCTGGGGCGCGGTCATCACCACGATCTGCCCCTGATACGACGGGTCGGTGAACACCTCCTGGTACCCGCTCATGTTGGTGGTGAACACCACCTCGGCCACCGTGGGCCCCTCGGGACCCACGAGCCGCCCAAGAAACAGGGTTCCGTCCTCAAGGAGGAGGAACCCCTGGCGATCGGTCATGCGCGTCAACCCCGGTTACGGCTTTGGCGCCGTGGCTGGCGCCGCCGGCGCGCTGGGCGTCAGGGGCGACGGAGGCGCAGCCTGCGCGGGGGCCGCGGGCGCGGCCGGGGCCCCCGCCGGAGCCGCGAGCTGGTCGAGCACCGACTTGGGAGCCGTCGAGCGCGACGACATCAACTGGAGCACGAAGGCGAGCCCAAGGAAGATCCCCCCGCACCACCAGCTGGCCTGCGTGAGCAGGTTGCCGGCCTGCCGCGTGCCGATGACCGAATCGGCCGACGAGCTGGCCCCGCCAAAGCTGGCTGCGAGCCCGCCGCCCTTGCCGGCCTGCAGCAGGACAGCCGCGATCAGCACCAGCGCGTCTAGGATGAGCAGGACCAGAAGGAACGTGTACATGGCGGTTGGAAATCGGTCGGGAGACGGTCGACGCGCCCTCGGAACACCACCAAAGGCGCTGCGGCACACCAGAGCCCGGAAACCGGGCAGCCTTGAAAAATCGCCCCCCGGTCGACCGGGGGCAAGGGGCGCCGTCAGCTGCGCACGATCGACGCCCAGCCGTCCGGATCCAGTGACGCCCCCCCCACCAGCACCCCGTTCACATTGGGGGCGGCCAGCAGCGCCTGGACGTTCCCCCGATTGACGGACCC
>JBILKP010000323.1:0-3301 GCA_044376625.1 Gemmatimonas sp. | reverse complement strand
CGTCCCCCTTCTTGAGCTGCTTCACCAGCGCGTCGTGCGCCTTGCGCTGCTTCTGCTGCGGGCGCAGGAGGACGAAGTAGAAGATCGCGAAGATCGCCCCGTACATGGCGATCAGCTGCAGCGGGTTGCCGGCAGCCTGCAGGGCGACGAGGTTCGCAACGACGGGGACGGTCATGGAAGGGCCGATTTGGAGTGATAGCGGGCGAGCCATTCGCGGCTCCAGCCGGCGAAGGTGCCGGCCAGGACGGCCGCCCGCGCCTCGCGCATCAGCGCGACGAGGAAATGTACATTGTGCAGGGAGAGGAGGCGGAGCCCCAGCAGCTCCTCCGACACGAAGAGGTGCCGCAGGTACCCGCGGGAGAAGCGGGCGCAGGTGGGGCAGCCGCAGGCGGGGTCCAGCGGCCCCCGGTCCAGCCGCCAGGCGGCGTTGCGGATGTTGCGGCGCCCGCTGGCGGTGAAGAACGCCCCGGTGCGCCCCATGCGGGTGGGCGCCACGCAGTCGAACAGGTCCACGCCGCGCGCCACCCCCTCCACCAGGTCCTCGGGGAACCCCACGCCCATGAGGTAGCGCGGGCGGTCGTCCGGGAGGAGCGGGTGGAGCACCTCCAGCATGGCGTACATGTCGGGCTTGGCTTCCCCCACCGACAGCCCGCCGATGCCGTACCCCGCCCAGTCGCCGGCATCCCGGATGGCCTGGGCCGATGCGTGGCGCAGGGCGGGGTGGATGCCGCCCTGCACAATGGGGAAGAGCGCCTGGTGCGGGGTGGGCGCCTCGGGGTCCTCCACGGCCAGCCGCGCGTGCTCCACGCGGCAGCGCTCCAGCCACCGCAGGCTGCGCTCCATCGCCTCGCGCGCCAGCGCCTGGTCGGCCTGCCCCGGGGGGACGTGGTCGAACTGCATGACCACGTCGGCGCCCAGGTTGCGCTCGATGCGCATGACCGCCTCCGGGGTGAACTGCTGCAGCGCCCCGTCGAGGTGGCTGCGGAAGGTCACCCCCGTCTCGTCGATCGTGCGCAGCCCTTCCAGCGAAAACACCTGGAAGCCGCCCGAGTCGGTGAGCAGGGGGCCGTCCCAGTGCATGAAGCGGTGCAGCCCGCCCAGCGCGCGCACCACCTCGTCCCCCGGCCGCAGCCGCAGGTGGTAGGCGTTGGCCAGCACCATGGTGGCACCCAGCCGCGACAGGTCGTCGGGGTCGAGCGCCTTCACCGACCCCAGGGTCCCCACCGGCATGAACTGCGGGGTGTCCACCGCGCCATGCGGGGTGGACAGCGTGCCGGCGCGCGCGGCGCCGTCCTGTGCCGTTAGGGTGAACGCGAACGGGGCCGTCACAGCAGGCACATGGCGTCGCCGTACGAATAGAACCGGTACCGCTCGGCCACGGCGGTGCGGTAGGCGGCCATGGTGCGGTCGTACCCGGCGAAGGCGGCCACCAGCATGACCAGCGTGCTCTTGGGGAGGTGGAAGTTGGTGATGAGGCGGTCCACCGCCTTGAAGCGGTAGGGGGGGCGGAGGAACAGGTCGGTCATCCCGGAGCCGGCGTGGACCGTGCCGGCGTCGTCGGCCACCGTCTCCAGGGTGCGCACCGTGGTGGTGCCCACCGCCCACAGCCGCCCGCCGCGCGCGCGCACCGCGTTGAGCGCCTCGGCGGCCGCGGGGCGCACCTCGTACCACTCCTCGTGCATCTCGTGCCGCGCCGGGTCGTCGTCGCTGATGGGGCGGAAGGTGCCCGGGCCCACGTGCAGCAGCAGCTCCACGCGCCCCACGCCGCGCGCCTCCAGCCGGTCCAGCAGCGCCGGCGTGAAGTGCAGCCCGGCGGTGGGGGCGGCCACCGAGCCCGCCTCGCGCGCGTACACCGTCTGGTAGCGCGCCACGTCCCCCGCCTGGTCGGGGCGCTGGATGTACGGGGGGAGCGGCACGTGCCCGTGGCGCGCGATGGCGTCGGCCACGGGGCCGTCGGCGTGCAGCCGCACCACGCGCGTGCGCCGCGGCGTGGTCTCCACGATCTCGGCGGCGAAGCCGGGCGCCACCGTCACCCGGCGCCCCGGGCGCAGCTTGCCGCCGGGGTGGATCATCGCCTCCCACAGGTCGCCGTCGGCGCCTGCCAGCGGGCGCAGCAGCAGCAGCTCCGCGGGGCCGCCCCCCTCGCGCGTGCCCAGCAGCCGCGCCTTGAACACCTGCGTGGTGTTCACCACCAGCGCATCGCCCGCGGGGATCAGCTCGGCCAGGTCGCGGAAGGTCCGGTGGGCGATCGTGTCGCGCACGCGGTCCACCACCAGCAGCCGGCTGGCGTCGCGCGGCTCCACCGGCTGCTGCGCGATGAGCGCCTCGGGGAGGGCGTAGTCGTAGTCACCGGTGCGGCTGCCGTCCGTGCGGCTGCCGTCGGTGCGGAGGCCGTCGGCGCCCGGCGAGGCGTCGGGGGGCGGATGGAGGTGCGGAAGGGGGCGCGCGTCAGACATGACGGGGGCGTGGGACGGGGGAAGCGACGATCACGGCGGCGCCGCGCGACCGACCGGGCGCGCCGGCGCGCGCGAAAGACAACGCGGCCGGCGCCAAAGGGCAATGGGCCCGCCCGCGCGCGCCGCGCCTAGCGGAGCTCGAAGGTGGTGACGCGCGTGGCGGTGCGGTTCCCCACCAGGTCGGTGACCACCACCTCAAGCCGGTAGCGCCCTGCCGGGGCGTCGCCCAGGTCCAGCGCCAGCGACTCCACCTGCACGGCGGCCGCGGGGACGGTGCGGTCGAAGCTGATGCGCACGGCATCGCGGCCGCGCTGCTCACGGGTCACGGCGCGCCCCACGCCCTCAAGGACGCGCAGCACCGCGCCCCCCAGCCCGCCGGGGGTGTCGCGCCGCACCGCCACCTCCACGCGGTAGCGGTTGGCGCCCATCCGGGGCGCGGGCTCGTACAGCTCCCACACCAGCCCCAGCGGGGCGCCGCGCGGGAGCACGTCGACCACGGCCGTCATGGCCACGTCGCGCCACCGCGCCGGCGGGGCGGCCGGCGTGGCGGGGCGGGTCCCCAGCAGCACGTCGCTCACCCCGAAGCCTGTGCCCGGCTCGGGCGCCAGCCGCACCACGGCCCGCGCCGCGCGCCGGCTGTCGGCCTGCAGCGCCTCCACGCGCACCACGTTGATCCCCGGCCCCAGCCGGCGCGTCCACTGCCGCGGCAGCGCCGCCGCGACGCTGTCGGGGCGCAGCTGCACCTGCGTCCCGTCCACCCCGGTCACGCGCACGTACTGGTCGAAGATGCGGAAGTCGACGTCCAGCGGCACGCGGTCCACCGCCAGCCCGCCCAGCAGCGAGTC
>JBILKP010000322.1:0-3305 GCA_044376625.1 Gemmatimonas sp. | reverse complement strand
GGTCACCGGCTACGCGCTCGCCCCCACCACCACCCCCTCGCTGTACGAGACTGCCGGCATCGACGGCGTCCTCACCTCGGTGCTGGGTGACGTGCGCGACGCCGCGGCGCTGACCGCGGCGCTGGCCGCGGCGCAGCCGGAGGTGGTGCTGCACCTGGCGGCGCAGCCGCTGGTGCTGGCGTCGTACGACGATCCGGTGGGCACGTGGGCGACGAACGTCATGGGGACCGCCAACCTGCTGGAGGCGGTGCGCCGGACGCCGGGCGTGCGCGCCGTGGTGGTCGTCACGACCGATAAGTGCTACGCGCCCCCCGCGCCTCCTTCGGGGCACTGCGAGGACGACCGGCTGGGCGGGGTGGATCCGTACAGCGCCAGCAAGGCGGGCACCGAGCTGGTGGCCGCGTCGTGGCGCGACAGCTTCTTTCCCCCGGCGCAGTATCCCCGGCACGGGGTGGCGCTGGCCACGGCGCGCGCCGGCAACGTGATCGGCGGCGGCGACTGGTCGCCCCACCGGTTGGTGCCGGACCTGGTGGCCGCCTTCGCGGGGGGGCGCCCGGCGCTGCTGCGGCATCCCGAGGCGGTGCGGCCGTGGCAGCATGTGCTGGCCCCGCTCCACGGCTACCTCCTGCTGGCCGAGCGGCTGGTGCTGGACGGGCCGTCGTGGGGGATGGGGTGGAACTTCGGCCCGGCGCTGGCGGACGCGGTGCCGGTGCGGGACGTGGCCGCGCGCCTGGCTGCCCACTGGGGCGCGGGGGCGCGCTGCGAGGTGGCCTCGGCCGCCGAGGTTCCGCATGAGTCACCGCTGCTGCAGCTGGACAGCACGCTGGCGCGCACCCGCCTGGGCTGGCACCCCGCCTGGCCGCTGGACGAAGCGCTCCGCCAGGTGGCCGCCTGGGAGCGGGCCCGACTGGCCGGCCATGACATGCGCGCGATGTGCCGCCGGCAGATCGACGCGTACCTCTCCCCCCTTCCGAGCACGCCGCAACGATGAAGACCCTGCGTGAGATCTTCTGGGGCCTGTCCAAGCACGCGGACAAGTGGGACCCCTACTTTGACGTGTACGACACCCACTTCGGGCGCTTCCGCGGCCGCGCGCCCCGGCTGCTGGAGATCGGGGTCCAGCATGGCGGCAGCAGCCAGATGTGGCTGGACTACTTCGGCGAGGGGACCCGCATCGTCGGGGTCGACATCGATCCCCGTTGCGCGCAGCATGCCCAGCCGGCCGTGGAGATCGTCATCGGCGACCAGGGGAGCGACGCCTTCTGGCGCGGCTTCTTCGAGGAGCGCCCCGAGCCGTTCGACATCGTCATCGACGACGGCAGCCACTACCAGCGGGACATGATCCTGACCTTCCTCCTCGCCGCACCCCATGTGCGCGACGGCGGCGTGTTCCTGGTCGAGGACACCCACACCTCGTACTACCCGCACCACCAGATCCCCCCGCGCGCGCCCGACCCGGACACCGGGCTCTACGGGAAGAACAGCTTCATGGAGTTCGCCAAGGCGGGCGCCGACATGCTGAATCTCGGGCACATCCACGACCGGTCCAGGTTCCACCCCATGCTCGCCCAGTCGTACGAGCGGGTGACCGGCATGCACGTGTACGACAGCGTCGTGGTCTATGACATCGGCACGCGGCGGCCGTTCTCGCGGTGCCTCAACGACGGCCAGCGGATGTTCTGACGCCCATGGCTCCCGCGGATGACGTGGCGGTGATCCATCTGGTGTGGCACGGCGCCGGGCGCGCGGCGTTCGTGCGCTTCCTGGATTCGTACCGGCGGTACCGGGCCGGGTGCGCGCACACGCTGGTGCTCGTGTTCAAGGAGGTGCCCGCCGACGAGCGGCCGCACTACGACGCGCTGCTGGGCGACCTGCCGCACGTTGCCGTGGAGATGCCGGCCCCGTGTCTCGACATTCCCGCGTACCTCGAGGTGGCCCGGGCGCTCACGACGGCGCGCGTGTGCCTGCTCAACTCCAACAGCGAGGTGCTGGCCGACGACTGGCTGGCCATGCTCGACGCGGTGGCCGCGGCACCCGGCGTGGGAGCGGCCTCGGCGACCGGGTCCTGGGAGAGCCACGTGACCAGCACGCTGGACGCCCGGCGGCAGGCCGCCATCCGCGGCCAGTTCCTCCCGTGGCCCCAGCTGCGCCGGGAAGCCGAGGAGCTGGTGCAGCTCTTCTCGCCCTTCCCCAACTTCCACCTGCGCACCAACGCACTGGTGATGGACCGGGCCCGCTTCGTGGGCATGCCCTTCCCGTGGAATACCGGGACCAAGACGGAGTGCCTGGTGTTCGAGAGCGGCTGGCTCGGGCTCACGCACCAGCTGGTCAGCCAGGGGTTGCTGCCGGTGGTGGTGGGGCGTGACGGCAACGTGTACGAGAAGGAGCGCTGGCCCGAGAGTCACACCTTCCGGGCCGGGGACCAGCACAACCTGCTGGTGGGGGACAACCGTACGCGCGACTACCTGCACGCCGACCCCGCCATGCGCCGCGTGCTTGCCGCGATGGCCTGGGGGGCGCGCTAGCCCCTGGGCCGCCTCACGGCACGGCCGTGGGGACGCCCACCAGCACCGGCGGCTCCCCGGGGTCCAGCGGTCGCGTCCCGAACGACAGCAGCTCCGGGCGCCCCATCTCGGCGGCGATCCGCTCGGCCAGCGCCCGCACCGTCACCGGCGCCCCGGAGCAGATGTTGAACGCGCCGGTGCCGGCACCCAGTGCCACCCGCGCAATCCGTGCCCCCGCCTCCGTCACGTCCAGGAAGTCGCGTACCTGCGTCCCGGCGGACAGCGTCGCCATCTCCCCGGCCGCGAGCCGCGCCCGCAGGTAGGGCACCAGCCGGCGCGGGTCCTCCCCCTCGCCATGCAGGTGGAACAGGCGGCACCACGCGAACGCCACCCCCAGCTGCGGCAGCAGGCGCGACAGCGCCAGCCAGGCGGCCGCCTTGGCGGCGGCGTACGGGGTGACGGGGTCCAGTGGCGCGTCCACGTCCAGCGGCTCGGGGCCGGGCGCATACTCCAGGCACGTCCCCACCCCCACCACGCGGGTCACCCCGGCCGCCATCGCCCCCTCGGCCAGGCGGACGGTGCCCGCCAGGCACCCCAGATTCTCCGGCGCCAGCAGGTAGCGTCCCGGCTCGGCATACCACGCCGCATGCACCAGCGTGTCCACGCCAGCCAGCGCGTCCGCCCACCGCGTGGAGGGCTCCGCGAACAGGTCGTCGGTGACCACCACCCGCGCCACGCCGGGCCAGGGCGACACGGTGGCCCGCCGCGCCGGGCGCACCACCGGCACCACCGCCGCCCCCT
>JBILKP010000321.1:0-3307 GCA_044376625.1 Gemmatimonas sp. | reverse complement strand
TCATCGCGCACGCGCAGGCGACGGTGGCGGCGCGGTTCGGCCATCACCTGGAGCCGGAGATCGGCTTCATCGGCGAATTCTGACGCGCATGCTGACGCGAATTCTGACGGCAACGAGGCGGCCAGGGATGACGGGGATGCGGCGGTGGGCAGTGCTGGCGGTGGCGGCGGTGGGCATGCTGGGGGCGGTGTCGCCCGCGGCGGCGCAGTCGCGCGCGGAGCTGGAGAAGGTGCTGCGGCGCCGGGTGCTGGCGAACGGGATGGAGGTGATCGTGGTGGAGAACCACGGCGTCCCCATTGCCACGCTGGAGATCAACGTGCGCAACGGCGCGTTCACGCAGGCGCCGGCCACCGAGGGGTTGGCGCACCTGTACGAGCACATGTTCTTCAAGGCCAACGCCGCGCTCCCCGACGCGGAGGCCTTTGCCGACCGGGCCGGGGAGCTGGGGGCGGTGTACAACGGCACCACGCAGGAGGAGCGGGTGAACTACTACCTCACGCTGCCGGCGGACTCGGTGGCGGGGGGGCTCCGGTTCCTGGCCGACGCGCTCATCTCCCCGCTGTTCCTGGAGGGGGAGCTGAAAGCCGAGCGGGAGGTGGTGCTGGGGGAGTACGACCGGAACGAGGCGCAGCCCGGGTTCCGGTGGCAGCAGGAGGCCACGCGGCTGCTGTACCCCGGGCAGTTCAGCCGGAAGAACACCATCGGCAACCGGGCGGTGATCGCGGCCACCACGCCCGCGCAGATGCGCGAGATCCAGCGGCTCTACTACGTGCCCAACAACTGCGCGCTGATCGTGACCGGGGACGTGGTGCCGGACAGCGTGTTCGCGATGGCGGAGCGGGTGTTTGGCGCGTGGCCGCGGGGTTCGGACCCCTTCGTGGCGGCGCCGGTGCCTGCCATCCCGCCGCTGGCGGGGCCCGTGGGGTCGATCAGCGAGGAGCCGATCAACGCGGTGGCGGTGCTGCTGCAGTGGCAGGGCCCCAGCGTGGGGAAGGACCCCGGGGCCACGTTTGCGGCCGACGTGTTCAGCGACGCGCTCAACACGCCGGGCTCCGCCTTCCAGAAGCGGCTGGTGGACAGCGGGCTGTGGCAGGGGATCGGGGTGAACTACTACACCCTCAACCAGGTGGGGCCCATCTCCATCTCGGGGCAGACCACGCCGGAGAAGTTCCGCGAGGCGATGCGGGCGCTGGAGGGGGAGATCGCGCGCTTTGGCGACCCCGCGTACGTGACGCCGCGGGAGCTGGAGGCGGTGAAGGCGCAGCGGGCGGTGTCCAGCGCGTTCGGCATCGAGAAGGCGTCGGAGATTGCGCACACCATCGGCTTCTGGTGGAGCGTGGCCAGCCTGGAGTACTTCATGGGGTACACCGACCAGATGGCGCAGCAGCGCATCACCGACCTGCTGCGCTACACGCGCACGTACATTTTGGGGAAGCCGCGGGTGACGAGCGTGCTGCTGTCGCGCGAGGCGCGCCGGCAGCTGGGGCTGACTGAGGCGGAGCTGGCGCGGCCGTTCACCGCCGGGGCGGGCAAGTGAGGCGCGCGCAGTGGGGACTGGCGGCGCTGGCGCTGGTGGCGCTGGTGGCGCCGGCGCCCGTGGCCCAGGGGCAGCCGGTGCGGCGCCCTGCGGTGCCGCCGCGTCCGGCGCCCACGCGTCCGGCGCCCACGCGTCCGGCGCCGCCGGCCCCTGCGCCCCCCGCGGCCGCTGCGGCTCCTGCGGCGGCGGGAGAGGACACGCTGACCACGGAATTCGAGGTGAGCGGGATCCCGGTGGTGTTGCGGCGGGTGACGGCCAACAACGTGGTGGCGGCCAACCTGTACCTGCTGGGGGGGGTGCGGCAGCTCACGCCGGCCACGCAGGGGATCGAGCTGCTGCTGCTGGAGGCCAGCGAGCGGGGGACGGCCAAGTACCCGCGCGAGCTGCTGCGACGGAAGATGGCGGCGCTGGGGAGCGCCATTGGCGTGAGCCCCGGGGTGGACTGGACCACGGTGGGGGTGCGGGCCACAGTGGGGGGCTTTGACAGCACGTGGGTCATCATGGCCGACCGGCTGATGGCACCGCGGCTGGAGCCGGCGGAGGTGGAGCTGGTGCGCGAGCAGCTGGTGACGGCGGTGCGGCAGCGCACCGACTCGCCGGACGCGCTGCTGGACCACCTGGCCGACTCGATCGCGTTTGCGGGGCACCCGTACGCGCTGGACCCGGTGGGGACGGAGGCGTCGCTCCCCGGGTTGACGGTGGCGCAGCTGCGGGCGTACCAGCAGGCGCAGCTGGTGACGTCGCGGATGCGGCTGGTGGTGGTGGGGAACGTGTCGCGGGCGCGGGTGGAGAAGCTGGTGCGGGGCACCATCGGGCGGCTGCCGCGGGGGACGTATGCGTGGACGCCGCCGGCACCGCCGGCGGCGCTCCCGTCGGACCGGGTGATCGTGTCGCGGTCGCTCCCCACGAACTACCTGCAGGGGTACTTCCACGGCCCGCCGGCCACCTCCCCCGACTACGCGGCGCTGCGGCTGGCGTGCGCGGTGCTGTCGGGGCGGCTGTTTGCGGAGGTGCGCGGACGGCGCAACCTGACCTATTCGGTGAACGCCCCCTTCGAGGAGCGCGCCTTTGCGGTGGGGGGGCTGTACGTGACCACCACGCAGCCCGACGAGGTGCTGCGGATCATGCTGCAGCAGCTGGAGGCGCTGCGCACCGGCACGATCACCGACGCGGGGCTGGAGCGGCTGGTGCAGCAGTTCATCGTCACGTACTTCCTGGACAACGAGACCAACGCCGACCAGGCCAACCTGCTGGCGCGGGCGGCGCTGTACCAGGGGGACTACCGGCGGGCGGGGCGGTTCGTGGAGGAGCTGCGCGCGGTGCGCCCGGAGGACATCCGCCGCGCGGCGCGCACCTACATGACCAACATCCGCTGGGCGTACGTGGGCGACCCCTCCAAGGTCACGCCGGCGCGTCTCCTCCGGTTCTGAACTGCCTTAACTGCCTCAACGGCCTCAACTGCCTCAACTGCCTCAACGGCCTAGGTACTAGTGACGAGCACCGATAGGTCGGAGGGAGAGACGGCGGGGTGGTAAGGAACCGGAAGGGTGGCATCTCCCACCTCGCTGTCTCTCCCTCCGACCTATTAGTGCTCGTCCCCAAAACCTCGGCAGTTCGCGGCACGCCGCGGTCTTCCGGACCTCTGCCCCCGGTCGTATATCCTGTCGTTCCCCAATGGCCGCCGTCCCTCTCTCCTGCGATCCCTGCCATGATCGAGAAGCCCACCTCGCGCCGTGACTTCGTTGGCACCTCCGCCACCCTGGCCCTGGG
>JBILKP010000089.1:0-10555 GCA_044376625.1 Gemmatimonas sp. | reverse complement strand
CGGCCTTCCCCCCTCCGCACGCCCCATGCACCCCCGCCTGCTCACCCTCTGGAGCCTGCTCCTGGCCGCCGCCGGATGCCGCCCCGCCGAGGTGCGCCTGGCGTGCCGCACCAACGCCACCCCGCAGGAGCTGGCCAGCCGCCCCAGCCCGCTGGACTCGATCGACTTCGCCGTGGGCGAGGGACAGGCGCGCGTCTGCTACGGGCGCCCCGCCGCGCGCGGGCGCGTGGTGTTTGGCGGCATCGTGCCGTATGACACGCTCTGGCGCACCGGCGCCAACGAGCCCACGATGCTCCACCTCACCGTCCCCGCGGAGATCGCCGGCCTCGCCGTCCCCCCGGGGAGCTACGCGCTCTACTCGGTCCCCAGCCCGTCGGCGTTTCGCCTCATCGTCAACCGCTCCATCACGCAGTGGGGGATCACCGCCGACGAGACGGGCCCCGACGGCAGGCGCTACACCAGCGCCTACAGCGACAAGGTCCGGCGCCAGGAGGTGGGACGCGCCCTCGTGGCCACCGACACCATCGCCTTCGTGGAGCAGCTGTCCATGACGGCCCGGCCGCGCGACGCGGCCACCACGGAGCTGCTGATCGACTGGGAGACCACGCGCATCCGCGTCCCCATCCGCGCCACCGGCCGGCCGGACGCGCCGCGATGAAGTTCCTCGAAGCCCGCCAGCTGGTGGACCGCGCGGCGCAGCACCCCGCGTATCCGCTGCGCGTGGCCCTCTCCGGCACGCTGGCGCCGCTGGACCTCTACCTGCGCGCCCACCTGGCGCGCCACGGGTGGCACGCGGCGCTGGACACGCTCCCCTTTGGCACCCTGCAGCAGTGGCTGCGCACGGGGGAGGCCAACCCCGCGCGCGACCTGCTGGTGCTGCTGCCCTGGGACCTGCTGCCGGCGCTGGACTGGCGCACGGGGCTCCCGGCCGACCCGCTGGACGAGGCCACCATCGCCGCCGCGCTGGACGACGCGCGGCAGCTGCTGGCCCCGCTGGCGGCGCTGGGGGTGCCCCTCTTCTACCTCGCCGCCCCGGTCCCGCCGGTGGCCGACACCCCGCGCGCGCAGCAGTGGCTGGAGGCGCAGCTCCACGCCCTGGTGCGCGGCGTGGGCGCGGCGCTGCTGCCCCCCGAGGCGTTCTCCCTCACCAGCTACCTCGCGCACGGGGCGCCCGTGGCCGCGGCGGCGTGCAGCGCGGTGGCCGCGCAGCTGGTGCACGCCAGCCTGGGTCGCGCCGCCACGCCCGGGGACGCGGCACCGCGCAAGCTGCTGGTGACCGACCTGGATGGCGTGATGTGGCGCGGCGTGGTGGGCGAGGACGGCCCGGCAGGGGTGCGCTGCGCCGCCGACGGCGTGGGCTATCCCCACTTCGTCTACCAGACGCTGCTGCGGCGCCTGCGACGGCAGGGGGTGCTGCTGGCCGTGGCCAGCCGCAACGACGAGGACCTGGCGCGCGCCCCGTTCCGCCTCGCCGGCAGCGTGCTGCGCGAGGAGGATTTCGTGGCGGTGTGCGCGGGGTATGGCGCCAAGTCGGCGCGCATCCGTGACCTGGCAGGGCAGCTGGCGCTGGGGCTGGACGCGGTCGTGTTCGTGGACGACAACCCCGTGGAGCTGGCCGAGGTGGCCGGGGCGCTGCCGGCGGTGCGCACGGTTCCCTTCCCCGATACCGTGGACGCGCTGCCGGCGTTCCTGCAGGCGCTGCGGGACCTGTTCCCGGTGACCGGGCGCACGCACGAGGACCGCCACCGCACCGCGCTCTATCGCCAGCGCCTGGCGTCGGCGGCACCCGCCAGCGGCGACCCCGACGCACTCCCCCGCTTCCTGCACGCGCTGGAAATGCGGCTGGTGGTGTCGGAGCGGGATCCGGGGCAGGCGGGCGGGCGCGAGCGCGCGGTGCAGCTCATCAACAAGACCAACCAGTTCACCCTCAACGGGAGGCGCCGCACCGCGGAGGAGGTGGACCGCGTGCTGGCGCAGGGGGGACGCCTCTTCGTGGCCACGCTGGAGGACCGCCACGGCTCGCATGGCGAGGTGCTGGCATGCGTGGTGGAGCCCGGCGGCCGCGTGACGTCGCTGGTGATGTCGTGTCGCGTGCTGCAGCGCGGCGTGGAGTGCGCCTTTGCCGGCTGGCTGGGCGCGCAGCTGGCACCGGGGCTGCCGGCCGGTGCGCCGCTGCGCCTCGTCTATCGCGCCACGGGGCGCAACGCCCCGGTGGGCGCGTTCCTGCAGCAGTTGGGCGTCTCGGCGGAGCGCCGCGACGCGGAGCCCCTCGACGGGGTGGAGGCGGAGGCGGAGGTGGAGGTGGCGATCACCCCCGCGCAGCTGGAGGCCGCCGGGCGCACGCAGGCGCCGTGGGTGCGCATCGAGGAGGAGCCGATGACCAGCGCGCACACCAGCGCACACACCAGCGCGATCCCGGGTACGCCCCCCCGCGTGGCGGTGGGCGCATGAACGCCATCCCGCAGTGGTGGCCCACCCGGGACGGCGCGATCTTCGGGTGGACGCACCCGCCGCTGGCCGCGCCCCGCACCACGGCGGTGGTGCTGGTGCCGCCCCTGGGCCCCGAGTACCTGCACAGCCACCGCGCCGTGCGGCACCTGGCGCGCCGGCTGGCGCGCTCGGGGTATCCGGTGGTGCGCTACGACCACCCCGGCTACGGCGACGCCACCCCGGTGCCGCGCGAGGCCAACGCCGTGCCGCTGTGGCAGGACGCCGTGACCACCGCCCTGGCGGTGGCGCGCGCCATGACGGGCGTGGAGCGCGTGGTGCTGGTCACCCTCCGCTCCTCCATGCTGCTGCTGGCGCAGCCGGCGCTGGCGCCGGTGGACGGGGTGGTGTGCTGGTATCCGGTGGTGCGCGGCAGCGCCTTCGTGCGCGACCTGCAGCGCCTGGACGCGGCGCTGGGGCTCCCCCCCACCGACGGCACGCACCTGGAGGCGGGCGGGTACAGCATGAGCACGGCCACGCAGCAAGGGCTGGGCGCGCTGGACGTCGTGGAGGGGCTGGGCGTGCAGCCGCGCGCGGCGTTCCTCATCCACGAAGAGGGGCTCCCCCCCAATCCGCGGCTCGCCGAGCGGTTGCTGTCCGCAGGGGCGGAGGTGCGGGAGGTGGCGCTGGGCGGGCGCCCCGGGATGATGCGGCAGGCCGAGCTGATGCAGGTCCCCGAGGGGGACGTGGCGGCCATCGTGACGTGGATGATGGCGGCGTTCCCCGAGCGAGCAGCAGCGGCCGACGGCACGGACGTCGATGCCGATGCCGATGCCGATGCCGACGACGCGGACCGCCTCCCCGTGGAGCCCGTGGCGCCCCCCGTGCTCACCGCGCAGCTGGACGGCGGGGCATGGCGCGAGCGTCCCGTGTGGCTGGGGGCCGGCGAGCGGCGCGCCTTTGGCATCCTCACCGAACCGATCACCGAGGCGCCCACCCCGCGCCCGCTGTTCGTGCTGCTCAACGCCGGCTCGGCGCACCATGTGGGGCCCAATGGCATGCACCCGCTGCTGTGCCGCCGCGCCGCGCAGGAGGGGTGGACCGCCCTGCGGCTGGACATCCCCGGGCTTGGGGAATCGTCGCGTGTGGTGGCGCGGGAGACGCACCACCCCTACCCCACCGACGTGGGCCCCATGCTGTGGCGCGTGCTGGCGCCGCTGGCCAGGCAGGCGGGAAACCGTCTCGTGCTGGCCGGCCTCTGCTCGGGCGCGCGCAACGCCTACAAGACCGCGCTCGCGGCGGGGGCAGGGTGCGTGCGGGGGCTCATCCTCCTCAATCCGCTCACGCTGTACTTCCAGCCGGGCGATGACATCCTCCTGCCCGCCGCCGCGCGCCCGGGGGCCGACGCGCAATGGCTGCAGTCGGGACAGCGCGACCGGGGCCAGTGGCGGGCGCTGCTGGGCAATCCGCGGCGCGTGTGGCGGGTGGGCGCCCGCGCCGTGCGCGCCATCGCACGGTGGGGGTGGCGGCGCGCCGTGGACACCGGGCGCCGCCTGGGGATGATGCCGCCGCCGCTGCTGGTGCGCGACCTGCACCGGCTGCTGGACGCCCGCACGCACATCACGCTGATGACCCATGCGGGCGAGCCCGGGGTGCAGGCCATCCGTCTGGAGGCCGGGGCGCTGCTGTCGGAGGCGCCCGCCCCGCGCACAGTGCGCGTGCGCCTGCTGGCCGCCGCCGACCACACCTTCACGCGGCGCGACAGCCGCGACGAACTCACGGAGCAGATGATGCAGGCCCTGCGCGAGGCCATCGCATGACCGGGATGCAGCGGGAGGAACTGGAGGCGCTGTTCCGCTACTGCGTGCGCGTCCCCGACGACCGGTCCGTGGCGGGGGTGACGCGCGGCGTCTGGCCCGGCTGGGACTCCATGGCGCACGTCACGCTGGTGGGCGCCCTCGAGGACCAGTTCGACCTCGTCCTGGCCATCGATGAGGCGCAGGGACTGGTGGACTGGGAGGGCTGCGTGCGGGTGGTGGCAGGGCGGCTGGGGGGGTAGCGAGGGGGGTAGCTGGGGGGAATTGGGGTGGGGAGAGGGGTATGCGCTGGTGATGTCGCCCGCGCTGTCCGGGCGGTATACTGGCGCGTATACCCGTTCGTCCCAACGCCCCACGCGCCCGCGTCCCGCGTCCCGCGCCCACCCCCCGCCGCCATGCGCCCCGTCGACATCGCCGCCTGTTCGGTCGTCGCCATCGCGGCGCTCGCGGTGTTCCTCCCGCGGCACCCGCTCACCGGCGGGTGGCGCCACCTGCCCACCGTGGCGCTCGTGGTGGCCGGCGCGCACCTGGCGCTGGCCTTCCGCCCCTTCTTCCTCCCGCTGTACGGGCTCGCGCTGCTGGCGGCGCTGGGTGCCAACCCGCGCACCCGCGGCCGGCTGTGGATGCGCCGCGTGGCGGGGCTGGCAGCGATGATCCCGCTGGCCGCCGGGGGCGCGCTGGCCTGGGCCTTCCCCCCGGTGACGCTGCCACGCCCCGACGGGCCCTTTGCCATCGGCACGCGCGAGCTGGTGCTCACTGACACCACGCGCGCGGAAGACCTCACCACCGAGCCCGGCGACCGGCGCACGCTGCTGGTGCGCCTCTGGTACCCCGCCGACTCCGCCAGCGGGGCGGTGCGGCCGCTCTTCACCCGCGAACGCGCGCGCGCCCTGGCCGGTGCGCTGGGGGCCCCCCGCTTCGCGCTGGACCACCTCGCCAGCACCCCCACCCACAGCCACCCCGACGCCCCCCTCAGCGCGCGTGAGGCGCGCTGGCCGCTGGTGCTCTTCTCCCACGGCTACGGCATCGGCTACGAGGCGCAGAACACCGGGCAGATGGAGGCACTCGCCTCGCACGGCTACGTGGTGGCCAGCATCCTCCACCCCTGGGAGTCGCTGGCCACGCGACTCCCCGACGGCCGCGTGGCGGCCACCGTGCCGGAGCCGCCACCCCCCCCCGGCACCGACACCGCGGACATCATGGCCACCTTCGCGCGCCTGGGGACCGAGCGCGATACCGCCGCGCTCGTCCAGGTGATCCGCGAGGCCCACGGCTTCCGCGACCTGGCGCCGTCCATGGACCGCTGGACCGCCGACACCCGCTTCGTGCTGGACGAGCTGACCCGCCGCGGCGCCCCCGGCGCCCCCGATTCGCTCTTCACCGGGCGCCTGGTCACCGACCGCGTCGGCATCTTCGGCATGTCCTTCGGGGGCGCCACCGCCGCCACCTTCTGCACCATCGACCCGCGGTGCGCGGGGGGGATGAACCTGGACGGCCTCACCTTTGGCGCCGAGGCGACCACCACCCCCATGCCGCGCCCCTTCTTCTTCGTGGCGGGCGCCCCCAACCGCGAGATGCACACCCTCTTCTTCCAGCGCGCCACCGCCCCGGTGTGGTCCATGGTGGTGGCGCGCACCCAGCACCTGGACTTCACCGACTTCGGCTGGTTCTCCCCGCTCCCCGCCAAGGTGGGGATGCTCGGCGGCATCGAGGCCCCCCGCATGCACGCCATCATGAACGACGCGGTCCTCGGCTACTTCGGCGACCGCCTGCGGGGACAGCCCATGGATGCGGGGCGGCTCACGCGGCACGCCGAGGTCACCCTCACCCCGCGCACCCCCTGACATGACGCCCTCCTCCGCGTCCCCCACCGGCCGCTGGCCGGCGTACCAGACGGTGGTGCTCCTCTGCTTTGCCGCGGTCTTCATCTCCTACCTGGACCGCAGCAACCTGTCGGTGGCCGCCATCCCCATGCAGCAGGAGCTGGGGTGGACCGAGTCCGTGAAGGGGCTCGTGCTGTCGTCGTTCTTCGTGGGCTACCTGCTGCTGCAGGTGGGCGCCGGATGGCTGACCAACCGCTACGGCGGGCGGCGCGTGCTGGGGGCGGCGGTCCTCTGGTGGTCGCTGTTCACCCTCCTCACCCCCGTCGCGGCGCAGCTGTCGCTCCCCGCGCTCATCGCGGCGCGCATTGCGCTGGGCATTGGCGAGGCTGCGGTGTTCCCGGGCTCCTTCAACATGTTGGGGCGGTGGGTCCCCCCCGAGCGCCGCTCCCGTGCCGTGGCGCTCTTCAGCAGCGGGCTGGCCATGGGCACCGTATTCGCGCTCCCGGTCACCGGGTGGATCATTCGCGACCATGGCTGGCCCATGGCCTTCTACCTGTTCGGGGCCCTGGGGTTCGTGTGGGCGGTGGGGTGGTACGGGCTGGTGCGCGAGGGGCGCGACCCGGCGGTGGCCGACGCGGTGGGCGAGGCCAACGACGAGGCGCCCCGCCGCGTCCCCTGGGGGCGCCTCCTGCGCGCCCCGGCCGTGTGGGCCATCATCGTCAACCATTTCTGCCACAACTGGTCGCTGTACGTGCTGCTGGCGTGGCTCCCCTCGTACTTCAAGACCACCTTCAACGTGTCGCTGGCCAGCGCCGGGCTCCTGTCGGCGGCCCCCTGGCTGGCGTCGTTCGTCATGGCCAACGTGGGCGGCGCCTGGGCCGATCACCTGCT
Organism: Gemmatimonas sp.; assembly: GCA_044376625.1. Lineage (GTDB taxonomy): Bacteria > Gemmatimonadota > Gemmatimonadetes > Gemmatimonadales > Gemmatimonadaceae > Gemmatimonas. The sequence continues at coordinate 3,597 of JBILKP010000089.1, read as the reverse complement.
CAAGGCCGGCGTCTCCGCCACCCTGGTGCGCCGACGCCTGCAGTGCACCGGGCTGCTGGGGGGCGCCGCATTCCTGTCGCTGATGCCGCTGGCCCCCTCCGCCACGGTCGCCGCGCTCCTCATGTGCGGCGCGGCCGGCACCCTGGCCTGCTGCCTCGCCGGCTTCGGCGCCAACAGCCTCGACATCGCGCCGCGCTACGCCGACGTCATCTGGGGGATCAGCAACACCGCGGGGACCATCCCCGGCATCGTCGGCGTGTACGTCACCGGGTGGCTGGTCGAGCGCACGGGCGGCTACGCCGCCCCCTTCCTCGTCACGGCGGCCATCTCGGTGGTGGGCGCGGTGGTCTACCTCCTCATGGGGTCGGGCGAGCGGCAGATCGACTGACCGCCCCCGCCCCGCCCGTCCCGCGCCCCCCATGGACACGCCCCTCTCCCCCCTGGAATTCGCCCGGCGCGCGCGCGCCATCCATGCGCACCGCGAGGCGGTGGTCGACGGCGACCGCCGCTTCACCTACGCGCAGTTCTTCGACCGCGTCGACCGCTGGTCGCACGCGCTGCAGCGCCTGGGCGTGGGGCCCGGCGACCGGGTGGCGTACATCGCCCCCAACACGCACGCGCACCTGGAGGGGTACTACGCGGTGCCCCAGATCGGCGCGGTCATCGTGCCCCTCAACTACCGCCTGCTGCCGTCCGACTGGGCGTACATGATCGCCCACAGCGGCAGCCGCGTGGTGTGCGTGCACGAGGAGTACCTGGCGCAGGTGGCCGCCATCCGCCACGAGCTCCCGCACGTCGAGCACGTCGTGGCGCTGGAGGGGACCGCCCAGGGGTGCCTGGAGTACGAGACGCTGCTGGCCGCCGCCGGCCCCGACGTGGTGCGCCCCGCCGTCGCCGAGCAGGACCTCATCGCCATCAACTACACCAGCGGGACCACCTCGCGCCCCAAGGGGGTGATGGTCACGCACCGCAACGTGTGGGTGAACGCCGTGGGCACGCTGGTGCACCACCCCATGACCAGCGCCGACCGGTACCTGTGGACGCTGCCCATGTTCCACGCCAACGGCTGGACCTTCACCTGGATCGTGACGGCCGTGGGGGGGACGCACGTGTGCCTGCGCAAGGTGGACGCGGCCGGGGTGTTCACCACCGGCGCCCGCGAGCGCGTCACCGCGCTGTGCGCGGCCCCCACGGTGCTCATCACCGTGGCCAACGCCCCCGCGGAGCTGCGCGCGGAGGCGCCGCGCGGCGTGCGCGTGCTCACCGCCGGCGCGCCACCGGCCGCCGCCACCATCGAGCGGGTGGAGGAGGAGCTGGGGTGGACCATCACCCACGTGTACGGGCTCACCGAGACCTCCCCGCTGATCACTGTCTGCGAGCCGCGCCCCGGGGACCAGGCGCTGGCCCCCGCCGAGCGCGCGCGGCGCAAGGCGCGGCAGGGGGTGGAGCTGATCACGTCGGGGGAGGTGCAGGTGGTCGACGACGCCGGTGCGCCGGTGCCGCGCGACGGCGCCACGGTGGGGGAGATCGTGGTGCGCGGCAACGTGGTGATGGCGGGGTACTACAACGACCCCGAGGCCACCGCCCGCGCCTTGGCGGGCGGATGGTTTCACTCCGGCGACGCCGCGGTGGTGCACCCCGACGGCTACATCGAGATCCGCGATCGTCTCAAGGACGTCATCATCAGCGGCGGCGAGAACATCTCCTCCATCGAGGTGGAGGGGGTCCTCCTGCGTCACCCGGCGGTGCTGGAGGTGGCCGTGGTGGGGGTGCCGCACGCGCAGTGGGGGGAGGTGCCGCACGCGTTCGTGGTGTTGCGCCCCGGCGCTGCCGCCACCGACGAGGCGCTGCGCGCCTTCGCGCGCGAGCAGCTGGCGGGGTTCAAGGTTCCCAAGGCGTTCACCCTGGTGGCCGAGCTCCCCAAGACGGCCACCGGCAAGATCCAGAAGTACGTGCTGCGTGGCGGGCGCGCCGGCATCGCAGCGCAGTAAGGCAGCGGCAGGGCGACACCCGCGGCGCGCCCGCCGGGCTCGCAGGCACCTCCGTCAGGCACCTCCGTCAGGCACCCGCGTCAGGCACTGATATCCCCTTGCTGCGCACCCGCGCCGCGCTGGGGTCACACCATCTGGTCCTCGCATGGCACCCATCGCGTCCGACACCCGCCCGGTCCGCCATCCGTCCCGCCCGCTCGGTGCCCGGCTCCTGCCGGCGCTCGCGCTCCTCCTGGCCGGCTGCACGTCGATCGCCCCCGGCCGTGGCGGGGCCACGGAGATCCTCTGGGACCGCTACGGGATCCCCCACATCTACGCGTCCTCCGATAGCGGCGCCTTCCACGGCTACGGCTACGCGCAGATGGCCTCCCACGGCAACCTCATCCTCAAGCTCTACGGCGAGGCGCGCGGGCGGGCGGCGGAGTACTGGGGGCCGTCGCACCTCGACAACGACCGCTTCGTGCGCACCATGGGCATCCCGGCGCGGGCGGCGGCGTGGTACCGCCAGCTCTCCCCCGCCATGCGCGCCAACCTCGCGGCCTTCGCGACGGGCGCCAATCGCTACGTCGCGGAGCACCCCGAGGCCATCCCCGATTCCCTCAAGGCGGTGCTCCCCATCACCCCCGAGGACGCGCTCGCCCACGAGCAGAAGGTCATCAACTTCCTGTTCATGCTTGGCCGGCAGGTGGAGCTCCCGGGCACGATGCGCAATGACCCGCCGCCGGCGTCCAACATGTGGGCGGTCTCCGGCCGCCGGTCGGCGTCGGGGCGGCCGCTGCTGCTGGGCAACCCGCACCTCCCCTGGCGGGACCTGTTCCTCTTCCACGAGGTGCACATCGTCACGCCGGGGCGCAACTTCACCGGCATCGTACTGGTGGGGATGCCGTCGCCGCTCATCGGCTTCAACGACCACCTGGGGTGGTCGCACACCGTGAACACGCACGACGGGGCCGACGTCTACCGGCTCGTCCCGTCGGGAGGCGGCTACCTGCTGGATGGCGCCGTGCGCCCCTATGCCACGCGCACCGAGCTGCTGCAGGTCCGGATGGCGGGCGCGGTCCGCACTGACACGCTCGTGGTGAAGGAGTCGGTGCATGGCCCGGTGTTCCGCGAGGACAGCACCGGCACCTTCGCGTTGCGCGTCGCCGGGCTCGACGATCCCCGGGCCGTGGAGCAGTGGTGGGCCATGGGGGGCGCCAGGTCGATGGCGGAGTTCGAGGGGATCGTGCAGGGGCTGCACGTGCCGACCTTCAACATCATGGCGGCCAGCGGCGACGGCCACATCTACTACCTCTTCGGCGGCAAGACGCCGCGGCGCGCCCGCGGTGACGTCGCCACCTGGTCCGCTCCGGTCCGTGGCGACAGTTCGGCCCTCATCTGGACCGACTACCTCTCGTACCGTGAGCTCCCGCACGTGATGGATCCGCCCACCGGGTGGCTGCAGAACGCGAATGACCCGCCCTGGACGGTCACCTGGCCGCTGGTCTTCACCCCCGACCGCTTTCCGGCCTATGTGGCGCCCCAGATGATGGGGTTCCGCCCCCAGCAGTCGGCGCTCATGCAGCTGGCGGATACCAGCATCACCTTCGACGAGCTGGTCCAGTAC
>JBILKP010000320.1:0-3334 GCA_044376625.1 Gemmatimonas sp. | reverse complement strand
GGCGGCCTCGGCCATCGCCGCCGGATCGGTGGCGCGCACGGTGGCCCCGGCGTCCTGCAGCGCGGGGATGATGGCCAGGCTGGGGGCCTCGCGCATGTCGTCGGTGTTGGGCTTGAACGCCACCCCCAGCACGGCGATGGTCTTGCCGCGCACGCTCCCGCCGCACGCCGCGATCACACGCGACGCCATCCGCCCCTTGCGCGTGTCGTTCACCGACGCCGCCGCCTCGACGATGCGCAGCGGCGTGCCCACCTCCTGCGCAGTGCGCATGAGCGCGACGGTATCCTTGGGAAAGCACGACCCGCCGTACCCCGGCCCGGCGTGCAGGAAGGTGCGCCCGATGCGCCGGTCCATCCCCATCCCCCGCGCCACCTCCTGCACATCAGCCCCCACCCGCTCGCACAGGTCGGCGATCTCGTTGATGAACGAGATCTTGGTGGCCAGGAAGGCGTTGGCGGCGTACTTGGTGAGCTCGGCGGTCTCGAGTGCCGTGATCACCATGGGCACCTCGCGCAGCGCCAGCGGCCGGTACAGCGCCGCCAGCTGCTGGCGCGCCCGCTCGCGCTCGGCGCCAATGACGACGCGGTCGGGGTGCATGAAGTCCTCAATGGCCGACCCCTCGCGCAGGAACTCGGGGTTGGACGCCATGTCGAACTCCGCCGCGGGGTTGGCCTGGCGGATGAGCGCCTCCACCTGCCGCCCGGTCCCCACGGGGACGGTGCTCTTGGTGACCACGACGGTATAGCCGCGCAGCGCCCGCGCGACCTCGACGGCCGCGGCCTCGACGTAGCGCAGGTCGGCATGCCCGTCGCCACGCCGCGAAGGGGTCCCCACGGCGATGAACACGACATCGGCCTCGCCCACCGCGGCGGCCAGGTCGGTGGTGAAGCGCAGCCGGCCGCCCTGCACCCCGCGCGCCACGAGGGCGTCCAGCCCGGGCTCATAGATGGGGATCTCCCCCCGCGCCAGCCGCGCGACCTTGTCGGCGTCGACGTCCACGCAGGTGACCTGGGGGCCGAACTCGGCAAAGCAGGCCCCGGAGACAAGGCCGACATAGCCGGTACCGATCATGGCGACGCGCATGTCGGCAAGTCTTGGCCACGCATGTCACAAGGGCGGGGGGGGCCAAGTGACAGGGCGGTAACAGTGATCGGGTGGGCTCCGACCTCTTCCTGCCTGAGGGTGCGCTTAGGGGCCCTGATCGTGTGTTCTCCGGCCTCTTACCGCCTGAGGCTGCGCTTAGGGGCCCTAGGTATGAGGGAGCGATGTTAGGGCGTAGGGACGGTATTGAATACACCGTCCCGATGACCTCGTCCCTCTCCCTCATACCCAGGGCCCCTCGGCGAAGCCAGAGGCAGGAAACGCCCGGGTCACCACGCACCATTCAGCCCCCTGCAACAGATACCGTCAGTATCACGCCATCATAAGCGGTGTATCCGTACACCAACACCGTCCAGACCCCAGCCGGCAGCCCGCCGGAGGACGCCGAGCTCAGCGCGCACCGTTCCGTGGCGCCCTGCGCGATGGATTCGCAGGCGGCTTCGGTGGTCACCCCGGGGCGGTAGAGGTAGAGGTCCGGGTCTCCGGTCCCGCCGGCCAGCGTCACGGTGAGCGACGAGGCCCCGGCGGGGATGGTGAGCTGGAACAGCGCCGTGGAGGTGGCGGCGCCGCTGACGGTGGTGGTGCCGCCGGTGGCGGGAAAGCGGTTCCCCGCCTGGGCGGTCCCGCTGATCCCCTCGCTGGTGGCGGTGATGGTGACGGTGCCGTCGGTCACCTGCGTGACCACGCCGGCGGCGGACACGGTGGCCACCGCCGCGTTGGAGCTCTGCCACGCCACGGTCCGCCCGGTGAGCACGGCGCCGGCGGCGTCGCGCAGGGTGGCCGCCAGGGGGCGGCTTGTTCCGGTGGGCAGGAACAGCGGGGAGGGGGCCAGCGTGACCGACGCCACGTCGGATGCGGGCTGACGCACGGTGACCACGGCGCTCCCGCTGACGCCGTCGACGGTGGCGTCGATGGAGGTGGTCCCCGGTGCGATGGCCGCCACGGTGCCGGTGGGGGAGACGCTGGCCACGGCGGGGGCGGCGCTGCGCCAGGTGGCCACGCGCCCGGGCAGCGGGGCGCCGGCGGCGTCACGCGCGGTGGCGGTCAGCGTGAACACGGCGCCGGGCGCCACGGTGGTGGTGGCGGGGGACACGGTGACGGTGGCCACGGGGGCGGGGACCACGGTGACCACGGCGGTGCCGCGCGTGCCGTCCACGGTGGCGGTGACCAGCGCCACACCCGGTGCCACGGCGGTCACCACGCCGGCGGCAGACACGGTGGCGATGTCGGGGTTGGCGGTCCCCCAGGTGGCCGCACGTCCGGTGAGCACGGCGCCGGCGGCATCGCGCACGGTGACGGCGAGCGGCAACGTACTGCCGGCCGTGAGGGTGGGGGTGGCGGGGGTGACCTGCACGGTGGCCACCGGGACAGGGACGACGGTGATGTCCACCACGGCCACCCGCCCGTCGGCGGTGGCGGACACCGCGGCGCGCCCGGGGGCGATGCCGGTGACGACGCCGGCGTTGGACACGGTGGCGATGGCGGGGGCACTGGACCCCCAGCTGACGGCACGCCCGGTGAGCGGGGCGCCGGCGGCGGTGCGCGGGGTGGCCGCCAGCGACACCGAGGCACCCACCTGGACGGTGGCCGTGGCCGGGGCGACCTCGATGGAGGCGACAGCGGGGGGCGGCGGCGCAGGGTCGCCGGAGGGGGCGCTGCAGGCGACGAGGAGCGCGGCGAGGTACGCGAGGTGGAGGCCCGTTCGGCTGATGGCCAATCGCGTACCGCGCCTGCCCGTCAGCCGATTGGCCCCCATGGTGCCGCTACCCGATGACCGCGCCGTCGGGGACCCGCGCCACGGTGGCGGCGCCGATGGTGCACGCCACCCCGCGGCCAATGAGCTCCACCCAGATCACCAGCACGCGGCGGCTTTGCATCTCCTTCACGATCCCCGTCATCCCGGCCATGGGGCCCTCCAGCACGACCACCTTCTCCCCGGGCTCGTACGCCGGCAGCTCCTCCACCGGCTCGGGGGCGCTGCCGGGGGCGCCGATGGCGCGCTTGATCCCCTCGATGTACGCGTCGGAGACGATGGCGGCCACATTCCCCGCCTTGACCAGCGTGAGCACGCCGGGGACGCGAATGAGGTCGTGCCACCGCCCAGGGCCGGTGCGGCAGAACAGGTAGCCGGGGAACAGCGGGAGGGTGACGGCCTTGTAGCGGTCACTCCACTTGCGCCGCGTGGTGTAGGTGGGGAGCCAGTGCTCGTACCCCATGCGGTCGAGCCGAGGCC
>JBILKP010000319.1:0-3339 GCA_044376625.1 Gemmatimonas sp. | reverse complement strand
TGTGGGAGCGCTTCGAGGGGCGCCGCTTCTCCGCCACCGAGGTGCCGCGCCCCAAGCCGGCCCCCGACCTGTTCCTCCACGCCGCCCGCACCATGGGGTTCCCCCCGGAGCGCACCATCGTGGTCGAGGACTCCGCCCTGGGGGTGGAGGGGGCCACCGCGGCGGGGATGGCGGTGATCGGCTACGCCGAACTGGTGGCGCCCGAGCGCCTGCGCGCCGCCGGCGCCGTGGCCACGGTGCACGCGCTCAGCGAGGTGGCAGGAGTGCTGGCCCCCCTGCTCACCCCCGTCACTTGAACGCGTAGCCGATCGTCAGCCGCCCCATGGGGCGCACGTTCCCGTCCATCTCGGTCTCCGACGCGAAGTAGCGCTTCACCCCGAACCCCACCGACACCGCGGTGTTGCGGCGCGACCCCAGCAGCCACTGGTACTGCCCCTCCACCGCGAACGCGGGCACCGTCAGCGCCCCGCGCTCGCGCGTGGTGCAGTTGGGCATCACCGGCGCATAGTCGCAGCTGATCGAGGCGTCCCGGTCCACCCGCCCCACCCCCAGCGACGCCGCCATCCCCAGCCCGTTGGGCGCCCGCTCCTGCCCGTACCACCGCACCTTGGCGTCCAGGTTGAGGGTGCGGTCGTTGTTCCACTCGGTGTACGAGCTGGCCACCGCAAAGGTCAGCGCCTTGTTCACCCGCGACTCGAACTCCCCCTGGAAGAAGCCGAACAGCGGGAGGAACGGGTTCACCGAGACGATGCGCCCGGGTAGCTCCGCGGCCGGCGCTGCCTGCGCGGCCAGCGGGAGCGAGGCGGCGGCAGACACGGTGGCGGCAGCCAGGAGCGCCACGACGGCGCGGCGAAGACGGGGCATGAGGGACGGAAGTCAGGGGTGAATCACGCAGGCGCACCCGGTGGTGCGGTGCGCGACGCCAGGATGGCGTGGGCGGCGGCCAGACCACCGCGGGCCGCCCCGTCCAGCGAACTGGAATGGGCAAGCTCCGAGGCAATCCACACGCCGGAGATCTCACATATACCACCCGGTGGCCCCGGCCGCTGTTCCCTCCACCCCGGCGGCTGCGCAAACTGCGCCCGCGGCACCCGCCAGGTGGCCGCATGCGTCAGCGGCACCGGCGCCACCCCCGCCGCCTGCGCCATGGCCGCCACCTCGCGCCGCGCCGCCGCCACCAGCGCCTCCTCCTCCAGCACGGCCGCCCCCCCCACGGCCGTGGCCGCCAGCAGCGACGTCCCCGGCGGCGCATAGCTGGGCGCCACCTCGGTCACCGTCAGCGCATGGCTGATGACCGCCCCGGGGGCCGCGTTCAGCCACAGCGCCTTCCCGGGCAACGGCGGCGCGGACGCGGTGAAGTACACCGTGGTGCACCCCACCGGCGCCGGCGGCGGCGGCAGCGTCACCCCGGCGGTGGCCGCCAGCGGCACCGCGCTCCAGGGGTCGGTGGCCAGCACCACGGCGCGCGCATCCACCCGCGTCCCGTCGTCCAGCACCACCCCGGTGGCCTCCCCCCGCTCCACCACCACCCGCGCCACCCGCGCCCCGCACCGGATCGCCTCGGGGGGCACGCCAGCGGCCAGCTGCCGGGCAAGCGCCCCCATCCCCCCCGCCGGCAACGCCGTGTCCCCCGCCGCCAGCATCTTGAGCGTGAACAGCAGCACCGACGCCGACGCCCCCAGCGTGGGGTCCAGCAGGATCCCGCCGTAGAACGGGGCAAAAAACCCGTCAATCGCCGCCGCCGAGAAGCCGCGCCAGCGCAGGAACTCGGCCGTGTCGTGCTGGGCAAAGCGCGGGGCAAAGCACGCGTCCACCGACAGCGATCCCGCCAGCAGCCGCAGCCGCAACATCCGCAGCAGGTCTGGCCACCCCATGCCGCCGTCGCGCAGCACGCGCGGCAGCAGCCCAAGGTCGCGCAGCGCGTCCCCCACCAGCCGCGCCCGCCCGCCGCGCACCACCCAGGCCGCCGGCGCGCACGAGGCCAGCCCCAGCGCCGCCAGCTCCAGCTCGGCACCCAGCACGGGATACGCCGTGAACAGCACCTGGAAGCCGTGGTCCAGCACCACCCCGTCGCGCACCGTGCTGCGCACCCGCCCCCCCACCTCGGCCTCCGCCTCCAGCAGCAGCACCGGCACCCCCGCCCGGTGCAGCCGCCGCGCGCACACCAGCCCGGCCACCCCGCCCCCCACGATCACGATGGGTGCGTCCGCCCGTCCGTTGCCCTGGTTCATGGCCGAAACCTCACCACCCGCAGGGCCAAACGCCACGCGGGGGGCGCAACCCGGTCGGTCGCGCCCCCCGCGTGCGGCATGCCAGCCGGCAGGCGACCGTCAGGCCCCCGTCTTCACCACGTTCTCCGCCGCGGGGCCCTTCTGCCCGTCCACGATGTCGAACTCCACGACATCCCCCTCGGCGAGCGTCTTGAACCCGGAGCCCTGGATCGAGCTGTAGTGCACGAAGCAGTCCTTCGTGCCGTTGTCCGGGGTGATGAAGCCAAAGCCCTTGGCATCATTGAACCACTTCACCTTGCCGGTGCTGCGCATGCTGTCCCTCACGAGGTAATGGCCCGCCGCCGGGGGCGACCCGGCGACGGCGGCGGTGGGACCCGGCGCGAGGGACGGCAACGCCAAGCCCCCCACGCCAGGTGATTGACGCGAGGGGCTGCGACCCCCCTCTCGGGGCGTCAATCGCCGCGAATATCGGGCGCGGGAAAAACGCCGTCAATACCGCAGCAGAGGGGCGGGAGCCCCCCGGGGCGCCGCAGGGCGTGCACCACCGGGGATCGACCGCCCCTCAGCGACGGCTAGAACCGCACCCCGAACGTCACCGGCACCCAGTTGCGGTCGGTGCCGCTGGCGAAGGAGTTCACGTACTTGGCCTCCAGGAAGGTGCTGAACCCCGACAGCTGGAACTCCAGCCCGCCCCCGCCTTGGAGCCCGAAGTCCGACTCGGTCTTGGCGCCGCTGGCGGTGCTCTTGAGGCTGTAGATCCCGGCCCCCAGCAACAGGTACGGCCGGAAGGTGGCCTCCGGCTCCACCCCCGGGCGGAACAGCGCATTGGCCGCCACCCCCACGCCGTACCAGTCCACGTCCTGCCCCGCCACGTTGGCGTTCTTCGCCCCCCACCGGTCGTAGCTCAGGTCGCCGCGAAAGCGCACCATCCGCATCCCCGACGGGTTCACCCACAGGTGCCCGGCCACGCTGAAGCCGGGATCGGTCAGGTCCCCCAGGTCCTGGGTGGGCAGCGAGACCCCGCCGCTTACCCCCACCGAGACCGCCTTGGACTCCTGCGCCCCCAGCGGCGCCGCGCCGCCCCAGGCGCCCACCAGCACCGCCGCCA
>JBILKP010000318.1:0-3342 GCA_044376625.1 Gemmatimonas sp. | reverse complement strand
GGCCGCCAGCCGCACTCGCGCGCGCACGGTGTCCGTGGCCAGCAGCCGCATCCCCTCGCGCATGGCCGCCACGAACGCCCCCCCACTGCTGTCGCGTGCGTCGGCGCCCCGTACGGCCGCCACCCCCGTGGCCAGCTCCTGCGCCACCCACGCGGCAAAGCCGCTGTCCACCTGCGCCGGCGAGAGCCGCAGCACCCGCGTGAACGCCGCCGGCGTGTCCGCGCCGTCCCGATACGCCGCCAGCAGCGCGGGAAGCGCGCGCGCGCCGAACCGCGCCTCGATCCATCGGCACACCAGCGCGGCCTGCACATACGCGTGCCCCACCTCCTCGGGGGCGCGCGGGCGCACGAAGCCGTCGGTCAGGCGGCTCACCGGCGGGAGCGTCCCGCGCGCCAGCCGCACCAGGAAGTCCACCCCCGGATCCATCCCCCAGCCGCGCCCCGCCCGCTGCTCCTCCACCACCGACAGCCCCTCCGACAGCCATCGCGGCACCCGGTGCCCCGACGCGCCCAGCGTGAAGGTGTGTGCCAGCTCGTGCCACGCGGTGGTCCCCCAGTTGTAGCTCCCCGGCGCGCGCGCGCTGGGGGCGTCCATGGCCAGCACCGCGCCAAAGCTGACCCCCAGCGCCCCCAGCCCCACCTGGCCCACCGAGCGCACCGAGAAATCCGCCGAGCGCCGGAACAGCTCCAGCCGTACGGGCCCTGCCGGCACGTGGCCGTAGCGCGCGGCCAGCGAGTCGTACGCCGGCTCCAGCAGCGGCAGCAGCAGCCCCGCCAGCAGCTCCGCCTCGTCGGCGGGCGCCACCAGCCGGAAGCGGCCGCGGTCGATGGTGCGGTAGCGCCCCAGGTCGTCCAGCAGGTCCAGCACGTTCTTCTGCACCACGTTGAAGGGGTCCAGCGCAAACGCCCGCGCCAGCACGGCCTGCCCCTCGGCCATCTCCCCCAGGCGCAGCTGCGTGGTGCCCAGCACCTCCAGCGCGCGCACCGTCAGCGAGTCCCCGGCCACGGCACGCGCGGCCAGCGGCGCGGCCTCTGCGTAGCGCCGGTGCCGCACCGCCGTCTCCGCCTGCTCCAGGTGCAGCGCCGCCAGCGTGGGCTGCAGCCGCGCCGCCCCCGCGCGCGCGGTGCGCAGCGTGGCCGAGTCGCCCAACAGCCACGCCACCGCGCCCTGCACGCTCCACGCCTCCAGCGCCCCGGGGGAATCCGCGTCCGCTGCGGCGGCCACCGCGCGGGCCGCCGTGGCTCGCGCCGAGTCCCCCGCTTCGGCGTCCAGCTGCAGCCGGGCCAGCAGCGCCAGCGCCCCCGGATGCTCGGGCGCGGCGGCCAGCGCCTCGCGCACCAGCGCCTCGGGGCTCTCGCGGCCGTCAAAGGCCGCGGTGCGCGCCAGCCCCAGCAGCGCCTCCGCGCGCCAGGGGGCCGCCGTCCCCGCGCGGGCCAGCGCCTGCCGGTAGGCGGCGCGGGCCTCCGGCGCGTTGTACGCGCCCAACCAGAGCGCGCCCAGCCGCAGCAGCGGCTCGGGGGCCAGCGTGTCGGCCGCCGCCGCCGCGTCGTACGCCGCCAGCGCGTTGCGCACCGCCTGCGGATTCCCCGCGGCCAGCAGCTGCCACGCGCGCCCCTCGGCCAGCCGCGCGGCCGCAGGGGCCGTTGCCGTTCCCGCGCGGGCCGCCAGCAGGCGCGACGCCGCCTCCCGCGCGCGGTCGTGCGCCCCGCGCCGCGCCGCGCGCTCCGCCTCGGCCACCACGGGCGTCCACGGGTCGGCGGCCGCCTGCGCCCGCACCCCCAGGGGGACCGCGAGCAGCAGCGCCACCGCCCGCGCCCGGTGTGCCACGGCGCGCGCGGTCATCGCGTCCCCCCCGCCGCCTTGATGGCCTGCGTCTTCTCGGCAATGGCCACCAGCAGCCGCTCCAGCTCCGCCTCGTAGGCCGCGGCGTCCATCGCGCCCTTGCGCCCGCGCAGCGCCGCCAGCGCCGACTCCAGCGCCTGCCGTTCGGCCAGCAGCGCCGCCACCCGCGCGTTGGCGGGCGCCGCCTCGCGCGCGAAGGCGATGCGTGCCGCCGCCGCCGAGTCGCTGAGCACCGGGTGCTCCACCTGCAGCGTGTTGGACGCCTCGTAGGCGCGCGCCACCGCCGCCCGCGTGAAGCGGAACAGCTCCAGCACCGACAGCCGGCCGTCCTTGTCGGTGTCGGCCGCGTCGCTCCCCAGCGCCTCCGCAAAGGGCGCGGCAAAGCGCGGCGCGTTGCGCTCCAGCGCGCTGCGCGTGGCGGTGATCACCACGCGCCCCGGGGCGGCCAGCACCGGCACGAAGTCGCCGCTGCCGCTGGCCGCGTTCACCACCACCACCTGCTGCGCGGCCAGCGGGGCCAGCCACGCGGCGTAGTCGGCGGCCGTGGCGTCGGGGCCCGGCAGGTTCACGCGCGACCCCGCGCCTTCCCCCGCACCGTGCCCCAGCAGCAGCACCAGCACCACGTCGCCGGCGCGCGCGCGCGCGGCCAGCCGCGCCAGCCCCGCCTGCACGTTCGCGCGCGTGCTGCGCCCGTCGCTCACCCCGGCCACCGGCAGGGAGTCCTCGGTGAGGACGATCACGCTGGAGTCGGCCACCCCCCACCGGGTGCGCGCCGCCTCGCGGGTGGCGCGGGCCGCCGCCGCAAAGCCGGCGCGGTACGCCGGCTCCCCCGACAGCCCCGCCACCACCAGCACGTGCGCGCGCTGCGCCGCCGCGGGCCCCGCCCACAGCGCGCCGGCCGCCAGGCACGCCACCGCCAGCCGCGCCGCTCGCCCCCGTGCGCCCCTCATGCCAGCCCCCGCCACCGGCGCACTCCCCACTCGGCACCCAGCAGGGCCAGCAGCAGCAGGAACAGCACCGGCATGTCCCACACGTCGTGCGCCTCCTTCACCGTGATCCCCGCCCGCGTGATCGCCGCGTCGGCGGGGAGCGCGGCCACCGTGGCGGGATCGTACGCCTGCCCACCGGTGGCGCGGGCCATCGCGCGGAGCCGCGCGCCCCCTTCCTCGTCCAGCGGCTGGTCGGCCCCCAGCGTGTCGGCCAGCAGCAGCGCCGAGGCCACCCCCAGCGTGTCGCGCCCGCGCACGGCGGTGACGGTGACCGCCACGCGCCCGCTGTCCGCCAGCGGGAGCGTCCCCAGGTACGCCCCGGGGGCGGAGACCTGCGGCGCCAGCAGGGCCCGCGACGCCGCGGCCACCCCGGCCCCCGCGCCATCGGCGGGCGCCAGGGTGGCGGTGACCACGGCGTCGGGGATGGGGGCGTGGTCCGCCGTGCGCAGCTCCACGCGCACCCGCACCGGGTCTCCCGGGGCGCCGTGCGACGGGCTCACCGTCAGCTGCA
>JBILKP010000317.1:0-3345 GCA_044376625.1 Gemmatimonas sp. | reverse complement strand
CGGCATCATGGGCTGGTCGGGGAGCTTGACCACCGAGAAGGTGTAGGACTCGGTGGTGGCGCCGGCGGGGCCGCCGAGGGAGAGGCCGGGGAGGCTGAGGCCGCCCGGGGCGCCCCCCGCGGTGAAGGTCTGGGTGGCGGTGACGTTCACGTTGCGCGAGAAGGCGGCGAACTTCTCGACGAAGGAGCGGGCCGCGTCCACCGAGGCGCGGCGGCCGCCCGCGGCGAATTCCGGCACGCCACCGGTGAACATGCGCGTCACCTCGACCACGGCGCTGGAGTCCTTGCCGTACGCCTCGACGTTGAGGGCGGCGAGGATGGGGAAGAACTCGATCAGCTGCATCGCCTTCGCCGTCTGCTGCTTCGGGTCGGTGGCGATGTTGTCGAAGTTGACGTCGCGCACGTAGACGCGGTTCTCGCGCCGCTCGAAGCGGATGACGCGGTCGCCGCCCACGAGGGTGCCGCGGATGCCGATCCCGGCGGGGGTGCCGGCGAGGACGGTGGTGACGACGAAGTCCTTGCCGATCTCGGCGGCGGGGATCTCGAAGTAGAGGCGCGAGCCCACCTGGTGCACGCCGAAGACGCCGGTCTTGCTCTTGGCGCGCGGGGTGATGACCTGCGCGTAGGGGCGCGGGTTGGGGTCGGCCTGGCCGCCCAGCGCGCCGGCGAGGGCGCCGATGTTGGGGGGACCGCCGGCGGGGGGCTGGCCGGCCGGCTGCCCGTTGCCGGGGAGCGTCGGGGCCGCGCCGGGGGCGCCGTTGGCGGGGCGGGCCGGGGCCGCGGCGGGAGTGGGGGCCGGCGTGGGCTTCTTGGCCGGCGTGCAGGCGGCCAGCAGCAGGGCGGCGGCCGCGAACGGCAGGGAGCGCAAGCGCATGGAGGAGGGACGAATGAGGGTGGGCACCCGGTTGACCAACCGGACGGGTGGAGTCTAGGGGGAGAACCCGCTGGCGCCTAGCGCCCGGGGGCGGGTAGGTTGCGCTCGCTCGGATCCGCCGGGTTGCCCCCCTCTCCGCCTCGATGGCCGCCACGCTCCGCTCCCTGCCTGCCGGCTGCGCGCCGGTGCTCCCCCGTGCCGGGTGGCGGCGGGGTGGGGCGATGGCCTGCCTGTGGCTGGGGGCGCACGGACTCGTGGCCGCGCAGCCGGCGCCGCTGCCTTCGCCTCTGCCCCCGTCGCTTCCCCCGCCGCCGGCCTCCGCCCAACCCGCGCTGTCCCCCACCGACTCGCTGGTGGCGCGCGCCATCGCCCGCCGCCAGGGGCAGCTGGCCGACAGCACGCTGCTTTCATACGAGGCCGACGCGCACGGCTTCCTGGCGTTCCTGGGGCAGCTGGGGGACGGCGGGCTGATCCCTCCCCGGGTGGTGCAGAGCGAGGAGCTGGCGCTGCGCCTGGCGTGGTGGCAGCCCGGGCGCAGCGCCCAGCGCCTGGTGGGGCGGCGCGACACCACGCTGCTCCCCGCGCAGGTGCAGTACTACCGTGACCGCTATGGCGTGGTGCTGGACAACCTCCCCGACCGCATCCGCCTGGGGGACGGGCAGGATGTGCGCGACGTGCCGCACCCGCTGGGGGCGGGGGCGCCGGCCCGGTATCGCTACACCGCGGGAACCCCGGTCACCATCACGCTCCCCGGGCGCACGATCCTGGTGGACGAGGTGCGCTTCCAGCCGCGCGACCCGTCGCAGCCGGCGGCGGTGGGGAGCGTGTACCTGGACCGGGAGACGGCGGCGGTGGTGCGGCTGTCGATGACCTTCACGCGCGCGGCGATCCTGGACCGGCGGATCGAGTCGCTGGTGGTGACGCTGGAGAACGGGCTGGTGGCGCAGCGGTACTGGCTGCCGCGGCGCCAGGAGGTGGAGGTGGTGCGCGCGAGCACCTGGTTCGAGCTGCCGGCGCGGGGGATCGTGCGCGGGCACTGGGAGGTGGGGGGGTACACCGTGAACGAGCGGGTGGCGCCGACGGTGCAGGCGCTGCCGCGATGGAGCGCCGCGCCGGTGGATTCGCAGCGGGCGTACCCCTTTGCGGGGCGGGTGGTGGATGTGCTCCCCCCCACGCTGCAGGTGGCCACCCCGGAGGAGGTGGCGCAGGCGCGCACGCAGGCGGAGGCGGCGGTGACGGCGGCGTTGCTGTCGCGCGGGGCGCAGCCCCGGGTGGTGGGGCGGTCGGTGAGCGACCTGCTGCGCGCCAATCGGGCCGAAGGGGTGGCGGTGGGCGCGGGGGTGGCGCGCCGCTTTGGCGGGGCGCTGGTCACGGCGCGCGGGCGCTACGGGGTGGGGGACGCGCGGCTCAAGGGGCAGCTGGCGGTGGGGGTGGCCCCCGCCTTCGGGGGGACGCCGCCGGTGCAGCTGTTTGCCGAGTCGGAGGTGCGCGATGTGGGCCTTGGCGAGCGGAGCGGGGTGACCAACACGCTGGCTTCGGCGCTATTTGGCAGCGACCATACGTTGCCGCTGGGGGTGCGGGCGCTGGGGGTGATGGGGCGGCGCGCGCCCACGTCGGGGGTGCCGTGGGGGTGGCGCGTGGCGTACGAGCAGGAGGCGCCGCTCCCCGTGGTGGGGCGCCCCGCGCATGGCCGCTACCTGCCGCCGCTGGCGGCGTGGCGGCTGCAGGGGGTGCGGGGGGAGGTGACCGGCGGGCGCGGGTGGGTGGCCGGCGACGGGCACCGCACGCGCGGAAGCTGGTCGCTGGCGCTGTCGGCGGGGGCGGTGCATGGCACCGACGGCGACGGGGCGTCGGTGCGGCGGCAGCTGCTGCGCGCCACCGGGGCATTGGAGGTGGCGTGGCCGCTGGCGGGGGACCGGGCGGTGGTGCTGCGCAGCTGGGGGGGTGGGGTGGCGGGGGGCGGCGCCGGCGCGGCGGTTCCACCGCAGTGGGGGGTGTACGCCGGCGGGGCCTGGTCGGCGCCGGGGTACGGCTTTGCCGCGCTGCCGTCGCGCGCGGTGCTGTCGCAGCGGGTGGAATTCCGGCAGCCCGTACCGGCGCCGGCGTTGCCGCTGGGGAAGTGGGGGAAGGCGCCGGGGCGGGTCACGCTGGCGCCGTTTGCCCAGCTCACCGGCACCGTGGCGCTCCCCGACACCCGGGTGCGATGCCTGGCGGTGGGGGTGTGCCCGTCGCCACCGGAGGGCGGGGTGTGGCCGTCGGTGGGGGTGGGCGCGCTCTTCTTCTTTGACCTGATCCGGGCCGACGTGGCGCGCGGGGTGCGCGACGGGCGGTGGCGTTTCGCGATCGATATCGACCGCAGTTTCTGGGGGATGCTGTGATCCGGCCGGTGCCGGGCGTGGCCCCCGCCCCTCACCTCCGGAGCCGTGCCATGTCCCGTCCTTCGTTGCCGCGTCCCGCCCTCCTGCCGCTGCT